>JAYSQD010000130.1:0-1048 GCA_043721835.1 Arenimonas sp. | reverse complement strand
AATTTAAATTAAGTCCGTAGAAGCCGGCAGTAAGATCATCCGCAGCCCAATCGATCGTCCCGGGGCGGTCGTTATTGAGCGCGAGCACTGCCGCTACGGCGGCTCGATAATCGTCTTTCGTATAGACCGTCACATGCGAGAGCCGATAATCGGACACCAAAAAAATCGCTAGTAAGCTCATGAATGCGATACGTGAACGCGACAGTGGAATGCCAGCAAGTGCGAGTAATGGAAACGTTCCCGCCAAATGGCGCCCGAGAAAGCGAGCATGAGTTAATTCCGAAGCAAGCGTGGCAAAGCTCAGAGAGATGAGCCAACCTGCAAACAAGACGATCGATGTACGCTGAATATTTCCTCGCGTTCCGGTATATACCGCAACGAAAAGCCCCGTGATGCCGAAAAAAATGTACGCAATATAGGGCTTATACGCCGAAAAACCAACCGACTCGTGCAAGGCGATACGACTCGGACCGAGCCCGCCGAATCCGAATTGTTCGTATGCAATTTCGGCTAGCGACGCAAGTGATGAATTACCGCGGTTGTTGTTTGACAGCTCGGCCCCGGCCGCGCCGCCAACGAGCGTCGTTGCATAATACGTAGC
The DNA here is from genome assembly GCA_043721835.1 of Arenimonas sp. Classification (GTDB taxonomy): domain Bacteria; phylum Pseudomonadota; class Gammaproteobacteria; order Xanthomonadales; family Xanthomonadaceae; genus Arenimonas. Next base: position 447 of record JAYSQD010000130.1, on the reverse strand, counting down.
GATGAGGAGAAATGGTACCGCCCAGATAACTGCAAGGCGGATTAGTGGCGTGAGGGTAGGTTTGCGGCGAAAGCGCGTGCTTGAAAGGGAGATGAGTATTATCGCCGGCATTAACAAAATTGCGAGAATATGCGTTAGCCAAGCGACTAAAAAAAAAGGTACGACTAGCTGCAATGCGCGTTCACTAACATTTCGATCACCAAATGCAAAAATAATTAATGCCGATACCGTGGCGCATGCAAACGCGGAAAGCATCATGTACGGCCGGATCTCATTCAAATAAAACCAAACGAATGGAATGAATGCAAATGGAATCCACGCAAAACGATTTTGAAAGGCAAAGCGCGACGTAAAAGCAAGCCCAAGAACGTAAATCGCGCCGAACGGCAGGTTCGAAACCCGCATGCCTATTTCGTTCGTTCCAAAAACGTGAATCCAAGCCCAGAT
>JAYSQD010000129.1:0-1917 GCA_043721835.1 Arenimonas sp. | reverse complement strand
CTGAATTGACTTAAAGCTGTTAACAGACATCTGCAAGATTGGACTTAACTCCGCTCTACAGACGCCCGCACAAATTTCCTGCGCACACTGTCAAAGATCTTATTGCGTGGGTTCCGTAGAACCCGTCCCGAGGCGTTTCGCTCAAGGGAGCCGCACATTATAGGGCATAAAATTGGGTCGTCAATAGTGAAAATCCATTTTTTTGCCGCACCGCGTCACAACTAGCTGCCGAAAAACAGCTGCATGCTGTAAAGGGGTTCTCATACTAACTGATATTGAATGTTTTTGAAAAGCCCAAAATCAAAACAGCATGCGAAACCTCATGCTTTAACTAGATCTACTTTTGCAAACCCACGTTTGCCAAGCTGTAACAGCAGGCTTTGTCCTGCATGAAAACTTATTTCGCGATCTTCCACAATCACGCCATCGATTCGCACTGCACGTTCGACAATTTTACGATTCGCTTCCGCGCCAGACGGCGCCAAGCCTGCGGCGCGCAATAGTGCGCCAAGACGAATACCTTCTTCTGTCACCGCAATATCCTGCGTGACCAGATCGGTTGGCACGGCGCCGCCTTTGATCACTTCGTTCCAATGTGTGATGGCTGCTTCGCCAGCACCCGCGGCATGAAAGCGATCCACCAATTCGCGAGCAAGCTGTACTTTAAAATCACGCGGGTTCTGCCCGGCTGCAACATCGCGTTTCATCTGCTCGATATCGTCTAAGGATTTTTCAAACGATAACAGCGTAAACCAGCGCCACATCAAGGTATCCGAGATCGACATGGTCTTGCCGAAAATGTCATTGGCGGGCTCATTAATACCAATATAATTGCCTAATGACTTGCCCATTTTATTGACACCATCCAGGCCTTCGAGCAATGGCATGGTCAATACAATCTGTGGTGGCTGCCCGGCATTTTCCTGCAAGGCGCGGCCCATCAGCAAATTAAATTTTTGATCAGTACCGCCCAATTCAACATCCGATCTCAAGGCGACCGAGTCATAACCTTGTACGAGTGGGTATAAAAATTCATGAATCGCAATCGGTTGCTGACCGGTAAAACGCTTGTTGAAATCATCGCGTTCCAGCATGCGTGCGACCGTGTGCTGGGCGGCAAGCTTGATCATGTCGGCCGCGCTCATTTCACCAAACCATTCGGAATTAAACCGCACTTCGGTTTTATCTTTATCCAGCACTTTGAAAACCTGATCGGCGTACGTTTTAGCATTCGCCAATACGTCTTCGCGAGTTAAAGCTTTACGAGTGACATTCTTGCCGGTGGGGTCGCCGATCATGCCGGTGAAGTCGCCAATCAGGAAAATAACGGTATGGCCCAAATCCTGAAATTGGCGCATTTTGTTCAAAAGCACCGTGTGGCCGATATGTAAATCCGGCGCAGTCGGGTCAAAGCCGGCCTTGATTCTTAACGGGCGGCCGAGCTTCAAACGCGCTTCGAGTTCTTCGAATTTGAGTATTTCTTCTACCCCTCGACCAATCAGGGCAAGGCTTTCTGCAATCGTTGTCATAATTTCTGGCTCTGCGCCGTTCTAAAAGTGGCTATTGAATCACGAACTCAAAGTAGCCCGCGAAGTTAAGTTAAAGTTAAACCTTTCTGAACAAAAAATCCAGTGATTACAAGGGTTTGACGTGTGCTTTTCATCTTGGTTATCTTTAGCGCTCTTGCACTGGCCGGTTTTACCGACGGAGTTCGTTTTGCCGCATCCTAAAATTGACAGCGCACTTTCACGCTGGACTCACGAACATTGGTTTCTTGCTGGCGTATTTAGCGTTGTTGGGACGATGGTCATCGCTATTGCACCTGGCATGGCCAATGCCATGCGTGAGCCGGTCACTATATTGCAAGAAGAAAATGTTTTGCTGGCTTTGCCCGAAGCCACGGAACCACGAAGCGCC
>JAYSQD010000128.1:0-28986 GCA_043721835.1 Arenimonas sp. | reverse complement strand
GCCCGCAAGCGGCCTCCTACCGTATCCTGGCCGTTAGCAATTCACGCAGCTCATTATTCTCGTCAATGCTACGTCCGGTCTTCGCATTCAATTCTTCAATGCGTTGCATGCGGGTTTGTTTGTCGAGTTGCGATAAGGCATCGTTGAATTCGGCTTGCCAATGTTCGGGTTCGCCGGGGAATTCCTGGGCGGCGAGTTTTTGCAGCGATGCCTGTTCCTCGCGTTCGGCAAAACTTTCTATAATCAAACCGGTATTGATATCCGGGCGTTCGCGAATCAATGCAATCAATTCGCATAAAAGCGGTATGCCGGGTTGCCGCAAGATGGCAAATAAATGCGGCGGCTCGATATGTAAGACCAATGAAGGTTGCTGTAAAAGCAAAGTAATTGCGGCACGTACCAAACTCAACTTCGGCGGTGGCGCAGAATTGCGTCGTGGTGCATTGGTCAGGAGTGGGCCTTGGGAAAGTGTCGCCTGCTGCTTTAATCCCGTCATTTCACCCAAACGCTGCATCATTAAATCGGCGAAAGCGCCGTCAGGAATTTTTGCCAGCATCGGTTTTGCACGTTCGGCCAGACGCGCTTTGCCTTCCATATTATTCAAGACAATATCTTTGCTCAATTCATCAAAGAAAAATTGTGAAAGTGGCGTTGCCTGTTGCAGACGCAGATCAAAACCATCGGCACCTTCTTGTCGAACAATACTGTCGGGGTCTTCGCCATCGGGTAAAAATAAAAAGTAGGCCTGGCGGCCATCTTTCATGCGCGGCAAGATTGACTCGACGGCCTTCCAGGCGGCACCGCGTCCAGCCCGATCACCGTCAAAACAAAAATAGACATCGGCAGCATTGCGGAATAAAAGCTCGGCGTGCTCCGGCGTGGTGGCAGTACCGAGTGTTGCCACGGCCTGCGTTACGCCATATTGAAACAGCGCAACTACATCCATATAGCCTTCGACCACAATCAGGCGCGGAATTTTCGAGTTCGCTTGTCGCACTTGCCACAAACCGTAGAGTTCGCGGCCTTTATGAAAGAGCGGAGTTTCCGGCGAGTTTAAATATTTCGGACCGTCGTCTTTCTCCAAAACGCGTCCGCCAAAAGCAATCACGCGCCCACGCCGGTCATGAATCGGAAACATTACCCGATCACGGAATTTATCGTAGATGCGACCGGTATCGTTTTTCGAAAATAGACCGACTTTTTCAAGCAGCTTCATTCGCCGATCATCGGTGCCCAATGCATCTTTCAAAGCATTGAAGCCATCGGGCGCATAACCAATTGAAAAACGCGCGCGGTTTTCAGCATCGACACCGCGTTTATCCAGATAATTTTGCGCCGCAGAATTTTGTGCGAGTTGCTTCTGGAAAAACTGCGTCGCCGCTTCGAGTGCCGCATAACAATCTTTCGACTCACCCGATTCATTGCGTGAACGCGTGTCTTTCGGGATTTCCAGGCCAACACGTTTGGCAAGTTCTTCGACCGCATCCATAAATTCCAGACGATCGTAATTCATCAGGAAGGCAATCGCGGTGCCATGCGCGCCACACCCGAAGCAATGGTAAAACTGCTTGGTTGGGCTCACGGTAAAACTGGGCGATCGTTCATCATGAAACGGGCAACGCGCGGAATATTCACGGCCCTGACGCTTCAAAGGGATGCGCGATCCGATCAGCTCGACCACATCGGTACGCGCTAACAGGTCGTCAATAAAAGCATCGGGAATTCGGGCCATTCGCATAGTTTGCCATGACCGCCCGCTTTTCCGGCCATTGGAGTTCACCAGGCCTTGGGAAACTGCCGTTTTGCCCCGATAATAAACCTATGAATGACACTCCTGAACAACGTGGTTTTGTATTCCCCGGCACGATTGAAATTACCGTGCTGGGGCCAGCTGATGTGGGCTTGGATGCACTGCTACTGCACACCCTTGAAGCCCTGGGGTTGCTTTGGCATCCGGAGACCCTGCGCTCGAAACCATCGGCAAAGGGCAATTACATTTCGGTCACGGTCGGGTTTCATGCTGAAGACCGCGAGCAGTATGATGCTGCTCACGATGCATTGAGGGCGCTGCCGGAAGTTAAGTGGACTCTTTGAATCCGTTCTGGACCATCCGAGACCTTGGTCAGCAGGCTTTTTTGCAGGTCTGGCCAGCGATGGAGCGCTTCACCGATACGCGTAGCGACGACACGGTCGATGAGCTTTGGTTGGTCGAACACCACCCAGTATTTACCCTGGGCCAGGCCGGCAAGCCGGAACATGTATTGGCACCCGGCGATATTCCGGTGGTGCAAACCAACCGCGGCGGGCAGGTCACGTATCACGGGCCCGGGCAAATTGTGGCGTATCCCTTGGTTGATCTACGCCGGATTGGCGTTGGCGTGCGCGAGTTTGTCTGCCGGATTGAGCAGGCCATGATCGACACCATCGCGGTTTGGAATATTGAAGCCCTGCGCAAAGAAGGCGCGCCTGGTGTTTATGTGAACGGCGAAAAAATCGGCGCGCTTGGCCTGAGGGTTCGGCGTGGCTGCACCTTCCATGGTTTGGCGTTCAATATCAATATGGACCTGGAACCGTTTTCCCGCATCAATCCCTGTGGTTATGAAGGTTTGCAAGTCACCTCGATGATAAACTGCGGCGGTACGGGTGATTTGGCTTTGGTAAAAGCCGAGCTGGTGCAACAGATGGCGAAGCAATTAAATTTGTCGCCGGTTTTTACGAGCGAATTACCCGATCTTTCTCAACCGATATTCAACTGGCCTGACAAATGTCTGACGCAAAAAACATTCCGCTGAAGGTCATTAATTCCCTGCAAGAAGGCGTCAAGCAACTGGGCGAAAATAAAATTGCCCGTAGTCCGGTGAAATTTGAAGTCGCACCGTTGCTGCGTAAGCCAAGCTGGATTCGCGTGCGTATTCCGTCGGGCAATGCAGTTGAAAAACTGAAATCGCGATTACGCGAAAATCGTCTGGTCACCGTTTGCGAAGACGCGAGTTGTCCGAACATCCACGAATGCTTCAGTCATGGCACCGCCACTTTCATGATTCTCGGCGCGATTTGTACGCGTCGCTGCTCTTTCTGCGATGTGGCGCACGGCCGCCCGAAACCACCCGATGCCAGCGAGCCGATGAATCTTGCCCGCACGGTCGCCGATATGGGCATGCGTTATGTCGTGATTACGTCGGTGGATCGCGATGACTTACGCGACGGTGGCGCACAACATTTCGTTGATTGCATTCGTGAAACTCGCGTGCTGAGTCCGAATATCAAAATCGAAATTCTGACGCCAGATTTCCGTGGCAAGGGTCGCATGGAACGCGCGCTGGAAATATTGGCGACCAATCCGCCGGACGTGTTCAATCATAATCTTGAAACCGTGGTCGAGTTGTATCCGAATGTGCGACCGGGTGCCGATTACCAGTGGTCATTGGATTTGCTGAAAAAATTCAAGGCACAACATCCCGACGTGCCGACCAAGTCCGGCATTATGTTAGGGCTGGGTGAAGAAAAAGATCAGGTGCTGGGCGCCATGCGCGATTTGCGTGCGCACGATGTGGATATGATTACCATCGGACAATATCTGCAACCGACTGCACATCACCATCCCGTCATGCGCTACTGGACACCCGAAGAATTCAAAGAGTTTGAAGTCGAAGGCATGGCGATGGGCTTCACGCACGTTGCATCGGGCCCAATGGTACGCTCGTCGTATCACGCCGACCGTATGGCGGCCGAGGCCGGTTTTGTGGAACCTTCCGTCTAGGTTCAGGCTCAGACTATAACCATTGGCACAGGCAGCACGCTTCAAAGCGGCGCATGCTCAAACCGTTCACAGTTGCGAGAGAACCCATGTTGAAAAACAAATTGATAGCTTTAACTGCCCTTATTCCGCTGACCTTGGCGATTGGTGCGGCACCCGGTAGTAAAGCAGACAAGCCGATGGCTGCCGATGCCGGCATGCATCCGACCGCCGATCAGGCGATTGCCGCAACTTTTGTTTATGGCGTGTTTTCCGACAGTGATTTGGCTTATCGTCCGCGTCCATTGAATGACGAATTATCGGCCGATATTTTTCGTCGCTATATCGACATGCTCGATAGCGAAAAAATGTATTTCACCGCCAGCGACATGAAAAACTTTGAAGTCTATAAAACCACGCTTGACGATGCCATCAAGTCACGCAAGCTGGACCCGGCTTTCACGGTATTTGCAACCTACCAGGAACGCGTTCAACAGCGCATTGCGTTTGCTCGCAGCATGTTGAAGCAGCCCTTCGATTTCAGCAGCAATGAAAGCTGGGCCTATGATCGCAAAGACGCCGCTTGGGCGGCAGATGCCAATAGCTTGAATGATCTGTGGCGCAAGTCGGTAAAAAATGATGTCCTGCGTTTGAAATTGGCCGGCCGCTCGGCCGAAGAAATTAGCAAGACACTCGACAAGCGTTACGCCCAAGTGGCCGAACGCAGCTCCGAATTGCGCGGTGACGATGCTTTCGAATTTTTCATGAATGCCTACACGTTGTCGATTGATCCACATAGCAGTTACATGAGCCCCAAGTCGCACGAAAACTTCATGATGCAAATGCGTTTGTCGCTGCAAGGCATTGGCGCAGTATTGCAACGCCAGGACGAATACGTCGTGATCCGCACGATTGTGGCCGGCTCACCCGCGCAATTGTCGGGCAAGGTAAAAGTCGGTGATCGAATTGTTTCTGTTGGCCAAGGCGATAAAGAACCGATGATTGATGTGGTCGGCTGGCGTATTGACGACGTCGTCGAAAAAATTCGCGGCGATAAAGGCACCAAAGTACGCCTGGATATTATCCCCGGCGACCAAGGTGTTGATGCGAAACACGTAATGGTTACCTTGGTGCGCGACACCATAAAACTGGAAGACCAGGCCGCCAGTAAACGTATTATTGATGTTGGTGGCAAGCGTATTGGCGTAATTGAATTGCCGGCATTTTATGCCGACTTTGAAGCCATGCAGCGCCGCGATCCAAACCCACGTTCGGCAACTACCGACGTGGCAAAACTATTGAACGAACTGAAGGCTGAAAAAGTCGATGGCGTGGTAGTCGATTTGCGTGAAAATGGTGGTGGTTCACTCGATGAAGCCGTTGATCTAACCGGTCTGTTTATTGATCGTGGTCCGGTCGTGCAAGTGCGTCAATCCGGCGGTTATACGCAAGTGCGCAGCGACGAAGATCGCGGCGTGTTGTGGACTGGCCCGCTTGCCGTATTGGTTAATCGTTCATCGGCCTCGGCTTCGGAAATTTTTGCCGCCGCGATTCAAGATTATGGTCGTGGTCTGATTATTGGCGAGCCCACTTTTGGTAAGGGCACCGTGCAAGGTTTATTGCCATTACCACCCGAACGCGGTGAAGCAGGCGGCAAATACGGTACGGCGAAAATCACCTCGCAACAATTTTTCCGGATTGATGGCGGTACCACGCAAAATGCTGCGGTAACACCTGATCTGCAATTTCCGGTAACGGCCGATGCCACCGAATTTGGTGAAAGCACCTACGACAATGCCTTGCCGTTCACCCGTATTGAACCCGCAAAATATACCAGCGTGGGTAATTTCAAACCTATCGTTGCTAAATTGCGAGCTGATCATGAGGCGCGTATTGCCACTGATCGCGAGTTCCAGTGGTGGAGCGAAGACGTGGCGGAATTTCGTGCCGAACGCGATAAAAAAACCTTGTCCTTAAACGAAGGCGTGCGCAGTGCCGAACGTGATCGCATGGAAGCAAAACGTAAAGCCCGCGACGCAGAACGTAAAACATTAGGCTTGGCCGATGCCGGTCCGGAAAGTAAAGATGACGGCCTGCAAGCAAACGAACGCGATGTAAAAGTCCAGGTCGCCGAAGAAGAAGCCGCCAAGAAACGTCCAGACCCATTGATGCGTGAATCTGCTGCAATTCTCGCTGACACCATTTCAATCTTGAAAGCCAGCCCGGTACTCACCACGCAAGTGTTGGTCACCAAGAACGATAAAATCTGGGCGAATTAATGTAGGGGCGCCTGCTTGCTGCGCCCACACATTGCCAATAACCCAAACCATAATCCCGGCATCTGCTGGGATTATGGTTTTAGGAAAGAGATCGTAGCCCGGGTCACGCTTCACCGACCAGGGTTTTTATTTATGGTTTCCCGGCAACCCCGGGTCGGTGGAGCGTGACCCGGGCTACGACAAGATTCGGATAGCCAAGCTCATCGGGCTTGGCTAATCTGTTGTCATGAACAAAACCTCACTGCCACCGCAAGTCATCGAAGCCCGCAAACTTTTGCAACAGGGTCCGCATGCGCTCACGCAACTGGCCAAGACAGTTGGCTGGAGTCCGGCCTATTTACAAAAACAATTCGTACTGGCCTATGGCCTGACACCTGCCGAATTTGTTTCGCAACAAAAATTCAAGAATCTCAAAAACGAACTGCGAAAAAACAGCGATGTCACGCGTGCGCTGTACGAAGCCGGTTTCAGTTCTCCCAGTCGTGTTTACGAAAACGGCGCGGTAAAACTGGGCATGTCTCCACTCGCGTATCAACGCGGCGGTGCCGGTCTTGAAATCCGTTACACGATTCTTGAAACTCGTTTGGGAAAAACACTCATCGCAGCTACCGAGCGCGGTATTTGTGCCATTGCCCTCGGCGATAACCAAAGCAGTCTTGAAAAAGAATTGCAGGACGAATTTCCAGCCGCGAATCTTAAGCGCGTGGATGCCGGTCGTGATGAATTTATTACGCCGAAAGTCAGCGCCGTTGTCGACTATTTATCGGGAAAGAAAAGCCGTGTCTCGCTTGAGTTAATGGGCACGGCTTTTCAGCAACGGGTTTGGCAGGCCTTGATGAAAATTCCTTCCGGCAAGACTTTAAGTTACGCACAATTAGCCGAAAAACTCGACATGCCAAAAGCCACGCGCGCTGTCGCCAGCGCCTGTGCAAAAAATAAATGTGCCGTCGTGGTGCCTTGTCATCGCATTATTCGTGGCGATGGTTCGCTGGGCGGTTATCGTTGGGGCTTGCCGCTGAAAGAAAAAATTCTCGCCGGTGAAATGTCGGTAAAATAAGCATATGACCGCAAATAAATCCGTTGTACCGAGCAAGGCGGCTGTGCTTTCAGCCTTGATTGCAGTCTATGTGCTATGGGGCTCAACCTATTACGGCATCAAGATTGCGCTGCAAGCTTATCCGCCATTTTTACTGACATCGATACGGATGTTGATTGCCGGTAGTCTGATGTTTACCGTCTTGCGTTGGCGCGGGGTTGCGGCGCCAACACACAAACAATGGCGCGTCATTTTTGTATTGGCCATCCTGCTGACGGTACTTTCCAATGCGTTGGTCAATCTGGCCGAGCAAACGGTTTCGACTGGATTGGTGGCGATCGGTGTCGCAGCGATGCCCTTATGGGCCGGTGTGTTTTCCGCCATGCGTGGCGAACACCCGAGTGCGCGTGAATGGTTTGGTATTGCGATTGGTTTTGCCGGTGTGCTCTGGCTAAACATCGGCACTGAAATGAATGCCGGATGGCAAGGCTTGCTAGCCGTTCTGATAGCGCCGGTTACCTGGGCTTATGGTTCGATCTGGTCACGCAAACAAGACTTGCCTGCACCCTTCATGTCAGCCGCATCGCAAATGCTTGTGGGCAGTGTGTTCGCCTGCATCGCAGGTTTATTGCTCGGTGAGCGCATCACGGCATTGCCGGATATCAGGCCGACGGTGGCGATGTTGTATCTCGTAGTCGCCGGCTCGATTTTTGGATTCAGTGCCTACATCTGGTTGCTGCATCATGTGCGACCTGCACTAGCGACTAGCTATGCTTACGTAAACCCGGTCATTGCCGTTGCGATTGGAGCTTTATTGCTCGGCGAGAAATTCAATAGCAGTGCCATCGGCGCGATGTTATTGATTTTATTTGGCGTGGTGTTGATGACGGTAAAGAAGAAACCGTAGGGGCGCCTGCTTGCTGCGCCCAAGGCTTACGAAGAATTTTGGGCGCAGCAAGCAGGCGCCCCTACGTCAGATATTGCAAACAATTTGGGCACGGCGTGCAGGCGCAATTACGTCAGTTATTTCGGATTATGTGAGATGCGCAATTGTTTAGCGAGTCGAATTCAGCTGCTGATCAACCGCCCCGTAACGCCACCGTCACCGGCATTCTTGCCGCGCGTATCGCGGGTAATAAACCGCCGACAAAGCCAATCGCTATGGCCAATATCAAACCAATAAAAACGAGGCCAGGCGTTACTGCAAATTGAAATGCCACTTGGGTAAAGCCTGCGCCCAAAGTCGAAACCGAATAACCATTGAAGGCGATGTAGGCAATAAGCGCACCTACTAAACCACCGGCCAATGCTAAAATTAAAGCCTCCGACATAACCGATGCGATCACCGGCATGGCACCAAAACCAATCGCTCGCAAGGTACCAATTTCCTGCGTGCGTGCCGATACCGCCGAGTACATGGTGGTGAGGGCGCCGGCAATGGCACCAATGCCCATAATGAAAGCGACAATGCCGGCAAGTACGCTAATCACGCCGGTTAAGCCGGATGATTGTCCGCTGAAAAAATCATATTCGGTTTTTACATCGACGTTCAATTGCGGGTCGCTGGTCAAGCGCGACTTGAGTGACTCGAATGAATCCAGATTATTTAAACTTACCAGCACCGATGAAAATCCGCTGCGGGCAAAAGCACTTTGCGCTGTTTCGGCATCGGTCCAAAGTTCGGATTCATGAGCATCGCCTTTCGTGCTGAAAATGCCGACTATCTTCCAGGCCTGGCCGCGGAAGCGTAACTCGGCACCCGTGCGCAGTCCGTCAAATTGTTTTGTTGCTGCCTGGCCGACAATAATTTCGCGAATACCGGGGCGAAATTTTCGACCATCAATTATTTTTAATTCCGGGCGTAATGCAAAAGCCGTCGGCTCAACGCCGCGCAGTGTGACATTGGCACCGGTCTTCTGACCAAAGCGCGGCACTTCGGTAATCACGATTAATTCGCCGGACGCCAAAGGTAAATTATCGGTTCCTCGTTTGATCGCGGGATCTTGTTTTATCAAGGTCACGTTGCCGCGCTCTAGAAAACTCGCCAACTCGCCATTCGAACCACCACGGGTTATTACCACGCGATCAAGCCGCCCAGTGGAGCCTAATGTTTTGCCAAGCCCTTGCGACATCGACAGTAGCGCGACCATCACGCCGACCACACCGGCAATACCGATCACCACCACCAGCGAAGCGCCGAGTCGTTGCGGAATGCTCTGCAGGTTCATCACGGTGATTTCGCGAATTTGAGTAAGACTGCTCATATCATCTTCCTGCCAATGCATCGACAATTTTAATACGCAACGCGCGCAATGCTGGCGGCACACCAATCAATAACGACAGCACCAAAACACTAATGCCGGCAATTATCCAAACACGCGAGTCGGTACTGATCGGAAATTCCGGCGGCAAAGTGGTGGCGATTAAACTGGCCGAAAACATACCGGTCAAGGCACCTAAAAAGCACAATAAAAAAGCTTCTGCTAGTACCAGCAACATGACGGTGCGGTCTTTGAATCCCAATACTTTAAGTATGGCCAACTCCGGAATGCGTTCACGCACGGCCTGCGACATGCTGACGCCGGTCAAGAATAAAATGGAAAAAAACACTGCGCTGGTAATTAAGTTGACGATAAAACCAATGTCACCCAATTGCCGAATAAAACCCAATTGAAATTCCTGCTCGCTTTGCGTTTTGGTTTCATCGGCAGAGTTTTCAAACTTTGCATCAATGGCTGCTGCAATACGCTCGGATTGATTAGGGTCATTAACTTGCACCACAAACACCCCCGCCAGGCCTTTGGCACGTGGATTGCGACCTTCGTCAAACTGGCCGTAGTTCAGGTACATCAGATTGGCACGTTCTTTCCATTCTTTGTTGCGGCCATCAAAAATGCCGACTAATTTCCACTCCCAAATTCTACTGCCGTCCTGCTTGGTCCAGATAAAAGAATTGAGCGGAATGGTATCGCCGACTTTCCAGCCATATTTATCGGCCAGTAGTTTTCCGGCGATGGCGCCATCCTGGGTTGAAATAAAATTACGTTTTGCGTCGTCCGATAAAACCCATTCCGGATAAGTATCGAATAGGCGCTGTGGATTGACGACAAACTGCGGGAAGAAGTTTTTCGGGTCCTGGTATTGGCCACCAAAAAATTGCGAATGCGACACCCGGGTCACACCCGGCACCGATTCAATCTGCGCCATCAAACGCATGGGCAGCGGCTGCGTGAAACTGGTTCTGGCCTGCGTAATTAAGCGATTGGCACCCAAAAAATCGGCACCGCCGGAAAACAGCGAATTCACCGATTGCAATAAGCCCAGCAAAACGAACGCCGACCATAAAGATAATAAAGTCAGCAGCGTTCGTAATTTTTTACGAAACAGGCCAGCCCAGATCAAGCCAAAATATTTCATGCTTAATGTGCCGCCTCGTTCACCAGCGTGCCTTTATCAAGATGCACGGTTCGCTTTGCATACTCGGCCGCTTTTGGATCATGCGTGACCATAATAATGGTTTTGCCAAAATCATTATTGAGCTGTTGCAATAGCGTCAATACTTCATCGGCAGTTTTACGATCCAGATCACCGGTCGGTTCATCGCAAATCAGAATACGCGGGTCGGACACCAGCGCGCGCGCGATCGCGACACGTTGCTGCTGGCCGCCGGAGAGTTCATTGGGTTTGTGCTTGCTTCTATCCGACAGGCCAACGAGTTCCAATGCCACCGCAGCGCGTCGGCTGCGCTCGCTGCCGCTCATGTCGGTGAGCAATAAAGGCAGCTCAACATTTTTCAGCGCAGTTAGTACCGGCATCAGGTTATAGCTTTGAAAAATAAAGCCAACGGTATTGGCACGCCATGCTGCCAACTCGTCACTGCCGAAATCATCGATGCGCTGGTTCTGTACTTTCAATAAACCCGACGACGGCGAGTCCAGGCCGCCAATCAAATTCAGCAGCGTGGTTTTGCCGGAACCCGAGGGCCCCATCAAAGCGACAAAATCGCCATCGACAATATCCAGATTAATGCCATGCAAAACTTCGACCCGCTGTTTGCCGCGGACATAGGCTTTGGTCAGGTCGCGTATTTCAACCAGTGGTGTAGTGGCGGAATTCATTATTTGGCTGCCGCGACTTTTTCAACCACTTTGCCGCCGTCACGTAATTTGTCTGATGGTCGCAGTACTAAAGTTTCGCCGCCGGTCAAACCTTTGCTGATCAAAACGTCTGCATCGCGTTTGTCACCGACAGTGACTTCAGTTTGTTTGGCGATGCCTTCGCTCACAATAAAGACATAACTTTTATTATCTTTCTTGATGATGGCACTCTCGGGCGCCCAAACGCCGCTGGGTTTTGGTGCTTTGGGATCGCGGCTTTCGAGAAAGCTTACGCGCACGCCCATGTCTGGAACAATGCGTCTATCTTTACTGTTCATCGCGATGCGAACTTTTACCGTTGCTTTACTGCGATCAGCCGTGGGAATAATTGCGATGACCTCAGCCGGAATTTTCCAGTCGGGGTAAGCGTTCAGTACTGCATCGACCGGCATTTTGGGTTGCACGCGACCGATGTAGGCTTCGTTAACATCGACCTGCACTTCGAGCGAATCCATATCGACTAAAGTGCCGATGCCGGTACGAATGGAACCACCGCCGCCAGAGATCGGCGAAATCATTTCACCAGGCTGCGCCGCTTTGGTCACAATCACGCCTTTGAACGGCGCGCGTATTACCGTGTTATCAACACCATTATTGGCGATAGTTAATTGATCCTGCGAAACCGTGACACCGCGTTGCAGGCTGACCAAACGCGCAGCGCGTGAATCACGCTCGGCAATGGCAGCATCAAGCGACGCAGCGGCAACTAGCTTCTTTGCCGCCAATTCACGTTGCCGAACCAAATTACGTTCGGCTAATTTTAATTGCGCCTGCGCTTCGGCTAATTGCGACCGCGCAGACGCTAATTGTGATTGCGATAAAGCTTGTTGAGATGTTGCATCGATTGGTTCCAGGGTCGCGAGTATTTGGCCTTCTTCAACGCTTTGACCTTCTTCGATCAAGACCTCTTTTACCTTGCCGGTAATTTTTGAAGACACCGTTGCTACCCGGCGCGCCGTTACGTAGCCGGAAGCATCCAATACCGAGGCCGGCCCACTGTCGGCAGCAGAACGGGTTTTGGCGGTTTCCACTTCGGTTGGTTTCAGCATGCCCATCACAACGATGCCACCAACGATCACCGCAACTACGCCCAGAACAATCGGCCAGATCCGGCGTTTCTTCTTTTGCCCATCAGCGCCACGATTAATGCTGAGTTCTTTCAATAAATCGGCAGGACGAGACATGGAAACTCCAATCAAATTCAAACGGATACAGGTAGTGTGCCTGAGCGGCGCGAGGGAAACACCTGACAAAAGTCAGGAAATGCAGCGAAAAACAAATTACCCAGAACGGCATGGCGATTGTGTGAATAGAACGACGCATATCGTGGGGGTGCCTTGTGGGAGCGCCTTGTGGGAGCGCCTTGTGGGAGCGCCGTAAGGCGCGAATGATCTGCGGCAATGCCAGGCTATTCGCGCCTTACGGCGCTCCCACGAGCAGTTATGGCTTTTGGTACCGCGTCTTCAGCATTTGAAAAACAGCACGCAAACCCTGTGCTTCACCACCCGCCGGGCGGCCCGGGCGCTCGCCATCATTCCAGCTATACACATCGACATGTGACCACACAGTACCTTCGCGAACGAAGCGTTCAAGATATAAGGCAGCACTAATGCAACCGGCCATTTTGGAGGGGCCGGCATTGGCCAAGTCGGCGATGTTGCTTTTTAAATACGACAAATACGGGCGCCATAAAGGCATGCGCCATAAGCGGTCGGAAGTTTGTTCTCCGGCAAGTAAATAATCGGCCGCGAGTTTTTCGTTATTGCAAAACAGTGCCGGTAAATCCGGGCCTAATGCGATGCGCGCGGCACCGGTAAGGGTGGCGAAATCCAGCAGCAATTCCGGTGAGGATTCGCAGGCATACACCAGCGAATCGCCGAGCACGACCCGACCTTCGGCATCGGTATTATCAATTTCGACACTCAGGCCACTGCGCGTAACAATCACTTCGCCGGGACGAAAGGCATTCGCGCTGATCGCGTTTTCTACCGCCGGCACCAAACATTGCAGACGCACCGGCAAACCGCTTGCCATGATCAGCTGCGCAAGTCCGAGCGCATGCGCGGCGCCGCCCATATCTTTTTTCATATTGCGCATGCCGTCGGCGGTTTTGATATCGAGCCCACCGGTATCGAAACACACGCCTTTGCCGACGAGCGAAATTTTTGGATGCGCTTCATTGCCCCAATTCAATTCGATCAAACGCGGCGCGCGATGGCTGGCGCGACCGACCGCATGAATCGCAGGGAAATTCTGTTTCAGTAATTCATCGCCGACAATAATATTCGCAGTGCCGCCGTAAGCTTGCGCCAGGCGAATGGCAACCGCTTCGAGTTCTTCCGGGCCCATATGTTCAGTGGGCGTGTTGATTAAATCGCGCACCAAAGTGGTGGCTTTCAATATCGCAAATGTTTCGGAACTTTCACCAACGGATTCCAGACACAAACGCGCGACCGGTTTGGTTTCGACATAGCGATTAAAACGATACGCGCCCAGACCCCAACTCAATAAAGCCAGTGCGGCATCCATTTTTAATGGCGATGCCGAGCTAATGCGATACGCATGCAGCGACGGCAACATGGTGGGAAGATGTGACAGGCAGTAGGGGTCGTTGGCATCGTTAACACCGACCGCGACCATGCCGGCTTTGCCTTCGCTATCGGGAATCAATAAAAAACTTCCACCGCTGGCAGTGAATGCCTGCGCTGCCAACCATGCCTGCACTTGCGGTGTTTGCTGATCACGCCACACGGAAAAATCACTGCGATTCATCAAGACCAAAGGCACTGCATTCGCGATTTGATCAGGGGTGGCAAAGCAGGGCGGCAAACTCATGATATTTCCAGTTCCGTTGGCATATATTCAAGATAATCGGCGAGATCGGTCAAGCTGGTGAATTGTAAATCCGGCGCGGCGTAACAACCTGGCCAGGTTTCATTTCTGCGATTAATCCAGCAACTGCGAAGACCGGCGCGTTGAGCGCCAACAATATCGAGCAGCGGGTCATCGCCAATATGTAAAACTTCAGCCGCACTGACACCCAGCTTTGTGCAGGTATTATGAAAAATCGGTGAATCGGGTTTCGCGTGGCCTTCGCTGCGCGCCGACACAAAATGCACGAACTGGTCGGCAATACCAATGCGATTCAAATCGGCATTGCCATTGGTTAACGCGGCGACCGGATAGCGCGCGGTCAAGCGTTTCAAGGCAGCCAGGGCATCGGGGTAAAATTCGATATCGTTTCTGGCCGCATAAAAAATTTCGAAAGCGGCTTCGGCATGATGTTCGGCATCGCCGCTTTCACGCAGCGCATGCAATAAAGATAATTTTCGTTGCTGGGTAAAATCGTGTTCGATACCGGGATACAACTCGACAATATTGATCCGCAGCTCACGCATTTTTTCCAGCGGAAAGTTTTTTGCGGTATTGGGACAATGCGTTTGCAGAAAAATATCGAGCGCAGATTCAGCCCGCTCAATCACCGGCCAGATCGGCCAGAGGGTGTCGTCCAAATCAATGCTGAGCGCGCGTATGTTTTTCACGCCTGAAGTTTAACACTTCGCAGGAGGCCGCTTGCGGGCGACGTTCACGCATTCATCATTCGGGCCTAGAAGGCCCTTCTACGAAAAGCGTGTTTTGTGGGAGCGTCCGTCAGGCGCGAATGCCCTGCTGCAATGTTTGAAGTTGTTTTATCCCGGCAAAGTATTCGCAAGCGATGGAGATTGATCGCTACAAATTACCGATTCGCAGGAGCGCCTTTAGGCGCGACCGAAAAATCCGGCGAGGTTTTTCGCGCCTGACGGACGCTCCCACGGAGGTGACGATTTTTTTGCCGCACACAGTTTCATCTACGAAACCCATCACTTCATCTGCAAATAACCGGTCTGCCTTCCACGTTGCAGACCGAGACTTAATTCTTTTGGCGGGCTTGCCAATGCGCTGCGTAAATCTTGCAAATCACGAATCTGCGTGCGGTTGATCATCGCAATGCGGTCGCCTGCTTCCAGTCCACTGCGGGCGCCACGACTGCCTGCGGTCACCTTGCTGACAATCACGCCGCGTGCGCCTTGCGAGCGATAGCGTTCCGGCAAATCGGTCAAGGTGGCACCACTTAAGCGCGCATCAATTTGTGCGCCTTCCAATTCTTTGGCTTGAGCTTTTAACGTGGTTTGAAAACTGAGCGCCTGGCCATTACGCAGCAAATCGACTTTGACCGATTGGCCAACCGGCAATAAACCCTCCATGTTATGCAGGGCTTCGGCGCTATCGGTTTTTTGGCCATTCAATGCGGTGATGACGTCTTCGGGTTTCAGGCCGGCCGCTTCGGCTGGCGACGCACGGAACACCCGCGACACCAAGGCGCCACGAATATTTTTCAGACCCAACTGCGTGGCAATATCGGGGGTAATATCAATGGTATCGACCCCCAGCGAGCCGCGACGCACTTCGCCGTAGGCCATGATTTGCCGCATGATTTCGCTGGCCAGATTGACCGGAATGGCAAAGCCCAAACCAATATTACCGGCTGCGCTACCCTGCGGATTAAAACTGGCGGCATTAATGCCGACCAATTCGCCACGTAAATTCACCAGCGCGCCGCCGGAATTGCCCGGATTAATCGAGGCATCGGTCTGGATAAAATTTTGATAGCCAAAACCTTGCAGGCCACTGCGACCAACGGCGGAAATAATGCCCGAAGTCACCGTTTGGCCAAGACCAAATGGATTGCCGACCGCGACCACAAAATCACCAACGCGCAGATTTTTTCCGTCGGCCAGCGGCAGTGCCGTCAAGCCGGTCGCCTGAATTTGAATCACCGCAATATCGGTATCGGCATCCGAACCAATCGGCTGCGCTTCAAAAGTACGACCATCGCTAAGAATTACCGATACTTCATCGGCGCCTTCAACCACATGATTATTGGTCAGGATCAAACCGCGCTTGGCATCAACAATTACGCCGGAACCCAGTGATTGCGAAATACGTTGTTGCGGCACCCGCGAGCCACCAAAAAATTCGGCCATTGGGTTGCGCACACGCACCACTTGCTTGGTGTAGATGTTGACCACCGCTGGCGTTACTTTTTCCAGCATCGGTGCCAATGAAGGCATCGGCGTGCCACCAACTTGCGCCGGCAGCGCAGCATTTGCAGCGCTCGGCAGCACTAGTTCCGATGCGCCTTCAATAATTTCTGTCGCCGGGCTTGGCTCGGGTGGCAAGCTCAGCGCATGGACGGTCAAGCCGCCGCCTAGCGCAGCAAAAAAGACACAAAGCATCGTTGGGATGGGGCGCATGATCTACTCAAAAATGGGGTTGGGCTAAAAACTGCTGCAAGACTAGCAAAATGAAAATGTTTTTCACCCTGCAAGAGGTCATAGTGGTGCGGGGCGGTTCAGTAAGCAATTGTTTTTGATACGGAAAAATTTATCCGGCCGTATATGACAAACGGTTGACAGCGGCGGGTGGAGGGCGTAATTTCCTTTCTCGGCTCTTACACAATATATTGGGTAAGTGGCGGGGGGAGGCCCCAATGGGTGGTGTCAGATGATACCAAAGCCCGCGAAGGCCCTGCATAAGCCTGTTGCACCTATCGCGGTACAAACATGGAAGTAAGTCTGGACAAATTGGACGCTCGCGGGTTTTGGCCCACAGGCGTGCTTGCTTGTCTTTTCCCTTTGGCAACGAGAACGGCATCACACAACAATAATTAAGCCAACGCGGAGCGGTGGCGATGGAGAACAAGGCACTATGAGTACGGTTCGCTTGGAAGCGGTCAACACAACATCGGTAGCAGAGATTGATATGCAACCGGCCTCATACGATATTTGGGATAAGAAATATCGCCTGAAATCAAAACAAGGCGACTCTGTCGATCACAGCATCGACGACAGTTACAAACGTGTGGCCAAAGCATTGTCAGATGCCGAAACTACCAACGAAAAACAAAAATACTGGAACGAGCGTTTTCTTTGGGCCTTGCGCCGCGGAGCCATTCCCGCCGGCCGCATTACCTCGAATGCTGGGGCCCAGGAGCACAAGCCTGCCACCAGCACGATCAATTGCACCGTGTCGGGCATCATTACCGATTCGATGGACGGCATTCTGGATAAAGTCCACGAAGCCGGTTTAACCCTGAAAGCCGGTTGCGGCATTGGTTATGAATTTTCCACACTGCGTCCGCGCGGTGCTTATGTAGCAGGCGCCGGCGCTTACACCAGCGGCCCGCTGAGCTTCATGGATATCTACGACAAAATGTGTTTCACCGTGTCTTCCGCCGGTGGCCGTCGCGGCGCGCAAATGGGCACCTTCGATGTCTCGCATCCCGACGTAAAAGAATTTATTGGTGCCAAGCGCGAAGACGGCCGTCTGCGTCAATTCAATTTGTCACTGCTTATTACCGACGAATTCATGAAGGCCGTTGAAGTCGATTCCGATTGGCCTTTGGTATTTCCGGTCAATATCAAAGAAAAAAATGAAGTCGATCTTGATAACACCAAAGAAGTGGTTTGGCGGGAATGGCCGCACAGCCATAATTATGTAACGCGCGAAGACGGCTTGGTCGCCTGCAAAATTTATGGCCATATCCGCGCGCAGCAATTGTGGAACCGCATCATGGCGTCCACGTATGATTTCGCCGAACCCGGTTTTATTCTCATCGACCGCGTTAATGAAATGAATAATAACTGGTGGTGCGAAAATATTCGTGCCACAAATCCTTGTGGCGAACAGCCACTTCCTCCTTACGGCGCCTGCTTATTAGGCTCAATCAACCTAACCAAATTTATCCGTGACCCGTTCACCGACAAAGCCGCGTTCGATTGGGAAGAATATAAAGAAGTCGTGCGCGTGTTTACTCGCATGCTCGACAACGTTGTGGAAGTAAATGGCTTGCCGCTGGAACAACAGCGCGCAGAAATTATTCGCAAGCGTCGTCACGGCATGGGCTTTTTGGGCCTTGGCTCGACTATGACCATGTTGAAAATGAAATACGGCTCGGAAAAATCCTGCGCCTTTACTGAAGAAATTTCGAAAGAAATGGCGATTGCCGGTTGGGAAGTGGCATTGAGTTTGGCGAAAGAAAAAGGCGCTGCACCGATCATGGACGAAGACTTCACCGTCGATGCCGAAATGCTGCGTAAACGCCCTGAAATGACGAAAGACGGCTGGAAGCTCGGCCAGAAAATCAAAGGTCGGCAACTGCATGCGACTTACTCGCGTTACATGCAACGCGTGGCCGGTGTGGCACCGGAATTGGTAAAAGAATTGTCAGAAGTCGGCGCGCGCTTTACCCACCATAGCTCCATTGCGCCGACCGGCACCATTTCTTTATCGCTGGCCAACAACGCCAGTAACGGTATCGAACCCTCGTTCGCCCACCACTACTCGCGCAACGTGATTCGCGAAGGTAAAAAGTCGAAAGAAAAAGTGGAAGTTTACAGCTTTGAATTATTGGCCTACCGCACCCTGGTCAATGCCGACGCTATGCCTTACAGCACCGATGAAAAAGCCCAGTTACCCGATTATTTCATCGCTGCCGACGACATTTTGCCGAAAGCCCACGTCGATATTCAGGCGGCGTCACAATTATGGATTGATTCTTCAATATCAAAAACAGCAAACGTCCCCACCGACTTTGCCTACGAAGAATTCAAGGACATTTATCGCTACGCCCATTCCAAAGGTTTAAAAGGCTGCACCACGTTCCGCTTCAACCCGGCGGCCTTTCAGGGCGTGTTGGTAAAAGAGTCGGATCTGGAAAATACGATGTATAGATTTGAACTGGAAGACGGCAGCATCGTCGAAGTCAAAGGCAATGAAGAAATTGAATACGACGGCGAGATTCACAGCGCCGCCAATTTGTTCGATGCGCTGAAAGAAGGGTACTACGGTAAATTTTAACAACGCTTCAACCTAACGAGGAGGCAACATGAAAAAGAAAACCGGAAATGTCATCAGTAATAGCTTCAATAGTGCTGTTGAAGCCGTCAGCGACAAAGCTAACGAAGTGATGGCCGCTGTCAAAAAACAAACCGCACCAGCTCGTAAAAAAGCTGAAGCCGCTGTCAAAGGCGCCATGAAGTCTGCTGAAAAATCCAAAGCTGGCAAAGCGGTAAAATCTGCAGCCACTGCTGCTGGCAAAAAAATGGATGCTGCAAAAAAATCGGCGTCCGATGCATTTGATAAAGCCAAAGCCGCCGTGACTAAAATGCCAGCAAAAAAAGCTGCCAAAAAAGTGGCTAAAAAAGTGCCCGCCAAAAAGCTGCCTGCGAAAAAAGCTGCCGCCAAAAAAGCGCCGGTCAAAAAAGCAGTACAGGCTGTTAAAAAAGCAGTCAAAAAAGCCGTCAAGAAAGTGACCACCAAAAAACCGGCAAAGAAAGCAGCAAAGAAAAGATAAGACAAGACCCTTACTCTTCCTCCCCCCGACTGCGGGGGAGGACCGAGGTGGGGGCATCAAGATCAAACAGCAATAAATAGACACGAATCGCCGGAAGCGGTTCTACAACAAAGAAACACCCAGGAGTTTAAGTTTAATGGCCATCAAAATTACAAAAAAAATCAAGAACTACAGCGTCGTCAAGCCCGAAGATAAAGTGGCCGAGGCAGCAATAACTGCGCCTACCACTATCATCATCGAACGCCCGATGGCCGAAATAATCCTGATGCACGAAAAACTCGAGCGTCCGGAAGCTTTAGTAGGCTCGACCTACAAAATCAAATCCCCGCTCGTTGAACACGCCATGTACGTCACCATCAACGACATCGTGCTCAACCCAGGCACCGAACACGAACTGCGCCGTCCGTTCGAAGTGTTCATCAACTCGAAAAACATGGATCACTTTCAGTGGGTGGTCGCCATTACCCGCATCATGAGCGCCGTGTTCCGCAAGGGCGGCGACGTCACCTTCCTGGTCGAAGAACTGAAAGCCGTGTTTGATCCACGCGGTGGCTATTTCAAGGCCGGCGGCGTGTACATGCCGTCGATTGTTGCTGAAATCGGCAGCGTAATCGAACAACACATGAAATCGATTGGTCTGATCCACGACCCGGAAATCTCCGATGCACAACGCGCATTGATTGCAGAAAAACGCGCCGCCTACGAGAACCGCAATGCAAAAAAGTCTGAGCCCGCGACCGCGGGTGCAGAAGATGGTTTAGTTCCGGGCGACCTCGCCGGAGCCGGTGCTGAAAGCGCGTTACGCGCTGACGAGGCAGCATCTGCAAACACCGGCGAGGGCGCCTCTTTTCCTGCTAGCGCAAGCATGTGCTTCAAGTGCAACACTAAAGCCATGATCTTGATGGACGGGTGTCAGACTTGTTTGAATTGTGGGTATTCGAAGTGTGGTTGAGGTTTAATTTGAACTAGGTAGACCTAATTTAGTGTGGGAGAACGGAGAAGACGCTAGTTTTGCCACAAGAAGTTTCTAGTGATGCTCACAGAAGACGCTAGTAAATAGCCCCAAGAAGACGCTAGTTTTGCATCGTCGTACTAAGTTTCATGCCTATGGATAGTGCAAAAAGCAGATGCACATTCGCCTGATTGTATCCGTTTTCGGATCGGTATGCGGTAGTGGCTATAGTGAGCACCAGCCTGTTTGTGATTCAAATTAAAAACCAGTATAAGTTCTAAGCAGATTAATTACGTTTGGTGGTTTAAAGGGCCTAATGCTCGATAGCCGAGATCAGCAACTATTTGTGGAGCAAACGCTGAAACGCGTGGAGCAGCTCATCAACAGAGGAATATGGAGCGGCATAGACAATGCCCGCTGCATCAGCTGGCATCGGCAGTTCGCTGATCGTGGCTATCAATTGCTTGGCGCCTGTCTTTTGGACAACCTTATTTTTCGATGCAAGGATCAACTGGTTGCATCATTAAGTATGGCAATGACTTCAAACTTAGCAGCCATTGGTGAATCAAGTGATTCATCCATCGTTGACGCATTGCGATTACGCCAGAATGGCGACGTGAGGCTTGTGCCGGTCATTCGCTACGATCAACCTCCGACGAAAAGCGGCACCTATGTTTTACGGCTACTTGCAAAAGCGCTTCGTATTGCTGATTCTTGGATGATCTGGCCAGAAAAGCTGGCTGATATACCAAAAAATGTCCGAATCGTTATTATGGTTGATGATTTCTGTGGGACTGGAACACAGTTTGTGAAGTTTGCGAAGAAATTTAATCTCAATGAATATTTTGCACACAATAAAAATTGTATAGGTATTTACATCACGGGCGCTGCCCATACGGATGGATTAGGTTATATAAAAGAGCATTGTCCAAACATAAAAGTAATTGCTGGTGAGGTCTTAGGGGCTGAAAACCATTTCTTCGACGGCGGATCACTTGAGCAATACAGTAACCCCGATGTGAAGGCGCAATTTGTCGAACAATACAAAGATATTTGTGATGACTTTAAGTTAGGTGGAAGTCATGGATATTATGGTTACGGTGGACAAGCGCTGACCTATGCATTTTCACACGCAACTCCCAATAACACTCTGCCGGTATTTTGGTACGGCACAGATCGCTGGACAGCACTACTAGATCGCTAATGTCTCATATTACCCAGCACGCATTCGCAAAAAACCGAGCTGAAGAGTTGGGTTTTGACATATGGGACGAATTTGTCGTCCCGCTTTTCTTCGACAAGCTGGCACTCGACGAAATTCGAAAGCCAATGTTGATAGAAGGGGGGCGCGGCTGTGGAAAGACGACGCTGTTGCGTTATCTTTCACACGCAACCCAGCTTTCACCGAAGCGGCACTTAACACGCGACGTACTGCCAAAACAAATTGGCCTATATTTGCGCGCAGACACGCAATATTTAAGAACCTTTTGTGGTGATGCATTAAGCGACACTCAATGGCTTCGAGCATATGAACATTCATTATGCTTGATGGTACTCGGAGAGTTAATTTCCGCACTTGAGTTGATGTCGAGGGGTCAGCAACGTAAAGAAGAATTCCCAGGGATATCGGAAATAGACTTATGTGTTCTTCGGGACTTTGATCCAGAAGCTGGAAAATCAATTGCAGATGTTATTGAGTTTGTTCGTAAGCGGAAAAATCAGCTCGCGCTCTGGCTGAATAACATCGATGTTGATAATGCTCCGAAGTTTCTGCCACTAAAAACAGTGATTCTCGCAGTAATTGAAGTCATTAGGAAAAGCACTGATTTCATGGCGAAAATGGATTTTTTCGTATTTATTGATGAATATGAAAATCTTCTGCCGTATCAAATGAAATTCATAAACACGATTTTAAAGCACTCGGAACCACCTCTCATATTTCATATCGCTACAAAGCGGCATGGAATGACATTGCGAGAAACGCAAAGCTCAGAACAACTGCAAGAGCCTGCTGACTTTCGCCGATTCGATGTGGAGGCAGAGCTTAGTGAGGACTTTCGTCAATTTGCTGCTGAGCTATTTTGCTTTCGGCTACTTAAATCAAATGCCGATATCGGTGATGTGCCAGTAAGCAATGAGGTGTTGTGTGACATGCAACACCTGCAAATGCGCAGAACAGACAAAGACTATAGAAATAAAACTCAAGCAACAGTTGCAAAGCTGCTTCCAGGGCTAAGCAATTCAGAAATGGCCGATCACATTCTTGGTGATAATGATTTGCGTGAACGTCTTGAAAAATTGATTGGCGTACTGCTTAAAAAGCGAGATCAGTCTCTTTCCGCAGATCAATTTATTAGAACCAGAGCAGCGATGGCATCCATTTGTGTGATTCCGCTTCTCCATCAAGGGAAAAGCGCCAAAGACATATTGAGAGAGCTTGATTTGTGTGAACAAGGCAAGACGTCGAAATTCAAGACGGCCGAATGGATCCATCACTATTTTTTGGCGAGTGTTTTTCAGCTTTACCTCCCACTTCAACGTCCGTGTGAGCTTTATGCCGGATTTGAAGCCTTCTTAAAGCTTTCAAGCAATAACGTCAGACACTTTTTGGAGCTGTGCCATCTTTCTATGGTGGAATATGGCCGCGATCTAAAGCCCGGGGACGCAATACCGATTACACATCAAGCAACTGCAGCTAGATCGGCTAGTGCTCTTTTTGTGAAAGAAAGCCAAGGATCTGGAGATCATGGGAATCGTTTATTTTTAGTTGTTAACACTCTCGGGCAAATATTTCGTTTATCACAACAACGCCCATCACAGAGTGAGCCTGAAAGAACGCATTTTTCAATTGATAGAAAACAAACAGCAGATACTGTGGATAACATACTGAAAGAATGTGTCAAATGGTCTGTATTATTTGCGAATAAAGAAACTAAAATAAAAAAACCGCAACTTGAGGCAGAGGAATATGTATTGAACCCGATTTACGCTCCTTACTTCGGAATCTCGTATAACAAAGGTCGAAAGTTAGAGCTATCGGAACCTAGCGCAATAGCTTTGCTTACAGGCAATCGCGAGCAATTGGCATCGCTGATAAAACAATACGAAGCGCAGTGGTCCGACTCCGATGGCGCACAACAGCAGCTATTGTAGATCTAATGAAAATCCTCACCTATTCATCTGCTGGCCCCCAGCAAGAGTTCCCACCGCTAAGTTGGGATATTGGCTTTTATGGGGATGCGATCGACACCAGGTGTACGACAGCTATTGATTTCCTGAAAAGCCATTCTGCATTAGCGATATCTTGTGATTTTGATTTTCGAGAATCAAAACGTCTTGTTCTTGATAATAAAAAGATGACGGGACCAGATGTTTCCGCTCGTTTTGAGGGCGTAAAATCAGTTCTATTAGAGGCGACGTCTTTGCATTTGCCAGAGCTTCTTATGCTTATGAGGTCTGCTAGAGAGAAAGGTGTCAAAAGCTTCGATTTTCTTTATATTGAGCCAATCAGTTATCGACGCGAAGTGACATTGGACGCTCCTTGGACAAGAGAGTTCTCGCTGAGTTCTAGTATCCGGTACGAAGGTATACGTGGATTTACAGACGATTTCAGTTTATTTTCTCCGGACAAATGCCGACTTGTTACCTTTTTGGGTTATGAAGGTGCACGCTTGGCGCAGGCATGTGATCAATTAACAGATCTGCTCAGGTGGAATAAATATGCTGTCTTTGGTGTTCCAGGCTATGCGCCTGGCTGGGAAATAAATGCGTTAGCAAATAATGTTGCTGTATTGGACAAAGAGAAATTCAACTCGGTCCGATACTGCGGCGCTTCTTCTGTTTCTGGTGCATATGAGCTTTTGAACCGAATACATTGGGAGGCCTATGACGATCAATGCAAGACGGTTGTTGCGCCATTGGGCACAAAGCCTCATACGATTGCAGCAGCCCTTTTTTTGATCGAGCGTTCTCAGTTTCGTGAAGCTTCGTTAATTTATGATCACCCGGAGCGGACGCCTAATCGATCAGAAATGGTAAGGCGCTGGCATCTCTATCGCGCTTGTTTCGATAGTTGAACAGCCTATTGTCCTAGCTTCATAACTCCATAGCAAACATGGGCATCTGCATGAGTTCTTGCTTAGTAATTACTGTTGCGCAAACACCTTTTGAAATGCTCGATAGCCAACGAGAGAAATCTTGGTGACGAAATGATGCTTTTATCGCATCCCGGTATTTTCTTGGTGCCCGAATACGTAATACATGATCGCTGATAACAGCCTTCCCGCGAGTGACCTCAATCGGCTCCCATCGAACACGCGTCCCAGTGCGTGGAAGTAATATGTCACCAACTTCAACGATAGTTTCTAAGCAATCGGCGCTGTTCACAAGTAAATGGTCGGGCAATCGAATGCTGTGACCCGACAAACGGCAGAGGTCTGTCGTATGGAGCACTTTTTGTTTATCACGTAAGGCAGCTGCTTTGGATTTTTTACCGCGAGCGATATCAACGCCAAGCTCACCTAGGGTAGGTAGTTTTGAGGTGTGCAAAGACATGGCTGACCAGTAGCGAGCATCCCATCGTTGTTCTGGAGCCACCGGGCCATCATAAACGTGATGCAGCCTATTCTCATTCGTAAAAAATTGGCTGATTTGGATGTTCCCATCCGACAGTCCGCAAGCCGTATCAATAATTATGAGTGCTGTCGTAGCCTCTGTTTCGCGAAAACCACCATCTATGATTTCTATTACTTTGAGGACCCGGAAGTTTTTCTGAAGCGATGCACGATAGGCTGCATAGGGAATTCCCGACGAGATGGCTGATGGCATAATCATCGCCACGATACCACCGTGTTTTTTAGCCTCTAATAATGACCGCGCTAAAAAGCTGAACTCTTTTCTTCTAAGGCCTTGCTTGGACTTCACGTCAGGAAATGCGTCTTTTTGAAGCCGAATATCTACTTCATTGGCAACCATAGAAATGAACGGAGGATTGCCGGCAAAAAGGGGTCGGACAGCCTTTTCTATACACGGAAAATTGAGTTGTTTGGTAAGTCCGTCTCCTAACGAAATATGGAAATCACCGGACTCATTTCTAGCGCTTTTTACTCGATCTCGATCGCAATCTACTCCGTAGAGTGAAATATTTTCCCAGCGTGAACGTAGTGCTTTGAGTAACGCACCATCCCCCACAGCAAAATCAATGGCGGTATCTATATCACCTGGTATTTGATCACACAGGAGCGTGGCGATGCGCTCTGGGGTCATATGCTGACCAAGGTGATCTTTGAAGTTGCGCATATATTCCATATGTTGATATTATCATACAATGTCAAGAACGCAACGCCCAATTAATAAAAGAAATACTGAAATTGGTCGCCGCCTAATTTCTGTGTTGAAGTCTGATTTTGGGCTCACAATGACGAGGGCAGCAGAGGCTCTTGGGTATGCAAATGCCACTACGCTACATAAAGTGCAGCAAGGGAAAGCCCTCCCAGATCCTTCTCGATTGGCTGATTTTGCGAGACGTGAAGCAGTAGCGACCGGCCGGACAATGAATTTGCATTGGGTGTTTACCGGTGACGGCGAGCCAATGCTGGATCCTCAGATATTGGGAGATAAAAAAAGAAGTAAGCTTAATGTTGATATTATCAACAATATTATGAAACTTGATAAAAAAGAGAAAGAAGCACTGCTGCTCTTGATTGAAAGAAGAAGTTAGATCTAATGCGACTTTCTTCGCAATGTAGGTACGAAATTGGTTGCTTTCAGGCCTTAAATCATATGCATTTGGCGTATTCTTTCTTTTAACAGCATTACTTGATAGAGCGTCAATATGATTCCTACAGAAAATAAAATGCCGCAGCTCTATCCAGAGCTCGGTCGTCTGCAGCCTCAGCTGATGCTTACGACTACCTTCGTTGGAAACGGCAGCTTAAGTTCGAATGCCGCGGGTATGCGCCATGAAGTCATACGACTCATGGACAAAGCAATCTTTGAGTACACCCTCGCAAGACAAGCGATTATCAATCAGATTTCTGAAGGGCAGAGGCCCTATGAAGAGTTGGTCGAGGGACGAGTGATCTACATGCATGGCTTTATCAACCATATAGAGAATTGCATTAATGCAGTACGACGGCTAATCGCCCTTATGGAGTACTTGCGCAGTGATCGCTCTGCTCCATTGCAAGACAAAACAAAGCGTCGTCTCATAAGTGCTCTTGCTGATGATTTGATTGATATTCGAAACACGCTGGAACACATGGGTGAAATGATAAGCGAGAGTCAAATCCTGGATGGGCATCCTGTAGTCATAGCTATTGGCCAGGACCAAGCGTCCATTCAGCTTGGGAAACACACACTTTCCTTTCAATCTTTGACCTCAATGCTCCGGGCTTTGCATTCGGAAGCTGTAAACCTCTTGGAGAGACCGCACATCAAAGATGGCGCGTAGCTGGCCTTGCAGTTTTCACTTCATAGCATGATGATGTTACATCAGCCCATTTATTTATGTGTTGAACAGCCAGGCCATGAAAATACGCTAACGACCGCTTACCACACCCGAGCTTCACGAACGTACCATAAGTTGCATAAGTGGTTTTACGTAACAGGTCAGAAAAGGTCCAATCCCATTTTTCACGTTGCAGGCATTTGAACGCATTTTCAAGTTAAAAAATCATCCAATATACTTACAGCAGAATCTCGGCGAGTAGAATGCATTATGAAGACGATAAAGAAGGTCGTCCTGTCAAATTTCAAGCGATTCAAGAGCTTCGAGCTTGATCTAGATGACAAATTGAACATCCTGATTGGTGACAACGAGGCCGGTAAAAGCTCCGTGTTGTTGGCACTCGACTTGGCTCTCAGTGGAAGTCGTAGCAGGATCGAAACAATAGGTTTAGAGACGCTCTTTAACAGTGAGTCTGTATCCACCTTTCTAGCGGGCTCGAAAAAGTTCGAAGACCTCCCAAAGTTGTTCGTAGAGATATACCTTTCCGAGCAGGGCAAGGCTGAGTTAAACGGAAAAAATAACTCCAAGTCAATCGAATGCGATGGATTACGGCTCGATTGCGAACCAATTGACGAGTACAGCAAGGAAATCAGTGAGGTTCTCAAAGACGAGCATCCAAATTTCCCTTATGAATATTACGTGATCAAGTTCACGACATTCGCAGGGGAGCCATATTCAGGTTTCAAAAAACCACTAAAGCACATCGTCATCGACAGCTCGTTGATCAATAACGCGTATGCGACGCGGGAATATACAAGGTCCATGTATGGGGCCAATGCAAGTGTCCTTGAGCGAAACAAGAACGAAAACCTCTACCGAAAAAGCAAGGCAGTCTTTAAGAATGAAGCTCTAGCTGATCTCAACAAGAAACTTGATGCCTATAAGTTTTCAGTCAGGACAAACCCCAAATCGAATCTTGAAACGGACCTCGTCATTACCGAGGACGACATCCCGATAGAAAGCAAAGGCAAGGGTCGCCAGTGCTTCATTAAGACGGAGTTCGCGCTCAGAAAGAACGATGATGAACACAGTATAGATGTACTGCTTCTCGAAGAGCCTGAGAACCACTTGAGTCATACCAATATGAAGAGGCTGATCCAGCGAATATCGGACTCTGAGAACAAGCAACTTTTCATCGCTACCCATAGTAGCCTCATCTGCGCTCGCTTAGATTTGCGCAAGGCGATCCTTTTGAACAACGCCAACGCGAAGCCCTTTATCTTGAAGGATTTGCCTGAGGATACGGCCAAGTTTTTTATCAAGGCGCCTGATAACAATGTTCTCGAGTTCGTGTTATCGCGCAAAGTAATGTTAGTTGAAGGGGATGCAGAGTTTATTTTGCTTGATACGTTATACAAAAAACACTCTGACTCAACCTTAGAAAAGGATGGTGTGCACGTAATATCCGTCGGCGGGACGAGTTTCAAGCGCTATCTGGACTTGGCGAAACTGCTCGAAATCAAGACGGCGGTTGTGCGTGACAACGATACCGACTTTCAGAAGAACTGTGTCGACAATTACGCCAACTATTCCCTTGAACATATGTGCATCTTTTCTGACAAGAATCCCGCTAGGTGGACATTCGAGGTGTGTTTCTATCAGGATAACCAGGCAGCGTGTGATGAACTCTTCCAAGCTGGCCGAGTGAAGTTATCTGTACAGCAATATATGTTAGACAACAAGGCTGACGTAGCGTTCGAGCTTCTGGATAAGAAGGAAGCCGCACTCGTCGCACCGGCCTATATTCAAGAAGCCATTGCGTGGCTAAAAGAGTAATTTTCGCTGTCGCGGGATCGGGTAAGACGACGCTTATTGTCGCTGGTCTTGATTGCGGATTCAACTGGTGGATGCAACACACTAATCACTGCGTAAGCAGAAGGAGTGTTGCAGATGAAGCAAAGAGCACGGATTTATTACACCGAT
>JAYSQD010000127.1:0-1556 GCA_043721835.1 Arenimonas sp. | reverse complement strand
GCTTCTTTGCAAAACGAATCGAATTGATCGTGCGGATAGTCGGGGTTAAATGACTCAAAACTATAACCGTTTGGCAACACATCAAAGGTGCCTGGCGATGCTTGCGAAATAAAATTGCCATCGGCATCTTGGCCGTCATTTTCTGGTGGTTCGCCATTGGGCGAGGTAAAGAAACCCATCTTGCTGGCACCAATGCGGGCCGCAATAACAGCAGCTTCGCGATAACCATTCAAATCATTCATGCGCCGCATGGCGGCATGTATCCAGGGCACGCCACGGGTTTGTTCGGCTTCTATCGGTATAAAGCGATGGAACATTTCATCGGCTGACACGCGATCACGCTGGCGGCCGTTACCGCCGACAAAATTTGACGTAAAAATATGATAGGCAACCGGCGTGCGGAAACTATCCACTTCAACGCCCATGATAATGGCGTTCGCATTGCCGCTGGCTTCGCGGTTGTAATTGGTATCAAGCCGATCGATATCGATAATCTGTAATTGATAGCCAAATTCACCGCGCTTTTTGTCGCGAACACGGCGCAGCAACACTTCGCCGTCACGCGCAAGACACAGCACCATCAGGCGCAATAAATCATTGAACGCCAGCTTGCCGGTCACTTCACAATTGCCTGGGCGCATCCAGCGCCAGAATGCTTTTTCAATCGCGATGTTGGCGCCGCGATCTGGCGCTCCATTGTTGTCTACGACTCGCGCCTGCAAGGTGAAACCATCCGGCCCGACCACGTTATTGCTGACCATGCGACCAAACTTGGCGGCGTATTCGTTATTTTTGAACAAATCACGCGACCGGCGCCGTAGCAAATCGAGCGAGCCGCGTAGCTCTTGGTCAATCGCGGCACTACTGGCAAGCCAAGAGGCGGTTAAACGATCAACCGTTGCGCCTTCAAAGCGGCGTTGCGCACGCTTTGGCAATTGTTTCACCTGCTGAATTCGCTCCATTTCAGCAACCAGGGCAGATCGATTATTCGCTATTTGTTGCATCACAACCTCATAAGAATTCGGGCAGGCGCGGCGCCGGTTGCGATTCGGTTTTCACGACTGACTTCTGCTTTGTATTTGTCGCGCAAGGCAAGCAATTCAGTCAGTGGATAGTTTTGTAATTTGCGACCGGCAATTTCAAAGCTGGCGGCGGTCGGTGCTTTTGATTCCAACCAGAGTTCAATAGCGTCGAGCACTTTTTGTGCGTGTGTTCGGGTTTCTGCGCCGACTGTCGCGGCAGCTAGATCAGGCAGTACGCGCAAATACAGGCTGTTGAGCGTGTAACGCTCGGTGCCTTTGGTAATGACTTCGGTTATTTTGTGCGTGGCCACCGTATAAGTGGCCGATAAGCTGGCGGCAATGGTGATGTTGAATGCATCGCCGTCTGCTACGGCCGCGACTGAAAAAACCGCTGTCGGGCTAACTAATTTGTACGAAAGAACCCAGCCTTGGCTGGCAGGAAAGTCTGGCAATTCCCGGCGCCACTTTACGGTGTCGCCTGCACGAATTTCGGACGGAATGCTGAGTGAGATTGTCATATTGGCCAAGCGTGGC
>JAYSQD010000126.1:0-44034 GCA_043721835.1 Arenimonas sp. | reverse complement strand
CTACGAAATACTGCCGCTGGCTCGGCGGTCATGATGAAGAGATTGACCTCCCGAGCGCCTGTGTCATATCCCTCGAGTGTTGCGCTGTCACCTAGCAATTCGGTCAAGGCCTGTTCAAGAGCATTGATGTCGGCAGGATGCTCAATTGACGTCTTGCGAAATCTATAAATTAGTTGATATTGCATTATGCGATTTTAGGCCTAACAACCAAAATAAGGGACCGACGCGCCGGATGATAACTCGCTTGAATCTAATGTTTCCACGGAGGTCCCCTTGATTGCGTAGTTAGGCCTGCCACGCATAAACGATAAAGAACAGTAATGTGCCAAGAATATAAAGAAAACTGAAAGTCCAAGAATGCACTCTTTCTGCGAGACTCTCGCCGCCGAAGCTTTGTAAGTCTCTGCTTAGTTGCCATAGAGTAGCCCAAAGAATGATGCCGACCGCAATGGCTTGCAAGGTTGACGCGGTAAATGTACTTAGCGGACCAGCGTATATATGTAATAAGTTGCCTGTAATTATTGCCAATAATGCGGAGAGGCCAACTGTAATAAGCGATTGATGCAATGATTTTCGCAGCCCATTAGTACGAATAAGGTTACTACTACCGAGTTCCTTTAGATTGGGTTCGTACGTGCCCTCAAGATAAGCTTTGCGTATGTCGTCACTACGCGAAATGATCCATGAAGCATCATGTTTGATCGCCATTTCACCAAAAGCTTTCGGCCAAAAATGAAAAAAGAATAGCGCCTTCACGCGAGACACTTTCTTGAATGGGCGTTCAAACTCTTCCATGAAAATTCC
The DNA here is from genome assembly GCA_043721835.1 of Arenimonas sp. GTDB lineage: Bacteria > Pseudomonadota > Gammaproteobacteria > Xanthomonadales > Xanthomonadaceae > Arenimonas. Next base: position 43,230 of record JAYSQD010000126.1, on the reverse strand, counting down.
TAAGGCCTAACAACCAAAATAAGGGGCTGCCGCCGGATGTTGACTCAAACGCCGGATACCGAAAGCAGTCCCGCTTGATTGCGTAGTTAGAGGGCTTGCCTTGAAGCACTATCGAAGCCAGCTAGCCGACCGGCTAGCCACTACACAAGTCTGAAGCATAGCGTACTTGATGCCTTTGCCGCACGATTACTTACTTATTGCGTTAGGCCCGCCGCAGGAAGTTGATGGATATGGCCTGTGGATTACGGGCCGTGGCAGAGAACACGGGAACATTAAAAAGAAAGACCCTGAAGCCTGGAAGTGACCACGGCAATATGCAGCGAGGGCACAAGCCTTGATGTTGGGAAAAGCACGGAACGAAACGCGAGCGTAAAGAATGGGAAGCCAGAATAAAATGCTCTCGACCGCTAACAACCAAAATAAGGGGCCGACGCGCCCGATGATAGATTTGAAACTGGTATTTTCACGGAGGTCCCTCTTGATTGCGTAGTTAGGGGGCTGGCTACAGCGGGTACATTTGAACTACGAGCTTTAGTCTACTTGCATGAGGCTCGCTGGTAGTTACATTTTCTAGGAGTACAGGATGAAACATAGTTAAACTTTTTAGAAACGTATCGCCAATCTCGCCAAGATGCACAGCGACATGTGCCCCCCGGTCCATTTGGTTATTAATCATAACGAAATGTTTAGCGGATGGGCTGTCTTTGTCTGCAAGATAGTACTGTAACTGCCTTGCTTTGCCGGAGCGTGACAAGTCTGAAACCGTCGAGAAAGCATGCATTACAGAGCAACGAGCTGCCCACAGATCTATTGAATTATAAGTACCGTCAGTATGCGGTAAGAAATACTTGTCTGTCCAAGCCTTAAAGGACTCGCCTGTTGCGGAAATCTGGTTCGGGGGCGCATCTAAAAGCGCGAAAGTATCTATTGTTGAATAGACGACAACTAAGAAGTAGCCATATAGTCGTTTGGTGAACATTGTGCCTGCCGCGTCAACTGCAGAGAGCATGTATTTTTCAACCATCTCTTCAACTGTTAGCGACTCGTTCAAGACTGACCCCTAACAACCAAAATAAGGGACCGCCGGAACGGATGCAAAGTTTGAATTTTGGATTTTCACGGCGGTCCCCTTGATTGCGTAGTTAGGCATTTCAGCGATTGTATGGTGAAAACCTGATCTAAAACTAGGATTGCCGTTTTGCTAGTTCAACTTTTAACCATTCTTGCGTGTCCTCGATAAGTGGGTTTAAGCCACCGTCCTCGTTATAGGATTGCAGAATCGCAAATGTTATTTCCGATTTTTCTGTTAGTTCGAATGCCGAAATAGACATATCGTCAGCGATTCGGCCCAGTTCATCAATTGCATCTTGAATCGTTTTTTGTATCACAGCATTTTGACTATTTAGATCAGCAATTGCTTTGTTTGCTCGATATCGAATCGTAGCAACAATAACTAGCGTTACTAGAATGAAAAATATAAAAATTGCCATTTAATTTCCTAAATGCCTAACAACCAAAATAAGGGACTGCCGCAACGGATGTAAAACTTGAATCTAGGATTTGCACGGCAGTCCCCTTGATTGCGTAGTTAGAGCCGCGTTACCCAGTACGTCGGCCGACGGCGCTTATGCGTGACTGCCAAAATATGTAGATCAGGTCCGTGCTCGCGATAAAGGATTGTCATAGGGAAGCGACGCAGATGAGCTCGTCGAATCTCACCGATACCAATTAGTGGATAATAATTCGGACCTTGCGTAACCGCAGCTAGAATCTTCTCAAATTCTGTGAGGTATCCGGAGCCAAGGCCTTTTTGACGTGATTCGTAGTAAGCGACATGGTCGAGATGTTCGATCTCAGCTGCGGGATGGAACCAGATGCTCACCGCAGAAGAGCGTGGGCTTTGGCCGAGACAATCTCTGAGACAGAAAGCGTCACTAATAATGCGTCGATTTGCTCGGCACGACGAAGTGCCTCTTGTGTCCAAAGTTGGTCGATTTCAGAAGCCGAAAGCGTTTCAAGGCTTTCTATTAGGTCGAAAGCAAGTTGGGCCCGTTCCACAGTGGGAAGGCCAAGTGCTTCATTCTCAAGAGATTTTAGGTCCATAAGCCTGATCCTAGCACAAAAGCGTCCTAGCGGCTCTAACAACCAAAATAAGGGACCGACGCGCCGGATGTAAAACTTGAATGCAATGTTCCCACGGAGGTCCCCTTGATTGCGTAGTTAGGTGGCACTTGGACCGAAATGATGCAGCTTTGCCTGCGCTATAAGGGGTGAGAGCGTCTGAACCTCGACACCATTTTTATGCCACAGAATGTACGTGAAATCCCAGTCTTCTGTCAGCACGCAGTTGATCTCGGGGATAATCAACTTGGTGAACCGTGAGGAATCTTTCGCCATTGCGCCGTCAAATTCTTGGATGATCTCGCTGGCGTGCATGACTTTTGTACAGGAGCATTGTTCAGGATTAGCAATTAAGACTTCATAGTTGTCGAAAATCATGGCTAGGAGACAATTAAAGCGATTCCACTCCGACTCTTCAACTTCATCTAGTTTGTGTAGGTTTTCTGTGCCTAGCCAACCATCCCAGAGGGAAATGAATTCCTTCTCGAACTCAGGCCTAACACGCGAATCTTGAAAATACTTATCGTACATAAAGAGGTTCCATGCCACCTAACAACCAAAATAAGGGACCGACGCGCCGGATGACGGTTCGGATGAATCTAATGTTTGCACGGAGGTCCCCTTGATTGCGTAGTTAGGCCAAACCTTGAATGTTTTGCAGATATTAGACAAAGCTAGGGTTTGCGTCTAAAAGTGAAGTCACGGAGTACTTCCATTGGCGTGGCCCGTTGCTGAAAAAATAGTCTAAGCAGAATGACACCAATGCTACATGCAAAAAGCACAATCATGATAGGGATAAAGGCAAGAGAGCCTCCCATCGTAACTAAATCCTTGGTGATCCAGGTTACACCGATTATGAAAATTAATGAGCTGGCTTGCCAAGCCACACGCATCGGAGGAGTTAAATCTTTTATGTATGGTTTCTTCATTGTGCTACCTGAGGCCTAACAACCAAAATAAGGGACTGCCGCGCAGGATGTAAAGTTTGAATCTAATGTTCGCACGGCAGTCCCCTTGATTGCGTAGTTAGAGCCAACAAACGCTCGATGAAGAATGTCTGCCCAGAGCAGAACGGTAGAATTGCAACCTTTCTGTTGCCCGAGAAATGCAGCAAATGATAGCGGTCATCTTCTATTCTTTCAAAATCCACTAAATCATAGCTGGATTTGAAAAAAACATAATTAGTTATTATTGATTTTTCAGTTAAAATAGTTTTGCAAAAAAAGAAAAAGACACTTACAAATACGCAAACTCCGGCAAAAGACAATGCCGTTGACGCGTCGCCGGTTGATGAGAACTCTTTGACACCGAGTAATGGGCGGTAAGAAAGATAAGTAAATGTTATTCCGACAATGAAAATAGCAAGCGCAGGACCGTAAAATCTGAGAGTAGGGTTTCCATCTCTGTCGATTTCGCGGTTACGTTTAAACGAATGCAATATAAACAGCGGAACAAATAGTATGAGTAATTTGGACATGGGTTTTGTTGGCGCTAACAACCAAAATAAGGGACCGACGCGCCGGATAAAGGTTTGAGTGCAATGTTCATACGGAGGTCCCCTTGATTGCGTCGTTAGGCTGGAAGCCGGAAAGAACGGTGAAGTTAAAACTGTTGCATAAATCAGAGTGCGGTCGCGTTACTGGAGCAAAGCGTAACCTAAACAGGCGTGCGAACTCAACTTGTAGCTACAAAGCGCGAGAGCCTGCGCGTAAAAGCCGGTGTAACAGAAAATTTACCGAACTTTGTTTGTGCAGGCAGCGAACGGGTGACTAAAAACCTAAGCGGAGAATGATAGAACAAAATTGCGACGAGCTAACTTTATTTTGTTTTTTGCTAACGCCGTGTTAGCGGTCACATGGTTTGTTAATGCGGGATATAGAACGACAAGGCGGGATTTATCGGGACGCCAATCCTGAATTAACTCAATAAATAGACAAATAAAAAAAAGCCCCAAAAACCACGCGAATAAAAAAGGCCCGAAGCAGGGCCGCAGAAAATAGGCGCTAAAATCGCCGCAAACGCCATCAGAGCGCGGTTTCGCCATTCTCGGCGGCAACGACCAGCCATTAGTCAGCTGGCCAGCTGTCTGTGCTAAACCAACAGCAGCCAGGCAAATATGCCGGTCAATTAAACGCCCCTAAAAAGCCCAATTAAAGCCCCATAAAAAAACCGCCGTTGGACACATGGTTTGTCGGCGGCGGCGCAGGTCGAACAAATTTGGACACTTGGTTTGTTACATCAGTTGACGTTGGTCTCGATGCTGTCGATTGTTCGCTCAAGCCAGCGGTGAATGCCCTCAAGCTCAGCGTTACCAAGGCTTTGCAGGGTTTCTTGGCCTAACTGGTACACAAATAGCAATACTTCGTCTTGAAGGCCGTAGTGCCTGCTTCGCACCGCTATGCTCTTCAAAAGCTCGCGGCGGCGGATTGGGTAGGGCATGGCGTCAGGGGAAATGAAACGGTCGTTTTTTATTTGCTGAATTTCAATGCAAGCCATATCAATACTGGCTTTCAGCACACCGGCCTGCACACTATTTGCGGTGAGTCGGCTCAGTGTTTCGGCTAATTTCTTTGTCAGTTGTTGGTCCCGCCCTTCCATTTGCTGCTCCCTGTATTTGAGACAGCTTCTCCATTAACTCGCGGGTTATTGCGACAAAGGCATCGGCTTCCACCTCGGTTGCCACCAAATGCTCATAAACATCGGCTAAAAACTCGGCATACAAGGGCTGGCTCACCGTTACCTTCGCCATTTCAATCGCTAAATCAAGAATTGCTGTAGAGCGTTTGAGTATTGCCCGGTCAAGTCGCACCGACTGAGATTGATAAACAGCGCCTACATCGGTAACGCCAAGAGCCTTATTTGATAGGCCTTCCAGCCGTTCCGGCCCTTCGCCGGTCAATATCCAATTGGCGTTCCAACCTAGGCGATAAAAGGCCAACACAACATCAGCGACCGGCATCCGATCACCACGTTCGTAATTTTGGTAAGTAGCCAAAGCAATATTCAGCGACTCCGCGAAATCCTTTTGTGTTTGCCCGGCACGGATTGATTTTAGCCGCGCACCAATAGCAATTGCGGCACTTTCCGTCATCGAAGTGCCGCCCGAAGTGCCGCAATCGTTGGGCTTGCGGCACTTAACTTAAGCGATTGTTTTGTAATAGAAAATGGATGTTTCATATACGTTCGTAGTTAATCTCGAAGTGCCGCAAATTACAATAATTACGAATGTGGTTGACAAGCATTACGTATGTAGCTATATCTATTGCACATACCAACCGCACCGATGTAACTAAATATGACCACTCATCAAAGCCTAAAAAAACCAGTCACTCAAGAAGACTGGCATCCATCCGACATTAAAGCGGCGCTGGAAAAGCTTGGCTGGTCATTACGCCAGCTCGGGTTTGAGCATGGCTATACCGGCAACAATTCGTTCAGCGAAGCATTTCGTAAGCCTTGGCCAAAAGTTGAGCGAATCATTGCAGAAGCGCTCAGCCTTAAGCCCGAGGTGATCTGGCCATCGCGTTATGACAACGGTGTTCCTAACCGTGTCATGGGCCGTCGCCCAAAGCGCCCAGCTCACCTACCTGTAAAGCCTAGCACCTCCAAAACTTCTGGCAATACCCAAAAAACAAAGGCCGCATAGACATGGGCCTTATATACACACGCCTTGCTCGGGCTAATGAGCGCAGATTAGCCGGTTCGTGCTGCGGGTGCCATGCCCCGAAAACACCGGCAGTAGGTGACCAGTTTAGCCGCGTGGCGGCAGTCGGTTTGTCATTTTCCCGATGCATCTCTCCGCTGGGTGAGCCTACCTCGATTGCAAAGGTGGCCGCATGAGGCACGACATTGCCACCGGCGACCTTTTTTACGACATTCCACGCGCTGCACCGGCCCTGCCTGCATCGATGGATTTTCGGCCCCAACTTTCACACCTTGTAGCAGAAATGTTGGCAGAAGCTCAGGCTCGCGACCCTCGTTTAGACCGCTATGAAATTGCCGCTCGGGCAAGCCGCTATGCAGGCAAAGAAATTAGCAAAGCCATGCTCGATGGCTACACCAGCGAAAGCCGCGACAACTTCAACCTGCCGCTATGGATTGTGCCTGCCATTGAGAGTGCCTGCGAAAGCATTTTACTGACCGATTGGCTTGCCCGAATTCGCGGCGGTCGTGTGCTCTTGGGCCCTGATGCTCTTGACGCCGAAATTGGTCGTATGGAACGCATGAAAACCGACGCTGCTGACCAACTTAAACAGCTTCGCGACTTACGGAAGAAGGTGCGCTAATGGCCGACGGTAGCCCAACCCTAGTCCTGCTCGATATTCGGCAAATTGCAGATGCAATTTGCGTACATAAATCAGCAGCCGAGAAACGTGCCAATAAACAAGCGTGGGAATTTTCAGAACAAACTGGTCGCGGCGGTCGCCGCCGCCTCTACAACCTCGCCTCACTCCCCGCCGACGTTCAACAAGCCATCGCTCGCCATCAGGCTATTCAAGCGGCCAATCAATTACAAAACAGCCCCTCGCACAAAGCAGGCGAGCACATTGCCCGCAAGCAAATGATTAGCGAAAGCATTGACGCCAAAGTGCAGCAACGCTTGACCGAAACCGGCGCTAAAAATGCCGTTGCTATTACCGGCAGCAAGAAGCAACGCATGGAAGCACGTCTCGACATTCTTGCGCGGCTGGATGTGTTCGCAAATCAGCGGCGCATTGGCATTTGTAATGCCATGCAAGATTTTTGCAAAGCCTACAGCACTGGCGATCTGCAAGTACCAGTGTCGGTACGTAATTTCGTCGGGCCTGATTTATGCCCCATGACACTGCGCCGCTGGAGAAAGACACTCAAGCAACAAGGCGCAGCTGCGCTTGCCGGTGAATACGGCAACCGCACCGGCACCAGCATTATTGAAACCAACGAAAACATGCGCGACCTGGTCATTGGCCTGATGGCAGCTAAGCCGCATATCTCTGCAAAGCTGGTTTATCAATCCATTGAAGTGCGTTTTAGTGATTCGCTGCCGAGTGCCCGCACCGTTGCTCGCTTCATGGACAAATGGAAGCACGATAACCACGAAGCCTTCACCGCCGTCAGCAACCCAGACGCGTGGAAAAACAAATACAAGGCAGCGCTTGGCAAACTGGATGAAGACGTTGTTCGCATTAACCAACGCTGGGCGGTGGACTCAACACCAGGCGACATTCAACTCGTCGATGGGCGCTACAACATTCTGGGTGCCATTGATCTGGCCACCCGCCGCGTCATTCTGCACGTGTCAAAAAACAGTACCGCCGAAGCGGTTTCAATGTTGCTGCGCAAGTGCATTTTGAAATGGGGTGTGCCTGAACAAATCAAAATGGACAACGGTAAAGACTATGCCAGCGACCGCGTGCAACGGAACCTGTTAGCCCTGCAAATACAAGCCTGCTTCTCTCAAAAGTTCAGCCCTTGGGAAAAGGGCAACGTCGAACGCATGTTCCGCAGCTTTAGTCACGGGCTGTTTGAATTATTGCCAGGCTTTGCAGGCCATAACGTCGCAGAGGCGCAAAGCCTACGTGCAAAAGAAAGCTTTGCCGACCGCATGTACACCAAGAACAAGAGCACCGAAATAAAAATTACCGCAGCAGAGTTGCAAAGCTTTTGCGATAAGTGGACAGAACACGTCCACGCCCATGCACCGCATCAAGGTCTTGAAGGTAAAACGCCGTTCCAGCGCACCGCAGAAATGCGCGGCCACCTCCGCACTATTGACGACGTGCGAGCACTGGATTTATTGCTCGCCGATGTGCCAGACAATAACGGCATTCGTACCGTCAGCAAAAAAGGCATCAAGGTCGAAGGCCGCTTTTATATTTCGGCAGAACTGGCGACGGTTATTGGCCAATCGGTGCAATGTTTTTATCACGAAGACCTTGGCACCCTGGTCGTTTATCACAACGAAGCGTTTTTATGCATTGCCGAATGCCCAGAAATTGCAGGCATATCTCGCAAAGAAGTGGCCGTTGAAGCCACACTCAAACAAAACAAAGCCGTTAGCGAGAAACGCCGCGAACTCAAAGTGCTGGCACGCAAAGCCAACACCAATGAAATCGTCAATGAAATTCTGGAACGCAAAGCCGAAGAAGCTTCAAGGCTCACTGCATTCCCATCGCCGAATATTGTCCACCTCACGCCTGCTCTCGAAGCCGCACGCGACGCTGCGGATGCACTCGACGCCGCCACGCCACCCGCCATGCGGCCCACAAGCATCGCCGATTTAGAACAGGTGCGTGACCTGCGCGTAAGCGAAATGCAGCAGGACGAAACCGCCGCGCAACGCTTCCGCCGCGCCATTGATTTATTAATGAAGCCAGAAGACGAACGCAACGATTTTGATGCGTACTTCTTGAAAAACCACTCCACCAGCGCCGAGTTTTTAGGCCGCTGGGACATGTTTGAAAGTTTTGGCCCAGCGTGTGTGGGCCTTGATGAATCCCATGAGGTGCTGCTGCCCGATGGGGCCTTTTACTACCGCTACTTGAAACTCAAAACCGAAGGGGAAAACTAATGCGCTCTAAAATCGTTCCTATTAGCAATGTGTCACGTTTGTCCGAAGCCGGTAAAGCACTACTCACCCGCGCCGCCGGTCTTCCTGGTATGGGTCTGGTCTATGGCGATTCAGGCCTTGGCAAATCCACCGGCATTGCATGGTTGGCCACCCGACAGAATGGTATTTACGTTCGGGCAATGGCCACCTCTACACCCAGCAGCTTGTTGGAAAGCATCTGCCGCGAAATCGGAATCTCTGCACGCAACTCCAACGTGCGCACCGTGGAAGACATTGTCCGCTCGCTGGCATTGAGCAATCGCCCGTTATTTATTGATGAAGCCGACTACCTGGTCGAACGCAAGCAGCTGGTCGAAACCCTGCGCGACATTCACGACTTGGCCAGCGTGCCAGTGGTGTTGATCGGCATGAAAGGTATCGAGCGGAAAATAACGACCTACCCGCAACTGTTCAACCGCATAGCGCAATGGGTGGAATTTTCACCTTGCACCATTGAAGACACGCGCATGCTTTCAAAAGAATTGTGCGAAGTCGAAGTGCGTGACGACTTGCTAAAACAACTGCAACAACAATCAGGTGGCATTGTTCGCTTGGTCGTGATCGGGCTGAACCGCATTGAACAGATAGCGCGCTCGCGCAGCCTGAATAAAGTCGGCATTGCCGAATGGCCACAAGGCACCGAACTACTCATGTCGGTCGGCCCACGCAAGTTATTGAAGTCGGTGGCCTAATGTCGCCCAAACAAATCAATGCAGCACGGCGTCAATGTGCTTCGCGTTTAGCAGGCATCGGCCACAAACGCGGCGCGCTCTGGCAGGCGTTACGAATTCTTCGTGAATTCACCTGCACCGAACTGCTGGCCGTTACTGAGCAAACCAATTTGCAAAGCGCGCGTACCTACATTGGGCAGCTCGCAAAAGCCGGTTACATCCTGCGTATCAACTCACCATCAGGCAAGTTGCCAAGGCGCTACCGCTTGGTACGCAACACCGGCCCGTTAGCACCGCACCTAATGAAAGACCGCACCGTATTCTTCGACCCCAACACGAAAGAGGAATTTACCTATGTCTGAAGATTGGATGACCGTGTTGCGGGAACACCGCGACAGCCAGGGCAACGGCCCCACAGCGAAAAAGATTGGCTACAGCACCACCGTTGTAAGCCAAGTGTTGACCGGCAATTACAAAGGCGATTTAGAAGCCATTAAAAAAGCCGTCGAAGGCGGCTTGATGGGCATGACCGTGGTGTGCCCCGTGATCGGCGATTTGCCACGCAATGTTTGTTTGGAATATCAGCGCCGTGCTTTTGCCGCGACCAATCATCTGCGCGTGCATTTGTCACGCGTGTGCCCTACCTGTCCGAATCGTAGAGGGGTCGCATGATCATGATGTATCGAGCCACTACCGCACAGCGCGGTCTCATCCGCTCGCTTTTGGGAAAAGCCGAATTGGAAACAAGCCGCGTTTCACTGGTTCACCAGCCCGTGCTTGCGAAAGCAGGCTTGTGGTGCAGCGCCGATAACGGCACATCATTTGACCATTTAATTGACACCTTCACCAAGGGTGATGCCAGTCGGCTAATCACCGTATTGCAGGAGCACATCAAATGAAGTTTCTGAAAAGCAAAACATTGCCGGTGTTGCCATCGGTGCCGAAAACCAAAGATGAATATCTTGCCGAGCAAGTCGAAGCGGGAACCGTGCAGGACATTCAAAACGTTATTCGCGCCAGGGCACACCAGGTGCGAATGTCACGCAGCGATGACATTGAATGCCAGCCACGCAGCATTGCCCAGCGTGGCGCGGATGGTTTGCGCTGGCTGGTGACAATGTGCCAGCGCGAACAGGCCCGTGCCAGGGCAGCGAAAAAAGCCAAAGACGGTGCCGCAAGTGTTCACCACGACAACCAAGCAAGAAAACCCAACATCAAGGTCATATCACGATGAACTTAGCAGCTGCTGCCGATCTGTTCGCATTGAAAGGAATCAATCCACAAAACGTGCTGGCTGAACTTCAGCGGCGCGTGGGTGCGGCCAACGGCATCACGGGTGCTGAGTTGGTCAAGGTGTTGATATTCGATTGCACACCAGGCGATGAACGCCGCTTGCGCACCGTCGTTGAACAGCTGCGCCGTGAAGGGCATGCCATCTGTGCCGACCCGGCACATGGTTATTTCATGGCAGCCAATGCCAAAGAGTTAGACGCCACCTGCGAATTTTTATATGGGCGTGTCATCACTACGCTGAAACAAATCACCGCCATGAAGAAAGTGGCCATGCCAGATCTACGCGGCCAGCTCGGCTTGCCGCTTCAACCAACCGTTCAAGGGGAAAACCATGAATGAACAAAACGAAAACCTGTTAAAAAAAATCAGCCGAGCAAAAGCTGCTATTCAATTTTTAACTCAAGCAGGCTGCATTGTGGACTCGGTCGATATCGGGAACCGCAACACCTTGATTAAGCTTCAAGAAAAACCAAATGGCGGCTTTATCACCGGCGCATTCAAAAAACGCGACTTCATCAACGGTGCTCAAGTCTTCACGATGGTGGCTACGGTTCGCCAGTGCCAGGTCGAATGGGACGAAGTCATCTTGTCCACACCGGAGCGCGCTCATGGGTGATGACGACGAAGAGCTGCCGCCCTGCATTGGCGAGCGCCTTCGCGACATTACTCTTGACGTGTTGAGAAATGGAATCTGTTTACTTCCACAACAAAAGACTGACGCAGAACAATCACTGCGCGAGCCACAATGAACTTTTGTTCCGGTTTTTTATTTGGGCCTATGAAATTAAAGAACCACCTACGCCGGAACAGATACAAGCGCGTTTTAAATGCAGCAGAGCGACTTCTCACCGTTGGCTTAATTCGTGGTGCGACGCAAACGGAATCTGTCGGCAAGAACTAATAGAAAAAAGGAAACAACTGCGATGAACGAAACAACTGAAATACCTGCCGGTTGGCTGAAAAAAGCTAATGGGCACTTAGTGCATGAAAGCGCCATCAGGCCTATCGACCAGGCGCGTGATGCTTTGGTTAAAGAACTTGTAAGTAATGCGAAGAAGCTGAGCGAACAAATCGCACGTTTCAAACTCAACGCCTTCGGCGATATCGCCGCGTTCGTGCAACTCAGCGCCGAGCAATATGGTGCCAAGATTGGTGGGAATAAAGGCAACGTCACGCTGATTACTTTTGACGGAAAATATAAAGTGCAGCGCGCCATAGCCGAACATATCACCTTCGACGAACGCTTGCTCGCCGCCAAAGTATTAATCGACGAATGCGTACAAGACTGGATAAGCGGCGCACGTAAAGAAGTGATCGTGCTAATCAATGACGCCTTCCGTGTTGACAGCTCCGGCAATATCCGCACCGCCAACGTGCTCGCCTTGCACCGGTTGGAAATTGACGATGACCGCTGGAAGCAAGCCATGCGCGCCATTAGCGAATCGCTCCAAGTCGTCGGCTCTAAAAGCTATGTGCGTATTTATGAGCGCATTGGCAGCTCCGACCAATGGGCACCCATCAGTCTTGATATTGCTGGAGTCTGACGTGAGCGAAAAAACTAATTGGCCGTGCTGCCCACTCTGTAAAAAGAATCATCCGAATCTAGATGCTTTTGAAGGCTGCCGCTTTGGATGGCACACAGAAACTTGCGAATGCGGTAACACGTACCAAATTCGCTTTACTGAGGAGTTGCAGTTCGAGACGCGGCAACTATCAGCAGATCGCACAATGCCTCACCACTTTGCATTGCCAGCTGATCACATCGGTCAGGAGCTGTAATGAACAACGATCCAATCGTTCTGGATTACCAGGCACTAATCACACCCAAGGGAATGATCGCCCTGGTCGTTCGTAGCCCACGACTCATTGCTGCTGCATCTACCTACGTGCTGGGTGCGCCTTGGAATAAATTGCTGGGCGAAGGCTGGACGAGCAAACCCTGCGATGTGAACTTGCGTGCTGAAACAACGGAGCCAACCAATGCCGCTGACTAAAGAACAAAAGGCTTCCATCGTTAAAGAGTTGTCGCACATTTTTGGCCGAGTCAGATTGCTGATTGATGGCTATGAATTTGTAGCCGAAACCGCGATGTACAAAAGGTCACTTGTCATTCAATGGTTTGTAAATGGCCAATGCAAAGGTGCATGGCTTATCAATGACTGTGAAGAAAGGCGCAGGTTCTGCCCAATCAAAATCCTTAGGCTTTATCCAAAGTCAAAAGCTGCGTTACTAAAAAGGAAGTTGGGCAAGAAGAGTGCTCTATCAATTGGCGTCGATGAAACCATCACGGCATACGGGTTTTGCTGGCGGTCGCCAAACACCATGCTTCGTCATTTGATCGCCAACAACGAGTCTATCGAATTGGCCGTTATCGGGAATGCACATATATGAATACCGCAAGTTCAAAAAGTGACGGCGACCGCAAACGCCAGCTCGGTAAAATTCACCAGGCTAAAAAGCAATTGAATCTGGATGAAGACACCTATCGCGCTCTACTGCATCGCATAACAGGCAAGTCATCCAGTGCCCTGATGGACTTTGCCGAGCGCAATAAGGTCATCGCTGAATTCGTGCGCGTAGGTTTCAAGGAATCAAAAGCCACAGATCGCAAGCGCGTGTTCGCCGGTTGCCCCAAGAACGTCAAGGACGTGCCGCTACTGCGCCGGTGTGAAGCATTGCTGGCCAACGGCAAGCTACCTTGGAGTTATGCCCACAGCATGGCAAAGCGGATGTTTGATGTGACCCGCGTGGAATGGCTGCGTGAAGACCAGCTGCATAAGTTAGTTTCGGCATTGCAGGTCGATGCAAACAGGAAAGCGAAGAAGTGATTTACAAGATTTTGCTTATGGTATTGGCCATTCTGTCCAGAGACGAGTCTGGGGTCGTTTCACAAAATGAGCATGTCAAGAATAGTCGTAAAAGCCTTGATGACAATACTCGTTGGATTGGCTCTTCCCAAGAAAAACGTCGCAAGGCAAACAAAAAGCTTTTAAAAAATTATAGGCGGTTTAAATGAGCATTGTTAAAGTCCAAATTTGCCAAGGCGCGCCAGTCACGCTCAAGCAGCCCCACATCATGATGGGTGGGCGTGTGTTTGATATTAAGTGTGCGGCGTGTCGCCGCTTCACACCTTGGGACAAGCCAAATGAAACATGGTTGACCCCGGCGATGCATAAAGGCAATTGCAAGAACCGCGTTATTATGGTGAATGAATAATGCGTGGAACCTGCCCTGGCTGTGGCGAGCAATCGCACATCACCTCGTTCTTTGTTGAGGACGACGGTAAGCGTATGGCTGCGTGTGTGGCGAAGATGGAACCGGTGCTTGGCCGTGCGGTTATCGGTTATTTATCACTGTTTAAACCCGCTAAAACAGCCCTGCGTTTAGCGCGTGGTGCGAAGATCGCCGACGAGATCGCGGCGCTGGTCGCCGAGGGTACTATGTGCAAAGACGAACGCAATGGCGTGCGCCGCGCAGCGTCGGTCGCGCAATGGGCCGCAGGTATTGAAACCATGCTGGTGCAGCGCGCCTCATTGACGCTGCCGCTTGAGAACCACAATTACCTACGCTCCATTGTGTTTAGCCTGGCAGATAAAGCCGATGCCATTGCAGAAAAACAGACCGAAAAAGGCAAACAGCAAGGCAAGCACATTACCGTTGAAAAACATGCTTCGCTTGAAACGCCAATGGAGCGTGAACTCACCCACCTTAAATACCGAGTCTCGGTCGGCGACATGACACCCGAAGCAGCACACATTGAACGCGGCGTGATTTTAAGAAAGTTTGGAGCAAGCCAATGAGCACCGAAAACCAAGACCTGTTTGGCCTGCCTGACGATGCTGATATGCGCGAGGCAATTCTGTCGCACTCCGCCGAGGTTCTTTTTGAACATAAGTGGCCCAAGCGGTTGGTCGAATATGTTGAAGTACTTGAACACCACTATTTGGCGAACAAAGGTATGACGGCAGAGGAAGCTTTTGCCTTGGCGTCCGACAGTGTTTACCAGTTGGCCGAGCACCTTGGTGGTAGGGTGGACTACCTGCCGCGTGGCGATGCGCTACGCACTGCTTTGAGGCATGCCGAGATTTATCGCAAGTGCAATGGCCGCAACCAAAGAGAGCTCGCGCAAGAATACGATGTGACCGAAATACAAATTTATCGGATCTACCGCGAGCAGCGGGCTTTGCATATCAAGAAGCGCCAAGGCACACTGTCGTTAAATCAGCAGGGGTAATGCATGAAAGAGATTAAATTGTTTGTTTGGTATTCGGCACTTACTACAATTTTTGCTTTTTGGCTGTTGCTTGGCCTTTCAGGTTGCGACAAGCAATCGTTAGTTACTGAGCCGGTCGCCACAGAATCGAATGCTCAGGACGCAGCGGCAACATCGGAAGTGGTTAAACCGCAGGATTTGAGCGATGTGAAGTATCTGCCTAACGAGGCAAAGAAGATGCTCGATTTAGCTGCTCAGCTAGAAGTTGAAACCAAGGCAAGCTGTCGCAAGGACGATGCTGAAATGTGGAGAATTGTCCGAGAAGCAGCATCTGCTGGTCGTGCATGGAAAAACCTGAACGCTACTGATTTGCATCGCATACAATTTTCGGGCTGTGATTTATACCTTGGTGACATCGAATCGCTAGCTAATATTTGTGTTGCATCCATTTACTCTACAAATAATTTTCAATACGCCGAACGCCGAAGTAAAGAAGACTCAGCTCAATGCAAAAAAGACCTCAAGCAAAAATGGCCAAGAAGCATTGAGCAACTAGATGCCGAGATGAATGAATGACACTATTACACTTAGTGTAGTAATGACAAAACAAAGCCCCGCGATGCGGGGCTTTACTTTAGCGCAGGTTAAACACACTCGATAGTCGCGCACGCGCAAAGTCTGCAAGCGGGGTGAAGGAACGATCACCCCTCTTAGACCGGCGGCAGCAACCTTTCCCCTGCTGTCGCCGGTTCCTTTCATAGGAGACTGGTGTGTTTGAGAAAATCTCAGAATTTCAACAAAAGCATGCGGATATATTGCGAGCATCACCGCTCGCTGTCCTGTTTTTAATTACCTTCGTTGTGGTGCTCTTGCTTGCGCCACAAAAAGCAGGCCTTGCCATTTGGGGAATCTCCAAGTTGGCTATGGGTAGTTATGTCGGTTACTGGGCTGACAGATTGTCATTTCGGAAAGAAGACCGACCACACTTGCTCGAAGGTGTATCCAAAGGCACAGCATGGAAGCGTCGAGCTTTCATCATTGGTTGCGCATTGATCGCAACAGCATTTATTCCATGAAGGAACACCACATGCGCTCATTATCTCGCTGGTGCATTTTTGTTCTGACGCTCATTTTACTGCTGGTAATGGGCGCTCAGTTTTCACAGGCACACGCTGCCGACAATATTGTCATCCCCGAGGTGTCGGCAACTTACCGCATACCGATTCAACGCGCCGCCAGTGAATACTTCGGCCTTGATGCGCCTGTTGCCATGCTCGCCGCACAGATTCACCAGGAGAGCCATTGGAAGCCAACAGCCGCATCGAAGTATGCGCAAGGCTTGGCGCAGTTCACACCTTCGACAGCGAAATGGTTGCCTAGCATTTGCAAAGAACTACAGGGCTTTGATCGGTGGGACCCCATGCAGTCAGTGCGAGCGATGGCTTGCTACGACGCATGGCTTTTTAACCGGGTTAAACCCATCGGTAACACAGAGTTAAATCGCTGCACACGAATGGTGTTTGCATTGCGTGGCTATAACGGTGGTGAGGGATGGTTGACGCGCGAACGTCGCATGGCCCTGGCAGTTAACCAGAACGCCAATGACTGGATAACGGTGAAGAGATTTAATTCTCGGGCCCGTTGGGCGCACAAAGAAAACACCACCTATCCCGTGCGCATCCTGTTCACCATACAACCTTACTACGACGCTGCCGGTTGGACCGGCAGTGTCAATTGCTAATTGGGAAAATTATGAATCGCAACGAAATTGAACAAGAGGTCGAGTGCAAAGGAATGACCGCGCCACGCGTGACAGCAGAACGTATTGATTCACTCATTGCGGGTGAAAGCTATCACGTGTTCCCTGGCACCACGGTAACGATCTGCCTGCTAAAACTTAAAAACGGGTTTTCCGTAACGGGCGAAAGTGCCTGTGCAAGTCCGGAAAACTTTGACCAGTTAATGGGCGAGAAGATCGCTTTCGACAATGCCCGAGACAAAATCTGGGCACTCGAAGGTTATGCCCTGCGGAATAAATTAAGCGAAGCGCCGTGACCTGGTATCCATTCCCAAGCGTACCGGTCGTAGCGGCCGCCAAAATAAAACTGTACGCGATCATTGGTGCCGTTTTTTTTGCGGTGGTTATTGCTGCATCTGTCGGTGCCTGGTTCATGGGCAAACAAGACCAGAAGGACGCACAAGCCTCCAAGGATGTTGCCGAACTAAAGGCAGCTCTCAACCAGGGCGTCAAAGATTTGAAGCTACAGCAGGAAACACTTGCTGTCGCCATGAGAGAAACCGCCGCAGCACAAGTACGACAAGCCGCTATTGCCGAACGCACCGAAATGCAGATACAGGCACAGGAGCAATTATCCAATGAACTTAAAACAAATCTTGAGCTTGCATTGCAGTCTCGTCGCGACCTTGATGTTGTGCGCGTTGGCAATAACATCTTGTGCAACTGGAACCGTGCGACCACCGACTCCAATACCGGGCGAGCTGCTGGCGCTGCTGCAACCGCAACCCTCCCCGGATGTGTTCCTGTTAAGCCCATGCCCAATGCCACCACCGGCGGCCAGCGACGCAGTGAGTTACCTGCTACGAAACCAGCAAATCAGCGCAGCAATGGCAAACCAGTGCCGGTCAAAACACCAAGGCCTGATTGATGCCGAAGCCGAGCGTAAAAAATTTGAAGCCGAACGCATTGAGCGAGCACGCAAAGCATTGGACAAGAAAACGTAATGCCTGACGCTATTGACGCCGCTCAAGCTGCCTGTGAACAAAACACTCAGGACGCACTCGATTCACATCGCGCCGCACGTTCGGCGCGTTTGCGCCGAGTAGCCTATCTGCATCACAGCTCTCAAATCTGTATTGCCTGCGATGAACCGATACCGGTTGAGCGCTTGCAACTCGAACCGGCAACCAAGTTCTGCCAAACCTGCGGAACTGAAATGGAACAGCAGTTAAGGAGGGAAGGTACATGGATGTAAATTTGGATATGGAATTGAAGCTGATCAATATGGCCATCGTGCTGCTTAGTGCTGCGTTGAATATTTATTTATTTTTCAAAACCAAGCAAGACAAACGCTTTAACAGTATTGAAGACGTGGTCGAGGCAGTAGAAAAAAGAATAATTGGTGAAGCAGCCCAACGCCATGAAGACTTTGGAAAGCTGGTCCTGCGAATTACGCTGGTTGAAAAAGAAGTCGGCAGCTTGCCAACCCACGACGACATTAGCGAAGTGCATAAGCGCATTTCAGAAATAGCCAACACCATGTCAACGCTGAACGAGCGATCAATTAACACAAGTACAACGGTTTCAAATATCAATGTCGCGCTCAATCGCGTTGAGCGCTATCTGCTGGATAAAAAACCATGAGCTTTGAAAAAATATTGACCGAAGACCGCCGATTGGTATTGTTGCGCATACTCAATGACATGATCGGCTACCGAGCGAACAGTAGTGTGCTGGCGATGGCAATGGCGCACTTTGGTCATACACTTACACGCGATTACATTCGTACCCAGCTGGCGTGGTTAGCCGAGCAGCACTTGGTCAAAATAGACGACATTGGTCCTGTCATTATTGCTACGTTGACTGAGCGTGGCCAAGAGGTTGCGAAAGGTTTGGCCATTGCGCCAGGCGTTTCACGGCCTGGTGCATAACATGACCCGCAAGAGTTCAATAACAACTAAGCCAGAAGAAGTTCGTGCAACGATTGACAAGCTCGTTCGTCAAGGCAGCTTAACGCTGGATGCCATGCGCGATTACATCGCCGGAAAACATGGCGAACAAAACACACCCTCGCGTTCCGCACTTGGCCGCTATTCGGCACAGCAAGAAGAAATGCTGAAAAAAATGCGCGCCATTGATGCCGCCGCGCGAGTGGTGGTCGAAGAGTTGGGCGAATCGCCCGATGACCGTGCCGGTTCATTTTTATTGCAGTCGATCACCACGCTGGCCAACGATGCCGCAATGCGGGCGCAAACCGATGGCGAAGAAAAAACCAGCATTGAAGACATTCGCAAGCTTGCTCGCATGGCTCGCGATTTAATCAGCGCCCGTACCATCGATATGAAGCAACGCCAGGCGATTGAAGCAATCGCGCGTGAAAGATTAATTGCTGAACAATCCGGAGCGCTCGACAACTTAGTCAAGACCGGCGAAGCCAGCCAAAGTGCTGTCGATATTTTCCGCAGAGAAGTCTTGGGCTTGAAAACCTAAGCCATGACACTGAACCCGCTCGCATCCGAAATTAACGCAGGCCTTCACTCCGAAGCGCCTGCGGCTTTTCTTGACTACCAAGCCGAATGGGTGGCCGACGATAGCCCATTAAAAATAAGCGAAAAATCACGACGCACCGGTTTAACCTGGTGCGAGGCGGCCGATGACGTGACCATTGCGGCGAGCTCGCGTGAGGCCGGTGGCCAGAATGTTTATTACATTGGCTACAACATGGACATGACCATTGAGTTTATTGAAGCCTGCGCGTTCTGGGCGCGAATATTGCAAGGCTTTTCGGCCACCATTGAAGAAGGCATAGAAGTATTCAAAGACGGCAAAGAAGAAAAATCCATACGCACCTATGGCATAAAATTCGACTCAGGGTTTCGTATTGTGGCGTTGAGTTCACGCCCGGCGAACCTTCGCGGTAAGCAAGGCGTCGTGGTGATCGACGAAGCCGCGTTCCATGACCAACTCGACGAGCTCATCAAATCGGCACTTGCTCTGTTGATCTGGGGCGGCAAGGTTCGCATTATCTCGACGCACAACGGTGACAACAATGCATTCAATCAGCTCATTAACGAGATCCGTTCTGGCCGCCGCTCTGGAACGGTCCATCGCATCGACTTTCAAAGTGCTATTGCGCAAGGACTGTACAAACGCGTTTGCATGCGATCAGGCAAAGAGTGGACTCAGGAAACAGAAGACGCTTGGAAAGCCAGCGTTTATAAATTTTATGGCGACGCAGCCATCGAAGAGCTTGACGTTATTCCATCGCAAGGTTCGGGCGCGTGGCTAACCTCTTCATTAATTGAAGCGCGCATGCACGATGCGCCAGTGTTGCGCTACACCGCACCGAAAGACTTTGAGCAGCGCGGCGAAACTGCCCGTTGGTTAGACATTCAACAATGGCTTGACACGGAATTAAAGCCGCTTTTAGCCATGCTTAATCCTAAGTGGATGAGCGTGTTTGGTATGGACTTTGCACGCAGTGGCGACTTGTCGGTGATATCGCCGTGCCAAATTAACGACACCCTAAAGCGCGTCATGCCGTTTCAAATTGAGCTGCGCAATATGCCGCACCGGCAGCAGCATCAAATACTGCGTTACATGTGCGATGGCATGCCACGCTTTAGTAAAGCGGCTATTGATGCCGGTGGTAATGGTAGCGCCGTGGCAGAGTTCATGGCGCAGGACTATGGCTATGGCCGCGTTGAGTTGGTGAAGTTCAGCGAGACTTGGTACCGCGAACAGATGCCGCAACTCAAAGCTGCGTTTGAAGACGATAGCATTGCCATTGTGCGTGACGCCGACACATTAAATGATTTGCGAATAGTCAAAGTGATTCGCGGCGTTGCTCGCGTACCCGATGCCAGAAGCAAAGGCAAAGACGGCGGCAACCGACATGGCGATTCAGCCATTGCCATTGCCTTAATGCACTACGCCAGCCGGAACCTTGGCAGCGTGATCGAATTCCAGTCCTCCGACCGCCGTTCATCACTCGGCGCTTTTGACGGGCGCGAGTTGCATAACACCGACAAAGGATTTGGCAGCATTAGTGGGCATAACGATTTTCAAGGATTTACCTTATGAGCGACAATATGGAAAAGCCACGGCCACAAGACGAAGTGGCAGGCACCGGCAATGGCCAAGACATTACGCGACCCTACATTGCCGGTTTAATGTTGCCGCATGACCGTGTGCTTTCTGGCCGTGGCGGTGGTGATCTTTCGATCTACGAGCAGTTGCTCAGCGACCCGCAGGTTAAGACCGTGTGCGAGCAGCGGCGCAACGCCGTGACGCAAGCCACATGGCAAGTGGATGCCGCCAGCGATAGCGTGATTGATGAAGCCGCCGCTGAGTTCATTCGCCGAATGTTGCACAAGATTGGTTTTGATCGATTAACCGATTTGATGTTGTATTGCGTGTTCTATGGTTTTTCTGTTGCTGAAATTTTGTATGAAGTGGTAGGCGGCAAACTAGAATGGAAAGAATTCAAAGTACGCAACCGCCGCCGCTTTCGTTTTGATGCGCAGGGTAATTTGCGTTTGCTTACTCCCGGCAATATGGCCACTGGCACACCGTGCCCCGCGCCTTATTTTTGGCACATTGCTACCGGTGCCGATAACAGCGACGAACCCTATGGCATTGGTTTAGGGCATTGGCTGTATTGGCCTGTTCTATTTAAACGGAATGGCACCAAGTTCTGGATGATCTTTCTGGAAAAGTTCGGCATGCCAACCGCCACCGGCCAATACGAATCGGGCGCAACACCGGAAGAAAAACGCGCATTGCTGAATGCCTTGCGCGCCATTCAAAGCGACAGCGGTGTGATCTACCCGAAGGGCATGGAGATTAATTTACTTGAAGCGGCTCGAAGCGGATCCGCTGATTACAAAGTGCTGCACGAAACAATGGACGAAGCCATTGCCAAAGCCGCGCTCGGTCAAACCATGACCTCGCAAGACGGTAGCAGCCAAGCGCAAGCCAATGTGCATATGTCGGTGCGCCAAGACATTATTAAAAGTGACAGCGACCTGGTGTGCGAGAGTTTTAATTTAGGCCCAGTGAAGTGGCTAGTCGATTTTAATTTTGCGGGTGCCGGTTTGCCGCGCGTGTACCGCATGCTCGAAGCCGAAGAAGATTTGGACAAGGCTGCCGAAACCGATAGCAAGATTATTGATATGGGCTTTAAACCCAGTTTGGAATACGTCAGAGAAAAATACGGCGAGCACTGGGAAGAGAAAGTACTTGCTCCGATCGATGCCGCCGTTTCGCCCGAGATTAAGCCAGTACCAGGTAATGCCAACTTTGCCGAACTCATCGACCCGTTTGCCGCCCTGCTTCAAACCAATAGCGACCGGCAAGATGTCTTGGTTGAAAGTGCTGCGGTGCTAGCGAGCGAGTGGGAGAAATTCGTGGGTCCGCAATTTGCGGAATTGCAAACGCTGCTCGATGAAACCCAAGATTTGGATTTGTTTAGCGAGCGCTTGATTGAGTTGGCCGATAACAAACCTAATGAGGCTTTTGTGCTGGCATTGCAAAAAGCTGGCTTTGGTGCGCAGTTACTTGCGCGAGTGCCCAAGCAGTGAGTGTGGATGCGCGCTTTGATTTAGCCCCTGAAGAAGCGATCAAGTTTTTTCGCAGCAAGGGCTTAAAAAAATCCTTTGCTTGGCAGGATATGTGGGCAGCAGAACACGACGCGGCATTTACCGTTGCCAAGATGGCCGATGTGGATTTATTGCAAGACGTGAAAGAAGCCGTGGACAATGCTATTTCAAAAGGCACCACGCTGGCCGAGTTCAAAAAACAATTGATTCCCCTGATGCAAAAAAAGGGCTGGTGGGGAATTCAGGAACAAGTGGATCCACGCGACGGCTCAAAAAAATTAGTCCAGCTGGGCAGCCCACGTCGGCTCGAAACTATTTTCCGCACCAACTTGCAAACCGCGTATGCCTCTGGCGATTGGGCGCAGATTATTGAAAACAAAACCAGCGCGCCTTATTTGATGTACGACGCCGTGGACGACAAGCGCACGCGGCCAGCGCATAAAGCGTGGGATGGTTTGGTATTGAAAGTCTCCGATGCATTCTGGGATTCGCACCGGCCACCCAATGGTTGGAACTGTCGGTGTTCGGTCATACAACTGGGGCCGCGTGATTTAAAACGCATGGATAAAACCGGCCCCGACGCGGCGCCGAAAATTGTCAAGCGTGAGTACATTCAAAAGCGTACAGGCGAAGTCATGCAGGTGCCGGTGGGCATTGACCCCGGCTGGGACTATAACCCCGGTAAAAGCCGACAGGCGCATTTAGATGGCGTGCTGAAAAGCAAGGTCAAGGCCTTCAAGGAAAACTAATGGACGCTCGCATTGATGTTGACGATGAAAAAATTACGCAGGCACTTGCTCGATTGCGTACCTTGAGCAGAGGCAATGCCGCACCGGCCATGCGCGAGATTGGGCGAGTATTGAAAACCTCGACGCAGTTTCGCTTTCGTGATCAGCGCGGCCCGAACAATTCGCCCTGGCATAAAGTGCGGCGCGGTGGTCAGGCGCTGAGATTAACGGGGCGCTTACGCGACAGCATTGAATATGTGGTCGCTCGCAACGAAGTGTCGGTCGGCACCAATGTGGTCTATGCCAAAACCCATCAGTTCGGCATAAATGACGAGCAGACGGTCAAGTCGCATATTCGCGTGGTTGAAAAAGCCTTTGGTAAAAAATTAAAGTTCGGCGTAAATGCCACGGTCAAACAGCACACGCGCCGAATGCGCATTTGGGCGCGGCCGTTTTTAGGGTTCAGCGACAACGACAAAGAAGACATTCTCGACATTTTGAGCGAGCACATTCAGCGGCTCGCCACTCGGGGCTAAATCGGCAAAAAACGGCGTGGCCTTAAAACGGCCCCAAACGCCCTGCAAGGGGGTTGGTCGCCCCGGATGCCCGACACCCGACCGCCCGAGCGCGCCTTAAAAGATTTAAAGGGCTTTTAAAGGGGGTCTAGGCCAAACTCCACGGGCGGTTTACACTCAGTCGGCCAAATCAGGCGAAAACCCCTCGGTTTGTCCCGAGCTTTTTTGCCCTTCGCGCACGCGGCCAATCGGCCATGCAAGCTTTAGCGCAGGCTAAACCCAATGGCCTGTCGCCACTAGGCAATCTGGTGGCCTATGAAGACAGCCACCACGCCAAGCAAAATCGAACCTGCCATTAATACCGACAGCATGATGGAAATTTTTCGTGCCGGTACCCACGTTGCCGTTGACGGCAAAACCTACCAGTTCAGCGATGCAGATATTCAAGCCATTGCTAGCAACTATGACCCGGCATTAAGTGAAGCCGCCTTTGTCATTGGTCACCCTAAAATCGACGGCCCCGCTTACGGCTGGGTCAAGTCGCTACATGCCGAGCGTGGTCGCTTATTCGCCGAACCCCACCAGATGGACGCCACCTTTGCCGAAATGGTCAATGCAGGCCGCTTCAAAAAACGCTCAGCGTCACTCTATGGCCCCGAGACACCGAACAACCCCATGCCTGGTCATTTGTATATCAAGCATGTTGGCTTTCTAGGTGCCGCCGCTCCGGCGGTGAAGGGCTTGCGTGACTACAGCTTTAGTGACGGCGTAGGTTGCCTTGAATTTTCAGAAGACGTGCGCTGGTACACCTTCGGTTCGATTGCTCGCATTTTTCGCGGGCTGCGTGACCGCTTGATTGAAACCGATTCCAAAGAAGTCGCCGACGCAATTATTCCCGACTACTACATTACCGATATACAAGACGCGGCTCGGCCACCAAGTGAAACCGCCTTCTCTCCTAACTTTGCCGACACCGGCATTGAAGCCCTTGAGGACACCACCGTGACAGAAAAAAATCTCGAATTTGCAGAACGCGAAACTCGCAACGCTGCGAAAGAAAAAGAAGTGGCAGACCGGGAAGCGGCCGTTGCCGCGACCGAAGAAGCCAATCGCCGTAAAGGCATTGTCGATTTTGCCGACAGCTTGGTGAGTGAAGGCAAGTTATTGCCCAAACAAAAAGCCAGCGTGATCGAATTGCTGATGGCTCTGCCAAAAGACCAGAACATTAGTTTTGCCGAGGGCGATGCCACGGTAAGCAAAGGCACTGAAGACGTGCTGCGTGATTTTTTAACCGGCTTACCAAAGCAAATTGATTTTGCTGAAAAGTCAGGTGGCGAAAAAACAGCTATCGACTTTGCAGATTCCAATGCTATCGCAGCCGCCGCGAACGAATTCCAATCCGCTGAACGCAACGCCGGTCGTGAAGTTTCGACTGCGCAGGCTGTTCAGCACATAACTCAAGGAAACAAGTAATGAATATTACGGGCATTCAAAAAGCATACCTCGCCGAAGCTATCATTGCTGCTCGTCGTATCGTCAAGCACGGGTCTGCCGATGACAAGATCATCCAAGGAACCTCAGCTACCGACAAGCTGCTCGGGATTACCACCGAAGTTGCTGCGGCAATCAACGAACATACCGACGTTATTAAAAGCGGTATGGCCGACGTTGAATACGGCGGCACGGTTCTGCGTGGCGACCCGCTGACCTCTGATGCCGTGGGCCGCGCCGTTGTCGCAGCACCTGCTGCTGGCGTGAATAACAGATTCATCGGGTTTGCCGAAACCGCCGGTGTGATTGGCGACATCGGTCAAATATGGATCGAGCCTGGCTTCATGCAGGGCTAAGTCTGAGCCTTTTCATCTAATCATTTTCTCAAGGACACACTATGTCTCGCGCACCCTTTCCGATTCAACCCGAGCTGACCGCCGTCGCCATTGCCTATCGCAATCAAAGATTGATTGCCGACGGCGTGCTGCCGCGTGTTCGCGTGGGCAAGCAAGAATTCAAGTACTTCAAATACGCCCAAGGCGATGCTTTCACGTTGCCCGATGCCAAGGTCGGTCGCAAGTCTCAGCCTAACCAGGTCAACTGGTCGGCGCTCGAAGTCACTGACTCGACCAATGATTACGCGCTTGATGATCCCGTTCCGTATTCTGATATTGCCAACCAAGCGCCTACTCAAAACGTGTTGATGCAATCGGTGGAATTTATTACCAACCTATTGGGATTAGCCCGCGAAGTTCGTGCGGCCAATCTGGTATTCACCGCAGGCAACTATGGTGCAGGCAACCAGTCCACGCTTTCAGGCACTAGCCAATGGAGTGACTTTACCAACTCCGACCCAGTGCAAGCGCATCTCGCAGCTCTCGATGCTTGCATTATGCGTCCTAACATTGCGGTCTATGGTCGTTCTACCTGGACAAAACTCTCCACCCATCCAAAAGTATGTAAAGCGGTTTTCGGCAATAACACTGACGCTGGTGTGGTAAGCCGTAAAGCATTCGCCGATTTGTTTGAACTCGACGATGTGCTGGTGGGCGAAGGCTTCGTCAATACCGCGAAGAAAGGCCAGGCAGTCAGTTTGGCTCGCGTCTGGGGCAAGCATGCTTCCTTGATCTACCGCGACCAACTGGCCACCGCAGACCGTGGCACCACCTTCGGCTTCACTGCCCAGTTTGGTGATCGCATCGCAGGTTCGCAGCCAGATGGTGATATCGGTATGCGTGGTGGTGAACGTGTACGTGCAGGTGAGTCGGTGAAAGAACTGATTACTGCCAATGACCTCGGCTACTTCTTCCAGAACGCCGTCGCTTAATCAATAGCCTCGCTACGCGCAGGTCTGTATGCGAGGGCTGGAAACAGCCCTCGCTTTACTAAAATTTCAAGGAACACAAAATGAAATTGAAAGCTATCACTCCCATTGATCATGACGGCAAACGCATTCAGCCAGGCAAACCATTCACCGTGGAAGACGAAGACCAAGCGCAACAACTGGTGGATTGCGGTGCTGCTGAAGAAGTGAAAAAAGAAACGGCTGCTGAAAAAGCAGAACGTGAAGCTGCCGAAAAGTCCGCTATTGAAGCTGCCAAAAATGGCGGCAATGCATAAGCCATGACTTACGCCACGCAAGCCGACATGGTCAGCCGGTTCGATGATAAAGAAATCGAACAACTCACTGACCGCGCTAATGTTGGTGTGATCAATACCACGGTGTTGGCCAATAAACTGGCCGACGCCGATGCCGAGATCAACGGCTACCTGCAAGGGCGCTATGCGTTGCCATTGACCAGCGTGCCCGATGTGTTGAAGCGTTTGGCCTGCGACATTGCTCGCTACCATTTGTATGACAACCGCGTAACCGAAGCGGTACGTGAGCGCTACAAAGATGCTATTGCGTATTTGAAGTTGGTGGCGACCGGCACGGTGCAGTTGGGCTTGGATGCCAGTAATCAAACACTGCCCGTGTCGTCCGCTCCACAAACCGATGCACCGCCACGCTTGTTCACGCAAGAAACAATGGCGGACTATTGATGAAGATTGCCGACATTGAACTGGCATTGATTGATCGGATTAAAACGCATTTTGATCGGCGTTTAAAAGTCGTTGAAAGCATTCCAATGGACTTGTCGCCTGACGAATTTAACCGCATGGCGATTAATGCACCGGGTGTTTTTATTTCGTTTGCGTTTGGCCCGCGACTTGAAGTCGGCAATCAAGCCGCTATCAACGGACGCTGGGTGTTTACCGCAGTCACCTCGCATGCCAACGGCGAGTTATTCCGCCGCCACGGCAGCGGTATGGACATTGGCGCATATGAAATTATGGAGCGGCTTATTCCGTTATTGCATTTTTTTGATGTGCAAGATGTAGGCACCTTGGAATTTATCGACAGCCGGAATTTGTTTCGCGAAGAGTATGACGTGCAAGGGGTGTCTGCCTACTCGGCAGTATTCAACTTGCCAATGGTGTTTGACGCCTCGCTGCTTGAACTCAGCGGCCTAGATAATTTCAGGATTTTTGATTCGCAGATCGACCTAGCACCTATTGACCATCAAATTGAAGCTCACGACACCGTGCAGCTGGAGCAAGCAACATGAGCGAAAATATTTTTGTAAAACCCGGTGCTGGCCGCGTCGTGCATTTACCGGGCACCAATATCCAAGTGCCAGACGAAGGCATTGAAGTGGAGCATAGCCCGTACTGGTTGCGGCGTATTGATGACGGCGATGTGTGGGTGGTTAGCCCAGCCAAAGCTAAAAGCACAGCGCTCGCCGCTGCTAAGGATTCGTAATGGGTATTCAATTTAATTCAATTCCGGTATTGGTGCGTACACCGGGTTCGTATTTGGAGTTTGATAACTCCAGAGCGGTAAATGGTTTATTCACCACGCCGCATAAAATTCTGGTGGTCGGTCAACGGCTTGCTGCTGGTTCGGTATTGGCTAATGTGCCAACGCGTATTTATTCGGGTGACCAAGCGCGGTTAAATTTTGGCAATGGCTCCATGCTCGCTGGCATGTGCCGCGCTGCACGCGAGGCCAATCCCACCACTGAAATGTGGGCGGTTGCCTTAGATGATGCCGGTGCTGGTGTTGCCGCAACCGGTACCGTTACCTTGACCGGCGCGCCAACCTCCAATGGCACACTTGTGTTGTATGTCGGTGGTGTGCGTATTGCGGTCACGGTGACCGTAGGCCAATCGTTGACCGTGATTGCTGGCAATGTTGTCGCGGCGATCAATAGTTTTATTTCTTCGCCTGTCACAGCAGCCAACGCTGCTGGCGTGATCACAATTACATTCCGCCACAAAGGCGAAATCGGTAATACCTATGATCTACGTGTCAACTATGGCTTCAACGAAACCACGCCTGCCGGTTTGGCCGTGACCATTGTCGCAATGTCCGGTGGCTTGACTAATCCGGACGTGGCAACTGCCATTGCAGCAGTGGCGAGTACTTGGTTTCAAACATGGATTTGCCCGTACACCGATGCCACCAATATTGGCAAGTTTGAAACCGAGCTGGCCTTGCGCTTTGGTCCTTTGGCGCAGATGGAAGGTCAAATATTTGCGGCTTCGCAGGGCTCGGTCGGTACGGTCAACGCTCTGGGTGTTTCGCGTAACAGTCCGCACCTGACTATCTTGGGTATGGGTAAATCGCCTACATTGCCCTACATTGCTGCTGCGATTGTCGGTGCGGTCGATGCCGCTGAGCCCGACCCGGCACGTCCACGCCAAACCTTGCCACTGCCCGGTATTTTGCCGCCGTTAGTGCAAGAGCGCTTTAGCCAGCCCGAGCGTGATTCGATGTTGCAATCGGGCGTTAGCACGTTTGTGGTTGATGATGGCGGTAACGTCATGGTCGAGCGTTTGATTACGACATACAAAACTAACTCGCTCGGTTTTACCGACTACAGTTATTTGAATGTCGAAACCATGCGCACCATTGGTTATTTCCGCTACGACATTCGCGCCACCATTGCGAGCAAATTTCCACGTCACAAACTGGCCGATGACGGTACGCAGTTTTCCGCTGGCCAAGCCATCGTGACGCCGGTATTAATCCGCATGGAATTGCTGCATCGCTTTCGCATATGGGAAAGCAATGGACTGGCAGAAAATTTTGAACAGTTCTCACGCGATTTGATTGTGCAGCGTGATGACGTAGATCGCGACCGCATCAACGCGATTATTCCACCTGACACTGTGAACCAGTTCCGCATCTTTGCCGGTGCTGTGCAGTTCCGTCTTTAATTAAGGATTAAACATGCCGCAATTAATCGGTAAAGTCACTATCAAAGTGGCGGGCAACACATTGAACTCGATGGCCGGTGCCAAGTTAAACCTTGGCGGCAGCGAACGCGAGCCAGTGATGGGTGCAAACAAGATGCTGGGTTTTTCCTCCAAGCCAGTGGCGGGCATGATCGACTGCGAAGTCGCTCTGGCCAAAGGGCAATCGCTAAAAGCCTTGGACTTTGAAGACGCCACTGTGACCTTTATCGCCGACACCGGCCAAGTGTGGTCAGGTGCCAATGCGTTTCTGTCGGGCACCTTGGAATTAACGGCTGAATCGGGCGGAAAAATTCCGATGAAAATCATGTGCGAAAAATTTGAAGAGGTGACTTCATGAGTGCTCGAAAAATTGGCGTCTTAAAACACGGCCTGAAAATTGGCGATGTGGTGCATAAGTCGTTTGAGGTTCGGGAGGCTACCACCGCAGATTTATTTGCGGCCGAGGATATTGCCACCTCCGACAAGCCGGTGTCCTTTAATGCTGCACTGCTATGTCAACAGTTAGTCAGCATTGGCGAATACACCGGACCATTCAGTCTGGCCATTCTGGGGAAAATGAAAAAAGAAGATTTCTTCATTATGCAAGCAGCGCGGCAAGCATTGGATGATGAGGGGGAAGACGAGCAGCCCGAGATAAAGGCCGTCTAACCACGGAGCTGCTGATTGCAATGAAGACGGGGTGGAGTCGCACGGAAATACGTGCGATTCCTATTTCTGAGTTCAACGTGTACATGGAAACCTTGAATAAAACTTACGATGTCTAACACACTCTCTCTCGCTGCCAAACTCTCACTCGACACGCAACGCTGGTTGCAAGGCTTGAATAAAGCCGGTGGCGGCATGAAGGGTTTTGTTTCGAGTACGAAACAACACCTGGCTTCGTTGAAGTCCTCTTTTGGCAGCGTGCAAGGTCAACTAGCATCGCTCGGTGTAACAGTCGGTGCAACAGCGTTGATTGTGCAATCGGCAAAGATGGATAAGAGCCTAACGCAAATTGGTCAAACCGCCGGTGCCTCCAAGCAGGAAGTTCTTGGGCTGCGCAAAGAGTTGTTTGCAATGGGCTCGCAGACTGGCCAAAACGTAGATGACCTTCAATCGGGTTTTAATATCCTCATTCAATCGGGTTTAACCTGGAAAGAATCTCTGGCAGTAATTGGAGCCACGAATAAAACGATGGCTGTCACTGGTGCGCAGGCTGAAACTTTGGCCGGTGCGTTGGGCGTTGCATCAACCGCGTTCAATTATGATTTGTCCAAGCCCGGCCAAGCACTGACATTGCTCGACAAAATGACTGTTGCTGGTCGTAAGGGTAATGCTGAACTGCAAGACCTTAGTAGTATTGTCTCGCGCGTTGGCGTAAATGCTGCTGGTGCTGGCTTCGGTTTTGACAAAACTTTGGCGTTTGTTGAAGGGCTCTCGCAAATTGAACGTCAGCCAGAACGCTTGGCAACTTTGGCTGATAGTACTCTTCGCTTATTTACTAATGCGAAATATATGGAAGCCTCGCAGAAGGCAACCGGTGTTAGCTTCTTCGACAAAAAAACGGGCAGTCGCAACGACCCCATTGAAGTGCTGTCGAATATAAAAAAGAAATATGACGCACTAAAAAATGACTCTCAACGTCAAAACTTTTTGACCAAGGCTTTCGGCCAAGCTGATCTGGACACGATCAAAGGTCTGAAAACTTTACTCAGCGGCAACACACTTTCAAACATCAAGACATTCACTAGTGATATTGGGAATGCGGGTGGCACCATTTCGCGTGACTTGCCTAGTGCAGTGAAAAATGCAGTTGACCAGGCTGGCCGCCTCAAAGCGGTATTGAGAGAATCTGCTGACGGTTTTGCAAAGCCGATCAATGAAGCGATTGCCAGTACTGCTGGCAAATTGATAAATAAAAAATCTGATGGCGGAATGGAATTGAATGGCACCAACTTAGCTGTTGGCGCTGGTGGTCTTGTCATAGCTGGATTGCTCGCTAAAAAATTCGGTGGAAAGCTAGGTAGTTCTCTTCTGGGCAAACTCGGTGGCACCGCTGCTGGCGTTGCCGAAGGTAAAGCACTCGAAGCGGCGGCTGGTATTACGCCTGTGTTTGTCACCAATATGCCCGCCGGTGGCATAGGCGGCAGTCTTGCTGATGCAATACCAGGTGCAGCAAAAAAAGGGCTCGGTGCTCGCGCACTCAGCTTGCTTTCAAAGGGCAAAGGCTTATTAGCCGCTGGCCTTGGTTCGCTTGGCTTGGGTTCTTTGGCTGGCCTTGGAACCACCAGTGTTGGTGCTCTTGCCGGTGCCGGTGCTTATGGTGGTGCAGCGTTGGCCGGTGGTGTTGGTATTGCAGGTGCTGCGGGTTATGGTGTTGGCACGCTTGCATACAATAAGGGAATTGCAGGTACAGACTTTGGTGACAAAATAGGTAGCGGCATTGCAAAAACGCTTGCCTTCTTTGGCAACAAAGAAGCGGGCGAAGCAGTCAAGCGCATGGAAAAAGCCGCCCAGTTTGAAGGCGCTTTGAAAATTGACATCAACAGCCAAGGCATGCCGATTGTCAAACAAAGTAGCAGTAGTAATTCGCGTATTCCATTGACCGTCAACACTGGCCGGATGATGGCAGGCGGTGCTCGATGAGTTGGAAAGACCAATACCGCGATGCGAGTTTTCGTGGCGTGGCTTTTCATGTGCAAACTGAAGACGGCAGTTTTGGCCGCCGCACGGTCACGCATGAATACCCAAAAAAAGACAAGCCCTACATTGAAGACTTAGGCCGCCGTGTGCGCAGCTTTAGTATAGAAGCCATTATTATTGGCCCGGATTATTTTGGTCCGCGTGATGCCTTGATTAATGCATGCGAGGAAAAGGGCGCAGGAACGCTAGTGCACCCGTATTACGGCGAAATGCAGGTAACCTTGACCGAGCCCTGCCGCGTAAGCCAAAGCAGCGAGCAAGGCGGTATGTGCCGCGTGAGCTTGTCGTTTACCGAGGCGGGCGATTACACCTACCCGGCACAAACCGCAGACACCGAGCGCCGTGTAGGCGACCAAGCCGCCGTGACTAATGCTGCCGGTGCTGCGGGATTTGATAAAACTTTCACCGTCGATAACATGCCAGCGTTTGTGCGTGATGGCGCAGCGACCAGTTTGACCGATGCGCTGACCAGAATTTCAAGCGCGGGTCGGTTTTCGTTTAGCGATGCTATTGGCCAATCAGATTTTAATGCCTTGATTACCGGCGCCTTAAGTGGCGTTCAAAGCTTGTTGAATGTGCCTGCTAATCTTTCGCAAAGTATTTTTGGTGCCGTGAGCAGCTTGCGACAATTAGCACCGAACGCACGCGATGCTTTTAGTGCCTTGGTGAGCTTGTTTAATTTTGGTAGTAACCACCGGCCAATCGTGGGCACCACACCTGTGCGGCTGGTGCAAATAGGTAATGAAGCGGCGCTGGTAGAAATTGTGCAAACAGCAGCTGTCAGCAATGCTGCGATTGCCTTGACCAATGTCATGTTTTCCAATGCCACCGAAGCCACGGCCATTCGTGACCAGGTCGTGGTGGCACTGGAAAGTATTGCAGTGAACACCCGCAACGACGCGCTGTTTAGTGCGGTGCAAGACCTGCGGGCAATTGTGGTGCGCGATGTGCAAATACGCAGCAACAATTTAGCCAGGCAAGTGAACTATGTGCCGCCCAGGACAATGCCTGCTTGCGTGCTGGCCTACCAGCTTTATGCTGATGTAAACCGCGAACCAGAAATATTGGCGTTGAACCGCATTGTTCACCCTGGCTTTGTACCGGGCTTGTTGCCGATCAAGGTGCTGGCTAATGTCTGAGTTGATTTTACAAACCAATGGCAAAGCCTTCGGTGGCTGGAAAAGTATTCGCGTGCATTTAGGCATGGAAGAAGCCAGCAGCAGCTTTGATATTTCAGTCACTGAAATTTGGCCGGAACAAAAAACCGAGCGCGAAATTCATTCCGGCGACGAATGCACGATCAAGCTGGCCAATGAAACCATTATTACGGGTTACATTGATTCAGCATCGCCCAGTTACGACGCCAACAACCACAGCATGAGTGTTAGAGGCCGCGACAAAACCGCCGACTTGATTGATTGCGCCGCCATCCACAAAACCGGCGAGTGGCGCAAGGTTAAGCTTGACCAGATAGCCAAAGATTTATGCGCACCCTTTGGTATTAAGGTGGTGGTAGATACCGACATTGGTGCACCGTTCAAAGCGTGGGCGATTGAACCAGGTGAAACGGTCCATGAGAATTTGGAGCGCGCAGCGCGCCATCGCGGTGTAATGTTGATGACCGATGGTACTGGCGTGCTGATGATTACGCGTGCCTCTAAAAAATCACTTGGCATTACCTTGCAAGAAGGCGAAAACATTTTAACCGGCAGTGCCGAAGATAATGCCGAGCAACGCTTCAGCCAATACATTGTGAAAGGTCAAGCACAAGGTGATGACGATACCAACGGCAAGGCAGTGACCACGCAAAAAGCAAACGCCACGGACAAAGGCGTGAAGCGCTACCGCCCGATGATTATTGTGAGCGAAGACCAGGGCGACATTGCCAGCTTTAAAAAGCGTGCAGACTTTGAAGCCAATGTGCGCTCGGGCCGCGCAAGAACGGCCAGCATCACCGTGCAAGGTTTTACGCATGCCAAAGGTTTATGGCGGCCTAACCGTTTGGTAACCGTTCGCAGCCCGTGGTTGAAACTCAACCGCGAAATGTTGATTAGCGAAGTGGACTTTACGCAAGACGAAAGTGGCACAAGAACTGACTTAAAACTGGCTTTGCCAGAAGCCTATAGCTTGCTGCCGGTGCCCGATAAAAAGGCGGGCAGCTTTCTATGAACATCGGAAACAAATTAAAGCTAATGCTGGGTCGTGCGGTAGTGAAGTTAATTAACGACAGCGCGAAGATTCAGGAAGTGCAAATTGAAACGCTTTCGGATGAAGCGCGAGGCAAAGCCGAGCGTTACCAAAACTATGGCTTTACCTCATTCCCCAAGAAAGACGCCGAAGCCATTGTGGTGTACATAGGTGGCGACAGAAGCCACCCGGTGGTGATTGCGTGTGATGACCGCCGCTACCGCAAGAAAGATTTACTCGAAGGCGAGTGTGCGATGTACACGCACCTTGGCGATTACATATACATCAAGAATGGCCGCATCATTGAAATGAAAGCCGCCACTGAAGTGAAGATTGATGCGCCCCTGGCTACGGTGACTGGTAATTTAAAAGTCAACGGCAATATAAGTTGCGATGGTAGTGTGAGCGACGTTAAAGGCTCGATGCAAAAAATGCGCGACACCTACAATGTGCACACCAACCCAAGCAATGGCGCGTCGCCACCACCAGGACAAATGACCTGATGACCGACATTCTGACCACATGGAATTTGCAGAATGGTGATTGGTCATTGGCCAAGCCTGGTCTTGCTGAAGATGACGGCTTGCGCACGGCCATTATTATTAGTTTGTTTACTGACCGGCGCGCCAACGATGACGATGTGTTGCCAGACACCACCGGCGATAAGCGCGGTTGGTTTGGCGATAACTTTGCGTCCAATGACGGCGATCAAATCGGTTCGCGTTTATGGCTTTTAAGCCGGGAAAAACAATTATCGAACGCGCTTTTAAAGGCGCGTGAATATTGCAGTGAAGCCTTGCAATGGATGATTGCCGACGGTGTTGCCAAATCGGTGGAGGTGGCAAGCGAAATTCTGCGTGATGGCGTGTTAGCGGTTTACATCACGATCAGCAAACCTACCGGCAGCGCGCAACAATTTAAATTTGAAACTCAATGGAACGCTAGCTGATGCCTTTATCACGCCCCACCTTGAAAGATTTGATTGAGCGCATAGCGACCGATATTGAAATACGTTTGCCCGGTGCCGATGCGCGCTTACGCCGTTCTAACTTGACAGTCTTTGCCGCTGTGGAAGGGGCCGTGGCCAATGGCCTCTATGGTTATTTGCAAGAGATTTCAAAAGAAGCGATTCCCGATACTGCGATTGACTGGTTGGAGCGTTGGGCAGCGGTGTGGAACGTGACGCGATTGGCGGCCGTGCGCGCCACTGGAGCGGTAACCATGACAGGTAACGCAGGCGAAGTGGTGCCGATCGGCACGCTGATTCAGCGTAGCGATGGTGCTCAATTTTCCGTGATTGCCAACACCACGCTCGTGGGTGGTACGGCAAGCGTGAATGTGCAATCTGCCTTGGCCGGACAGCTTGGTAATACCGTGGCGGCCAGCACTTTGCTTTTTGTCTCGCCAGTGGCCGGTGTGAATGCAGCCTGCGTGGTAACAGCGGGCGGCATTGTGAATGGTACCGATACCGAAAGTGACGCCTCGTTGCGATCGCGTTTGTTGAAACGCATTCAACGGCCGCCACAAGGTGGCTCGGTCACCGACTATGAGAACTGGTCGCTCGAAGTGGCCGGTGTAACCCGCGTGTGGGTTCGCCCACTGTATTCGGGTGCGGGCACAGTTCAAATATTTTTTGTGCGTGATAACGATGCAACCTATATTCCCGATGCGGGTAAAGTAACCACGCTGCAAAACTACATTAACAACCTGCGTCCAGTGACCGCTGCGGTAACCGTTGCTGCGCCAACCGACACGCCGGTCAACATGACCATTGCTTTGACACCGAACACTGCTGATATTCAAGCGGCAGTGATTGCCGAGTTAAAAGATGTTTTTTTACGTGACGCGCAACCGGGCGGCACCATATTGATTTCGCATTTGCGTGAAGCGATATCGATTGCCGCTGGTGAAACTAATCATGTACTCAGTGTGCCTAGTGCCGACGTAACAGCGACGGCTGCACAAATACGTTCACTTGGTGTGATTACATGGGTCTAAGTGCTCGCCACTACCGCGAACAGATGCAGGCATTGTTGCCGCGTGGTGCGGCATGGCCACGCGCTGATGAGGCTTTTCTCACAAAGGCGCTAGATGGTTTTGCCGAAGAGTTTGCACGCGTGGGTGCGCGGGCTGAAGCGTTGCCTGCTGAAATTATTCCGAGCACCACTACCGAATTAATTGCTGACTGGGAGCGCGTGCTTGGCTTGCCAGACCCGTGCGTAGGCAGACTGGAAGAAACATTGGCCAAACGACGCAATGCGGTGGTGGCCAAGCTCACCGGCGGCGGTAGTGCATCCCGTGCTTACTACATTGAGTTGGCGCTGCAACTGGGTTACGTGATTACCATTACCGAGCCTTCAACGCACACCTGGCTAATTACTGCGCCGATCACCACGGTGACCTATTTCAATGTGGGCAGTTCGGTAGTGGGCGAGCGATTAGTGTCTTATGACCATGATTTTTTTGAATGCTATTTCCAATCGATTAAACCTGCACACACCTCTTTAAGTTTTGCTTACGTGTAACGAGAACCCTTATGTATAAAACCGATGCCTCTGGCAATGTGGGTAATGAATTTTCTGAATCTGGTTCTTCTACGCGAGTAGATGCCGCCTTCATGAATGAATTGATGTATGAAATTATCAATGTATTGGTGGCCGCTTCTATTGCGCCAGTCAAAGGTACCCGTACTCAGTTGCGTGATTCGATTAATGCCTTGATTGCCGCCTCGGGCGGCGTGCCGGATGCCACCACGGCCACCAAAGGCAAAGTGCAGTTAGCGACCGATGCTCAAGCAATTACGGGCAGCAGTACTTCGCTCGCGATTGTTTGCAGTTCATTAACGGCGGTGCTCGCGCTTTATGCGAAATTGAACTCTAGCCCCACCTTTACAGGTGAAGTGGCGGCGGCTTCGTTCAATAAGACCTCATCGCGTCGATGGAAAAAGGGAATTAAAACCATTGATGAATCCGAAGCTTCCAAAATGTTCGATGCAATTCGCTTGGTTGAATACATCCACACCAAAACGGATCGAAAACAATACGGTGTGATTGCCGAGCAGCTGGTTAAGATTGGTCTCGATTTTGCTGTGAGCTATGACGATAAAAACAAGCCTGTTTCAGTTGACTACCACAGCTTGTTCACACTCGCGATGGCGGCGCAACGCCGCGACCGTAAATTAATTAAAGACTTGGCAAGCAGGCTGCAATTGCTGGAGTACCAGGTGAGCTTTAAAAATGCCTAGTACACTTTACAAAACCGTCGGCGTTGACCTAGACACCTTGTATGAGCCCATACAGGCCGGTGACACCTTGGCCGCTGCCACTGGTTATAACGTAGCCGGTGCAGATTTGAATACGCTTTATGCGCCAGCCAGCGTGGGCACGGCCAGCACGGCGACCACGGGTTACAAGCAAGGTGGTGCAGAAATATCGCCACGCTTTGCAGCACGCGGCTCACGGTCGATTGGTGGCGGCGGCGGTGGTTGCGTGGATGTGTCGATGTGGCTGGATTTATTTCTGCGAGCTGCGGATGTTCATGCGGGCGCGATCATTGAATGTGTTTCTTACGCGCCACTGGGCGTGCATTTGCGCAAGGTACAAAAATGCCCGGTCAATATGCAAATGTGCATGCGGCTTGTTACTGAAGGCGGTGCTGAATGGCAAGGTTCCATCAGCACGCCATTCGACATGGAAGATGGTTCGACCTTATTCCTAGCCGATTTATTGGGCCAACGAGTCGTGACTAATAAAGACGGCGTGGTTACTTGGGAATTAGTGGTTGAACTGCGCGGCGTTGGCTTGCGACCCGTGGTCAACATCTCGGTTTTTAACGGTAATTATTTTGCTGGCCATGATCCTGGTTATCGTGTCGGCTCTCACAACGTGCTGGATAAAACCTAATGAGTTATAAAGTTGGTGAACGTATTATTTATGTAGGCGAAGTCAGAATTGACGGCGTGCTGCAAGATATCTCGACGTGGGCCATTACGGCACAAGCGAAAAAAGACAGTGAGGGTGGCCCGCTGCTGGGTAACTTCACGTTGACGCGCCCCGGCCTTGGCTTGTTTCAGCTGGCTTTGGAGACCACTGGCTTTTCGCCATGCCAAGTGTTTACAGATACGCGCATAGTAAAGCCTGATGGGCAGATTGTTTTTACTGAGACGGATAAATTCCCGTTATTAAAATCGGTGACTGACAATGTCTGATATCACCATCACTCAACCGATTATTACGGTTTCAATGGCACGTATTGAAGGCGTTAAAAGCAATTTTAAGGCTCCTAAACGTATTCCGCTGTTTGTGACGCAGGCTTTGAATTTTGGTGGCAGTAGCGCTGGCGCAGAACTCACCGTCAATAAGGTGACAGTTTTTTCGTCACCGACAAATGTTCAATACCCGAGTGCGAAGTTGGTGAGCGATGCACTGGCTACGAAAGAAACAGCGGGTGCTGCGGCAGCGGCTCAAGCAGCTGCTATTGCTGCCGCTGCAACGGACGCAACGACAAAAGCGAACACAGCTATTTCAACGGCTGCAACCGATGCAACAACGAAAGCAAACAACGCCATTGCGACGGCTGCCACAGATGCAACGACGAAAGCCAACGCGGCCATTTCGACGGCTTCGGCTGATGCAACTACAAAAGCGAACAACGCTATTTCAACTGCTGCAACCGACGCAACGACCAAATCAAACGCTGCCATTTCTACCGCTGCAACCGATGCAACAACAAAAGCAAATGCCGCCGTTGTTACCTCAAATGCTTATGCAGATGGTCTGGTGGGCGGGCTTCTTGATGATCGAGGTAATTACAACGCCTCTAGTAATCTTTTTCCCTCTTCCGGTGGTAGTGGTAGTGCTGGCGCGATAGTCAAAGGCGACCTTTGGACGATTAGTGTGGCTGGAGTATTAGGCGGTTCGGCCGTTACCGTCGGCGATGTAGTGCGCTGCCTGACAAATGCACCAGGACAAACTGCTGCGAACTGGGTGATCACTGAAAATAACTTTGGCTTTGTTGCTGAGAACAGTGCCAATAAAGCTACCAGCTTTGCATCGCCTGATAATACTAAATACCCGACTACGCTTGCGGTAAAGACTGAAATTTCTAATGAAATTATTGCACCTAGTCGAATTACACAAGGCGGTGCAACAACGAATCAAGTATTGGCTTGGAGTGGTTCTGCTTGGGTGCCAGCATCGATCAGTGGCTCGCCCGGTGGGTCAAGTGGTCAGTTTCAATACAACAACGCCAGCTCCTTTGCGGGCGTTCCCGGAGTTGCGTATGCGAGCAACACGACGACTTATTTATCGCAAGCCGCAGCAGCTATTCCTTTGGCAATACAAGCGGCTACAGGACAAACTGGGAACTTGACTGAGTGGCGAAATTCGGTTGGTACACTATTCGCCTATATAGATGCAGTTGCGACCATCACTGCTGGTGGACCTAGTACTTCAGGTGCTATCGCGATAATCGCTTCAAATGCACAAAAATTATTTTCTAATGGCTATTATTTAACTCAAACCGACGGCTTATATTTACCGTGCAGGGGCTGGGATTCGCCTTTCGGTACCAGGCTGCCATCAGACGGCAGTTATTCATTTTCAAGCACTACATCGAATAATGGAGCTGTCGATACTTCTTTAGTTCGAGCTGCACCGAAAGTATGGGCGGCCACCGATGGCGTTGCCAGCAACGGCGGCTGGTTGCAACAAGGCGCGGGCGATAAACGTGTTACTGCCAGCGTAACCGAAAGCGTAGCTGCTCTTGCCAATATTTCTGACCTCACTTGCACTTTAATTGCCGGTCGTAAATACGCATTTACGCTTTATTTGTTTGTCAATCAATCGGTCGGCGCTGACGGATTACAATTTGATTTTAACGGCGGCACTGCTACAGCAACAGATTTCGTAGCACATGCAAAAATTACAAAAAATTCACTTTTAACCGCCGCTCAAGTGACTGCGTTAAATGCAGTGGTATCTGCTGCCTTTGCGAATGGCGATTATTTTGTTGAAGTTTACGGACACTTGGTATGCAACGCCGCTGGAACATTTATTCCCCGCTTCGCAAAAAATACGCATTCAACTGGCGTTGCCACACTACGCGCCAACTCTCTTTTAATGATGACTGACATTAGGAATTAACGATGGCTTTTGCTAAAAAAATCACACAAACCGAGGCAGGTATCAGTGCAAGTTATTGGCGCATAGTCAATATTCAGATTGATGCTGTCGCTCTTATAGCTCGTATCGTTTTAGCCGGTTACGTGAGCTCAGATATTCGACAAGCCAAGGGAAGATTTGTTGACCTTCGTGAGTTCAGTTTGACTGTTCCGCAATTTGTAGCGCTAGCAAAATCGGATGCAATTGGCACAACAACCTTCGATGCAATCGCCAGTGCTTGTTACGGGCATATTGCTTCTGCGCCGAGGCCAATTCCGCAGGGCGCATTGCTATTGCCAGAATCTGGCGATGTTCTTATTCCATCGACCGGCGAAATAATTCCTGCCGCTTTAGTCTTACGCAATGAACACGAAATGCCGCAATGGCTTCCTTCTGAATTTGCGGATGCTCTAATCGCTTAGAAAAAAACAAAGCGGCGATGATGTGTTTCAGCACACCACCGCCGCCGCAACACACACGTCTCAGCGTGTGGTAACAGCCAAGGCTCTGCAACCTCCGCGAAGGTGTTGTGAGTTTGGCTTAACCCAATATCAGAGACTGAGACTGTGACCAAACCGATACTTGCATGGCCCGGCGGAAAGCGCCGATTAGCCGACAAACTTTTACCGCTCTTTTACAATCCACACCACACCTACTGCGAGCCATTCGCTGGCGGTGCTGCCATGCTGTTCGCCAGACCAGAACCAGCCAAGCTGGAAGTGCTCAACGACATCAACGGCGACCTGATTAATTTGTATCGCGTTGTGCAACATCACCTGGACGAATTCGTGCGCCATTTCCGCTGGGCTTTAGCCAGCCGACAGCTGTTTGATTGGGCCAAGACTCAAAGGCCCGAAACACTCACCGACATACAACGTGCTGCGAGGACTTTCTACCTGCATAAATGCGCCTTTGGTGCTAAGGTCCACCACCAAGCTTTTGGCGTCAGCAATAGCCAGCCAGTGCGGCTTAATCTGTTACGAATCGAGGAAGATTTGAGCGCTGCTCATCTGCGCTTGGCAAGGGTCACAATGGAGTCGATTCCTTGGCTCGACTGCGTGAATTATTACGACACTGCCGAGACGCTTTTCTTTCTAGATCCGCCCTATTGGAAGACCGCCGGTTATGGCATGCCATTCGGCATTGAGCACTATGATTTGCTGGCTAATTCAATGCGGACTATGAAGGGCAAAGCCCTGCTGACTGTCAACGATCACCCAGCCATGCGGAAGGTGTTTGCAGGCCTCAAAACCAGCACCGTGGGCATCAGATACACGCTGGCGGCCAAGGGTAAGCCTAAAGAAAGTGGCGAGCTGATAATCAGGAATTACTGAGGCTTCAAAGCCTCTTTAATTGCCGGTTAAACTGGCCTTATGGAATGGCCCTGCCTTGTGACCTACAACATGCTTTTTATGCCTTTGTCTGGCAAGGGCGGCTCTATGCTGTCGGGCCGGGGCGTTTATAGGGAATGGAGGCAGGCCGACCAGTTCGGTGACCCCGGCAAGTTGGTACGCCGGGAGCTACTGTCCATTGATGTGCCTGACGCCAAGAGTGTTGACCTGGTCACCCGCAAGGTGATGTATAGCGGCATACTCCATTCCTTTAGCAGCGAGGCCCGGCAAAGGGAGCCCAGCTGGGAGGGATTTAGTGAAGATTAGGCCCTGAAGGCCATTTTTTACGATTTAACAAACCATCTGTCACTGAGTAACAAACCAAGTGACGGTTTACACGCCGCCTAACAACCAAAATAAGGTGCCGACGCACCGGATGCAAATCTTGAAACCAGTATTTTCACGGAGGTCGCCTTGATTGCGTAGTTAGATTGCAGCACCGGATGTAGAAGAAGCGTTTTTACGAAAAGTACGCGCAAATAGAGTTCCGACGATTACACCTGTGACTAAGCCGATCTGAGTAACCTCGAACAATTTGTTAGGTTGCATTATGGAGCAAACCAAAAATATAACCAAGGACCGCTACTATTAAGCACGGTGCGTATAATTGTTTGAAAAGTTTTCTACGAAAAGTCTGTAAGCCATCAGCTGGCAATCGGTTGGCCGCAAATGCAAATAGCATTACAAGCCCAAAACCTGCTTGTATTGCATTAGCACCAAACCACTGAGATGTGGCGACCAAAATAGAGCACACAATAAAAGTAAATATTGTTAAAGGTAGTGCAAGAGAATTCATTTGCATAATTTCTTGCCAATGCCTAGTTGGATTGTTTTTTGCTC
This sequence comes from Arenimonas sp., assembly GCA_043721835.1. Lineage (GTDB taxonomy): Bacteria > Pseudomonadota > Gammaproteobacteria > Xanthomonadales > Xanthomonadaceae > Arenimonas. The sequence goes on along the minus strand of JAYSQD010000126.1, from coordinate 708 downwards.
GTAACCATGCGTAAGTTCCTGCCAGCACTGAAATTGCAGCCAAGGAAATAAGTATTACTTTTCCAAGACTTATGTCATGGAAATAATATGTTCGTAGAACAACCAATGCGACCAGTAAAGATATGGTCATGATTAATATAATTAGTATGCGTCCGAAATTCATGGCAAACGTTTCTTTGAAATCTAACAACCAAAATAAGGGACCGACGCGCCCGATGTGAAATATGAATGCAATGTTTGCACGGAGGTCCCCTTGATTGCGTCGTTAGAACCCATTGCGATGATGTTTGAACTGCCAGAAGCTGGAACTGCCGCGCTGCCAGTAAGCCATGAACACCGTAGAACGTAGCTTGACGATTGGAAGCGTGAATTGCAACACGCCGAGAAGCCAATGAAACCCTTGCAGTAACAGCCCGGGATTACGGAACTGGGCGAAAATAGGACTTTACCGCCAAGCAGGCTGACAGATTGAGTCGGATGGCGGCTAGGGCAATGAACTTGCTGACAACGCAAAAACTGCTTTGATGGCAGAAACGGAGAAAAATTTTTGAAGAGCAGGCAGGCCCAGAAAAAAACGCCACCCCAACTTTGTTTTATGCCTTTTGGGTTCTAACAACCAAAATAAGGGACCGACGCGCCGGATGATGATTCACTTGAATGCCATGTTTCCACGGAGGTCCCCTTGATTGCGAAGTTAGGCAAAGAAGC
>JAYSQD010000125.1:0-3055 GCA_043721835.1 Arenimonas sp. | reverse complement strand
CAAGCAGGCGCCCCTACGCTGAATGGATTACGTGTAATTAAACATCGCCGTCTTGCAGCCAGCCTTCGCCGGTGCCGCGATTGAATACTTTGTCGGTGTCTAATACGTGTCCGGCAGCGATGCTGTCTTGATTGGCGAGTTTTTGGTAATACGGAATAAAGTCCGGCAGGGTCGCATCAAATAATTGTTGATAGCTGTCAATCACGAAATAGGTTTTTTGATAGGTATCAATCCGGTAGCGTGCTTGCATGACGCGTAGCAAATCAAAACCAATTCGGTTCGGTGCGTTTGATTCAAGACAATGAATACTCTCGCCCTTCGAGCTCAAAATACCGGCGCCGTAAATTCGTAGGCCGTCCTTGGTATTGATCAAACCAAACTCGACCGTGTACCAATACAAACGGGTTAATTGCGCGAGTGCTTCCGGGCCAAGTGCATGGGCTTTGACGCCGCCTTTGCCATAGGCTTCCATGTAGTCGGCAAATACCGGGTCCATCAATAAAGGCACGTGACCAAACAAGTCGTGGAATAAATCAGGCTCGGATAAATAATCGAGTTGCTCGGGTTTGCGAATCCACCATGTCACCGGGAACCGGCAGTTAGCTAAATGATCAAAAAAAGTCAGCTCGGGTAGCAAGCCTTCAACGGCAATAATTTCCCAGCCGGTTTTTGCTTTAAGTTGGATATTTAAATCAGCAAATTTTGGAATCCCCTGCTCGCCCATCCCCATTTCATCCTGGGTTTGCAGAAACTCCGTACTGGCACGGCCGGGCAATAGTTCACGTTGGCGTTTGAACAAAGTCGCCCAAACTTCGTGGTCGGTTTTGGTATAGCTGTCCCAAGGCTGTTCGACGACGGTTGTTGTGTAAACCGGGACATAACCTTTGTCGGTTAGCTGATGTTCAATGCGATTGGGTGAATTCATACTGACAGTGTAGCGCTTTCAAGCACTTAAAATAATAGTTCGAGCGACGTGCGGTTTGTAAGCCGTGTTCAGGTAACAGTTGAAATACACACTTCATGGCTGACCTGCAAATTTCTGACCAAAAAAATCGCCCAGATTCCAACGTGGCCGATAGGGGTCATCGGCCACCAGCTGACCAATGCGTGCGTTCAATGCGGCCATTTTTGCTGCGGTGGGATAATGAATGGGCTGCTTTAGATCGTCACTAGGTTGGTGATAATGATTTTTCAGAAATTTCTCGAGTAAATCTTTGCCAATAATATTCGGATCTTTCGCCACCACGCCGCCGTCCAGAAATACCGCAGGAATGCCCTGCCTGATGAAAGCAAATTGATCGAAGCGCACAAACACCACTTGATCGGGTGCCGTGTCAGGGGACAGTAAAAACCCGATATCGGTAGCCGCTTGTTCTACCTGTTTTTGTAGCGAACTATGATCTGTGCCAATGGTCACCACATCAAGTAACTCGGTCAGAATGACTGGCATGTCCATATTGATATTGGCCACGATCGAGTTTTTTGCCACCGTCGGATTCTTGGCAAAATAATCGGCGCCCAGCAAACCCTTTTCTTCGCCGGTAACGGCAATAAATAGCATCGAGCGTTTCGGTTTGGTGCTCAGCACACTCGCACTGCGAGAGGCTTCCAACATAATGCCAACGCCTAGTGCGTTATCGAGTGCACCGTTATAAATGGCGTCGCCGTTGACGGCTGCGCCTATGCCAATATGATCCAGATGCGCGGAAAAGACGACATTTTCAGTCGCTAGTTTGGCGTCGCTGCCGGGTAATCTTGCGACCACATTGCGGCTTTCAAGCGTGCGCAATTGCGTGTTGCCAGCGATGGTCATGGTTCCGGGTAAATCGAAAGCCTTTAAGCTGCCTTGCTTTAATTGATCGAATAAAACATCGGCTGAATATTTAGCACCATCAAAAATTTTTCGAGTCGCCTCTAAACTTACGCTAGCACTGGCTTGTAATTGTGGAAAACTGTCGATTGGCATTTGGTTTTTATCCAGCAAGCGCATGCCGGGTACTGCCCAGTTACCGCTGTCCATCGCCCAAGGTCGTTCGGCTTCTTTTTTGGGATTGCTGATATACAAAACACCTACGGCTCCGCGTTCACTGAGTTGCTTTAATTTTTCGTTGCGCGAGCTGTAAAACGCGCGCTGGGTAATGGGGAAGTATTCGGGGGCACCGTCAAAAACAACCGCAATTTTATCGCGCAAGCTAACACCCGCGTAATCGTTATGTTTTAAATCCGGTGCGAAGACACCTTGCCCGACAAAGACCATGGCAGCGGTAATGCTATGCGTGGGTTGATTATAATTTACGCCGGGTAAAAATTCTTTTTCAAAAATAAATTCCTGAATAAAATTATCCTGCTGTAATTTCAGGACCGCGCCATTTTGTTGGCGCGTTGCTTCAAGCAGGGGAACCCGCTGAAAAAATGTTCCGTTATCACCTGCAGGTTCCAAGCCAAGATTCTTAAATCGGGTCGCCACATAATCGGCCGCCTGATCGAAACCCAAGGAACCCGTAGCACGGCCTTCGCGGGCATCGGCTGCCAAATAGGCGACATCGGCCTGAATGCGTTGGGCGCCTTCATTGAGCGCCTGCGCGCTTGGCGCGTAAGCAGGCGTGTCTATCACCGGTGCCTCTTGTTTGCATGCTGCCAACAAACCACACAGCAGTAAACTGGAATAAGCTAAGCGCATAGATTTCTCCTTCGGGGCGACATTAGCATTGGCGAAGCCACACAACAATCGGAGCACGACATGCAGATAGCCAGTCCTGGACCCAAAATGGCCTACGGCCTGCTATTTTTTGTTTGTGCGGCCTTGGCGGTATCGGCAATCGGTGCTTTAGATGCACTCACCTGGTTCCTGGAAGTTATCTGGGTGTTTGTGGGTTTGATATTGATTATTTGGCGCTGGAAAAAATTTCCGCTCACAAAATTACTCTGCGTTGCCTTGGTAATTCATGCACTGGTATTGATTGCGGATTCAACTGGTGGATGCAACACACTAATCACTGCGTAAGCAGAAGGAGTGTTGCAGATGAAGCAAAGAGCACGGATTTATTACACCGAT
>JAYSQD010000124.1:0-7338 GCA_043721835.1 Arenimonas sp. | reverse complement strand
GACAATGCTGATACAGGGCGCAGCAAGCAGCGCCCCTACGGTATTACTTCTTCCGCGATATTATTTTCAACAAATCGTGCATCACATTTTTTCGCTGGCTTTCAAACCACGATACTTAATTAATACATCCGCTGTCTAATCAAATGCAGGAGCATTTTTTCGACTTGCGCCCACGCGCTGCGACAATGCTGATACAGGGCGCAGCAAGCAAGCGCCCCTACGAAAAAAATCAGCTGCCTACGGTCTGTACGTTTTGCACGCGACCAGAGACTTGATGCAGGCGAAGTTCCGGCCCTAATTCGAGCGCGGTTAATCGGCCACCCCAGACGGCGCCCGTATCAATACCGTAAACCCCAAGGCCCATGAATAAGCCCAGTGTTGACCAGTGTCCGAATATCAAGGGCAATTCGCGGGCCGCATGGCCGGGGACTTCAAACCAGGGGTAGCTTCCCGGTTTTTGGGTACCGGGTCGGCCTTTATCTTCAAACACGATTCGGCCGGACGGTGTGCAATATCGCAGGCGGGTAAACACGTTGATAATCGCGCGGTCACGGTCGGGACCGGTGAGCTTGGGCGACCAAACTGGTTTGTCACCATACATATTTTTGAAAATTTTACGGTAGCCGTCGCTATGCAGACGGGATTCCACTTCGTGTGCTCTGGCTTCGGCGATCTTCAAGGTCCATTTAGGTGCGATACCGGCATGTACCATCGCAAAACCAAGCGTACGATCTACATGCAAAAGTTTTTGCATTCTTAACCAGTCAATCAAGATGTCTTTGTCGTCGGCAAATAAAACCCGTTGCAAATCCTGGTTGACCTTGCGTTGATCTTCTTCGCGTCGTTGCGCAATCGATAGCAGGGACAAATCATGATTGCCGAGCACAATCGTGCTGTGGATTTTCAGCGAATGAATCAGTCGCAGGGTTTCCAGCGATTGACCACCTCGATTAACCAGGTCGCCACAAAACCAGAGTCGATCTTTGACGGGGTCAAATTTAATCCGCTCCAAAAGACGCTGCAATGCGTCATAGCAGCCCTGCACGTCACCGATGGCATAGGTGGCCATTAATGCAGAGTCCTGGGCACACAGAGCGTGAACGGTGCGATGGCGGCATCAAATTGCAAGCCATCATCGGCCTGCATTTGATAGCTGCCACGCATGGTGCCAACTGCAGTTTCGAGCACAGCTCCTGAGGTGTATTCAAACGATTCACCCGGGTGCAGATGGGGTTGTTCGCCGACAACACCTTCGCCATGTACTTCCTGCACTTTGCCCAGCTCGTCGGTAATGACCCAATGACGGCTCATTAATTGTGCCGGTACCTCGCCCTGATTTTCGATACGAATGGTGTAGGCGAATACAAAACGCGCACGATCAGGTTCGGATTGTTCATCCAGAAAACGGGTTTTTACGGTGATAGCGATTTGGTGTTTTGCGGACATGCCGATAGTTTACGTGGTCGCAGGCGGTTTAGAAGCCAAAAAGTTAGCCAATTTAATAAAATCGCTAACCGGCAACTGTTCCGCGCGTGCGTCAGGCCGCAGACCCACCGCTTCAATATCTTGACTGGTCGCCAATGCCTGCATGGCATTGCGGATGGTTTTACGGCGTTGTCCGAAGGCGTCTCGCACTAGATTTTCGAATAAAACGGTGTCTTTAATATGGATCTTGTCGGCTGCCAATGGCACTAAACGCACGACGGCAGAATCGACTTTCGGCGGTGGACGGAACGCATGTGGCGGCACCATGAATAGTGGCGTGACTTCACAGCGGGCTTGCAGCATCACCGTCAGGCGGCCATAGACTTTGCTGCCGGGCTCTGCCGCCATGCGATCAATTACTTCTTTTTGCAGCATAAAATGCATGTCGCGCACGACCGGTGCATGTTCAAGTACATGAAATAAAATCGGTGTCGATATGTTGTAGGGCAAATTACCGACCAGACGAATGGCAGGACGGTCGGCAGCCAATTTTGTGAAATCTACTTTCAATACGTCTTTGTGAATAATGGTCAGATCGCCCATGCCTTCGGCCGATTCCATCAAGGGCGTAATTAAATCGCGATCAAATTCAATGACCGTCAAAGAGCCATGTTTTTTCAAGAGCGGAAATGTGATTGCACCTTGGCCGGGACCAATTTCCACCAGAAAATCATCAGCGGCCGGTTTTACCGCGAGCACAATTTTGCTGATGATGTCCTGGTCAGTAAGGAAATGCTGGCCGAGATTTTTTTTAGGTGGATCTTTAAACATTTTCAGAGTTGCCTTTATTTCGCATTCCGTGAATTGGCCAGCATTGTGCATTGTGTCACGGCGGCTAATAAGCTGCTGGCGTCGGCGATGCCTTTGCCTGCCAAGTCCAATGCGGTGCCGTGATCAACCGCGACGCGCGGGTAGGGCAGACCAAGCGTTATGTTCACGGCCTGCTCGAAGCCCGCATGTTTAAGCACGGGCAGACCCTGGTCGTGATACATCGCCAACACGGCATCGAAGTGCGCCAGTTTTTGCGGAAGAAAAGCGGTGTCGGCCGGAAGCGGTCCGATTAAGTCCATGCCAAGTTCGCGAAGTTGCTGCAAACACGGTTCAATAATTTCGATTTCTTCATGACCAAGAATTCCGTTTTCACCGGCGTGTGGATTCAAGCCCAATACGGCGATGCGCGGATTTTTTATGGCAAATTGTTTTTGCAAAGCAAGATTCAAAATGCCTAAGGTTTTCTTCAAACTTTGTAGCGTGATCGCATTGGGCACATCACGCAAAGCTAAATGCGTCGTCGCCAAAGCCACTCGCATTTGCGGATTGGCCAGCATCATTACGACATCGCAATGTGCATGCTCGGCGAGTAATTCGGTGGTGCCCGTGTAGGCAATGCCGCCGACATTTATTACCGCTTTATTCACCGGGCCGGTGACCATGCCATGGAATTGGCCGTCAATACAGCCTTGTGCCGCCTGCAATAAACTTGCAATGACAAACTCGGCATTGTCTGGATCAGCTTCGCCAAAAATCGTCGCGGTTTTTTGCGGCATAGGCAGAATGGATAATTCGCCAGCCTTGGCTTTTTGGTCTGCACCAACTAAACGCAGCGGTAGCCCTAAGGCTTCCGCTGCTTGATAAAGTGTATTGGGGTCGGCGATGGCAACTAGATTTGCCGAATGCTGCAATTGTGCAATGCGAACGCAGCATTCAGGGCCGATACCAGCCGGTTCGCCCGCAACAAGCGCCAGGCGAGTATTCATGGCGTGATTAACTGCCGCCGATGCGTGACTCGATGTAAGCATCGTTACGCAATTGACGGAGGAAGCGTTCGTATTCTTCTTCGGATTTACGCTGTGCAATCATCTGACGCGCTTGATTACGGCGATTTTCATCCGTCATATCTTGGTTGCGGGTGCCCAGGCGTTTGACAAAATGCCAGCCCACATCACTCTTGAACACTTCCGAAATTTCGCCATCTTTCAGAGCTTCCAGTTTGGTCGCGATACCCTGGCCCCATTGGGCTAATTCAAACCAGCCCATGTCGCCACCTTTGCTGGCGTTCATTTCTTCTGTCGAGTTTTCGCGTGCCAGTTTGGCAAAATCTTCGCCAGCAACAATGCGGGCTCGCAAGTCTTCGGCTTTTTGACGGGCTGCTTCACCATTTTCACCGGGCTTGGTAGCAATCATCATGCCCAGGGAATGATATTGCGTCGCCATTTGTTTTTCTTGCGCACGCGTTTCAATTAACTTGATTAACTGAAAACCGCTTGGGCCACGCACCGGGTTGGTGATATCGCCTGCTTTCATTTCGCGAATCAGATTTACAAATGCCGGTGGAATGGAATCGACAGTACGCCAGCCAATTTCACCACCTTCCAGGGCATTTTGTGAATCGGAATAACGAATGGCAGCAGAACTGAAATCCATCTCGCCTTTATCAAGCAAAGCTTTAATGCGGACAATTTTTTCTTGTGCCTTAGCTAATTGTTCAGGTGTTGCGCCATCGGGCAGTGCAACCAGAATATTGGCAAGCCGGACTTCCGGACCACCGACTTCGCGGACCGATAATAATTGGTCAACTTCGGTTTCAGACACTTGTACCCGGCTTTGGACATAGCCTTGACGCATGCGTTGAACGGTAATCTCGTCTTTCAAATTATTGCGAAATTCTTCGTAGCTCAGACCTTCGCTACTAATTTGTGTACGAAGTTGGTCGAGCGTTATTTTATTTTGATCGGCAATTTTTTGTACTGCTTGGTTGACTTCGTTGTCCGATACACGAACGCCACTGCCGTTTGCGCGTTCAACTTGCAAGCGCAATAAAATAAGGCGCTCAAGCACTTGTTTGCGAAGAATATCTTCGGGTGGCAATTGCCCCGGTTGTTTTGCGTATTGTGTCTTGACGTTATCAACGGCACGCTGCACTTCGCTATTCAAAATAACGTCTTCATCGACAATGGCGGCGATGCCATCAACGCTGGCGACCGCTTGATCCTGGGCCAGAAGGGCGTTGCTCGTTAAACCCAGTGAAAGGGCTAATAACAAACCGGAAAACTTATGTTTCATGTGTTTCAAACTCCGTCAGCGTTTATGCACAGGTGAACTGGCCACAAACAAATAATTCATGATTGATTTTATTGGGAATAACCTAGAATAGCATTATCCAGCAGGGCTTCCGTATTGCGACCAAAGCTGCCCAAGCCGTTCAATTCGAGTTCGACATAGAGGCCAAAGTTCGATTGGTCGGCAAAACTTCTGACATACTCGCGGCCCACCACTCGCAGGGCTACACAGCAACTTTTCCACTCAACGCCCAACAGGGTTTCGAGGTTGCGACCCTCGCCTTGCAGCGAATAATTCCAGCGACCGATAAGGTTCCACGATTGCTTAAACGGAATTCTGAAGCTGATGTCACTTTGTTCAAGTGAGTTACGGCGGTAACGATAAGCGACATTAAACAGGCCGCCATTCGCCCAGCGCATTTGCGTACGGGCGCCAGTTAGCAGGTTTTGGCCGCTGTCGGGGTCCCATTGTTCATTAACACCCAAGGTCCAGTTGTCAGACAGTGTCCAGTCAATTTGGGCAACCCAGGCCGAGCCGCTATTGGATAAAGGCGGTGTGCCGAAATTGACTTTGGGTGCATCAAAATAGGTAATTCGACCCAAGCTGGCACTTAAACGCTCACGCCCGGTGTCTTGTTCATAAAAGCGGGTAGTGAAGGCGATGGTCGCTTGATTGGCGTCGCTTTGACGATCGGCGCCACCAAAACTATTGGTGCGAAATAGAGCAGGCCAATCGAAAGTCAACTCGCGGCTGTCAAAGACCGGGAAATTATCTTGGTTACGATAGGGCACATATAAGTAATAAAAATGCGGCTCGAAGGTTTGTAAATAGCTTTCGGAACGCCATTGCATATCGCGCTCAAACACCATGCCAGCATCCAAGCTAACAATAGGCAGGCTACGTTGCGGTGAAGTGTCGGTGGTGCCTACTGGAAATAGCGAGCTGCTGACGTCACTATATTGGGTGAAACGCCAAGCAAGCTCCGGCGTGACATACCATGAAGCTCCCGACAGCGGCATCCTGATAAATGGCTGCAAATCAATACGGGTACCCCCCTCGCTAGGGGCTAAATCTTTATCGCGTTCATAGCGAACAAGTTCCGAATTGATACCAAATTCAAATTTTGAACTATGCGGGTTAGTCCAGCTTGCCTGAATTCGCGGAAGCCGATGGAACGGCGAGGTGGTGTCATTAAAGACTGGGTTAGGGCTCGCGATTTGCCAATATTGCAGACTGGCACTGGCAGACCAATTACTTCCACGGCCGTAAATACCGGCGTCGCTGCCCAAGAAAGAAATTGAAGTGGCATTAAGCGATTGACCAAAATCAGAGTAATAATTGCGATCGCTGACATTGTTTAAGTCTGCCGATGCATACCAATGCTCATTAATACCAGTGAAATGATCGAACTGGATAATGCCGCGGTCGCGATGAGTAAGGTCATCGTTAGGCAACCAAGTAGTTTGCAAAGTACCTTGCGAGCGAGCGCTCAGATAACGAAATTCGGTGCCTAACATCAGGCCGCGTGCAGATAACCAACGTGGTGTAAAAGTGGCATCGTAATTAGGTGCAATATTCCAGTAAATGGGCAGGGCAATGTCGGTGCCGTTGCGTTGATCGTTACCAATACTCGGTGACAAAATGCCGCTGCGACGACGGTCATCAGTAGGAAAGCTGATAAACGGCAACCACAAGACCGGCACGCCACCCAAACGTAGAGTCGCATTGGTAGCGCTGCCGCGGGCAGTTTTTTGATCAACCGTGATGTGATTGGCTGAAAACTCCCATTGCCGCTGGCCGGGCGGGCATGTGGAGTAGGTGGCCTTGTCGAGCTCGCCGGTCTCACCTTGCATGGTGGCTTCTTGCGCCGTGCCATTGCCAAGATTATTACTGAATTGATATTGCACACCTTGCATGCTCATGGTGTCTTTTTTCTGGTCGCCACTGGCTTGCTTGGCAGTTAGCCGCACGCTGCGATCTTGATAACGCACCGGACCTTCTGTGACAAATTGTTCGCTGTCGTGGGTGTAGGTCAGTTTGTCGGCATTCATCCACTGATCAGAACGCTGCAACACCACATTACCTTCAAACACGGTGGCTTTTTCTTTCTCAAGATTCATGCTGTCGGCATGAATGTCAGTCGCAGATTGCTCGCGATTTTCATTAGGGATAGCATCGGTGTTGAATACCGGCAGCGTTTGCGGGCTGACACAGTAATTCCAGTTTTGTGCGGTTTCCTGAGCGACAACGGCTTGGGAAATGGCAAAACACAGCGGCAATAAACGCAAAACAGGACGGGACACAGGCAAATCCTGAAGACCAAGATGGGGTGTATTCTAGCCGTTATTGATGAAACCCCATAGGAGCCCTTCGTGAGCCAGAAAATCGAGAAAACCGACGCCCAGTGGAAAGCCGAGCTCAGCCCGGAGCAATACGCTATTTGCCGTTGTTCCGAGACCGAACGTGCCTTTACCGGCAAATATTGGGACAGCCATGCCGATGGCACCTATATCTGCGCCGCCTGCAAGGCTGAATTGTTCAGTTCCGAAAACAAATTCGACTCGGGAAGTGGCTGGCCTAGCTATTACAAACCGATCGACAAATCAGCGGTCTCTGAAGGTTTGGATGACAGCCATGGCATGCAACGCATAGAAGTGAAATGCGCCCATTGCGATTCGCATCTGGGCCATATATTTCCCGATGGCCCGGCACCAACCGGAATGCGCTATTGCATCAATTCGGCCGCATTGGATTTCAAGCCAGAATAAATTGGCGCGGGTCGGGCCTAGAAGG
>JAYSQD010000123.1:0-11478 GCA_043721835.1 Arenimonas sp. | reverse complement strand
CTACGATTTAAATTGAGCGCAGCAAACAGGCGTCCCTGCCCGATACATTATTTCTGACGAATATAGTCAACAATTCGCGTCGCTAGCACTTCTGAATCAGCATTGACGGTCTGCAAATGAAACTCCGGCATTAGCGGTGCTTCATAAGGCGAATCAATGCCGGTAAAGTTAGGAATTTTTCCGGCCCGTGCTTTTTCATACAAACCTTTCACATCGCGCTGCTCGCAAATTTCCAGCGGCGTATCGACAAACACTTCGGCGAATTCGCCCGGTGCGAATAAAGCTCGCGCCATATCGCGCTCACTTCTGAAGGGCGAAATAAACGACACCAATACAATCAGTCCTGCATCGGTCATTAACTTCGCCACTTGTGCCACGCGACGAATATTCTCGACCCGATCTTCATCGGTAAAACCGAGATCTTTATTCAAGCCATGGCGAACATTATCGCCATCAAGCAAGTAAGTGTGATGTCCCAACGCCAGCAAGCGTTTCTCCACAAGGTTGGCAATGGTCGATTTACCCGAGCCCGACAAACCAGTGAACCATAGGCAACGCGCGGTTTGGCCTTTGATAATCGAGCGCGCTAGTTTGTCGACAGTTACCGCTTGCCAATGCAAGTTGGCAGCACGACGCAAAGCAAAATCAATGGTGCCGCAAGCCACGGTGCTGTTGGTTTGACGATCAATAAGAATGAAACTGCCCAGAGTCGGATTATCACGATAGCTCTCGAAAGTAATCGCATGATCAAAACTTAAATTACAGTAGCCAACTTCATTTAATTCCAATCGCTTGGCGGCCAAAGTTTCCTGCGTGTTGACATCAATCTTGTGTTTTATTTCGCTGACTTGCGCGTTCACGGTGCGAGTTGCCAGCTTCAACCAATAGCCACGGCCCGGCAGTAAGGGTGCATCACTCAGCCACAAAACATGCGCGGCGATTTGATCGGAAATCGGAGGCGCGTCGCTGGCAGCACTGATTACATCGCCGCGACTGATATCAATTTCGTCGGTCAAACTGATGATGACGGAATGCCCGCGAAAAACTTCGGTCACTTCTTTGTCGCCGCGAATAATCGATGCCACTTTCGAGCGCAGGCCCGATGGCGTCACAACAATATCGTCACCGACTTTTATTTGACCGGCCGCTATATTGCCGGCGAAGCCACGGAAATTCTGGTTCGGACGGCAGACCCATTGCACCGGCAAACGAAAACCCTGTTGCGATTCCGACGATTGAATTTCGACCGTTTCCAGATGCTCAAGTAAAGCCGAGCCGTTGTACCACGGCATTGCCTTGCTATTGAGAATGACGTTATCGCCTTTCAATGCCGACAAGGGAATCGCGGTAACCGATGCAATATTCAGCTGCTGCGCCAGCACTTGATACTGCTCAAGAATTTCATCAAACACGGCTTGATCGTAATCGACCAAATCCATTTTATTCACCGCCAGCACCACATGCTTGATGCCCAGCAGACTCACGATATAACTGTGACGGCGTGTTTGTGTGAGCAAACCTTTGCGAGCATCAACAAGCACAATCGCCACATCGGCAGTGGAAGCGCCGGTCGCCATATTGCGGGTGTATTGTTCATGGCCCGGGCAATCAGCGACGATAAATTTTCTGCGTTCGGTATTGAAATAGCGATACGCCACATCGATTGTGATGCCCTGCTCGCGCTCGGCTTCAAGACCATCGAGCAGCAAGGCGTAATCGAACTGATCGCCTTGCGTGCCATGGCGTTGACTGTCGCGCGTCAATGCCGCGAGTTGATCGTCGAATAATAATTTAGTGTCATGCAGCAAGCGGCCAATCAAGGTGCTCTTGCCATCGTCAACACTGCCACAGGTAATAAAACGTAGCAAGGATTTGCTTTCGTGTTGCTTTAAATAGGCGGCGATTTCTGCTTTGGCATTCATCAGAAATAACCCTCCTGTTTTTTCTTTTCCATCGAAGCACCAACATCGGAATCAATCAGGCGACCTTGGCGTTCAGAAGTTCTGGCGATCAACATTTCCTGAATAATCGCTTCAAGAGTTTCCGCATCGGATTCAAATCCGCCCGACAAGGGATAACAACCTAGTGTGCGGAAACGCACTTTTTTCATGGCCGGGGTTTCGCCCGGCAATAACGGCAGTCGATCATCATCGACCATGATCAAGGCACCATCGCGTTCAACAACCGGGCGCTCCTTGGCGAAATACAAAGGCACTACCGGAATATTTTCGCGATAGATATAAAGCCAGACATCGAGTTCGGTCCAGTTTGAAATCGGAAACACACGAACGCTTTCGCCTTTCTGGATGCGGGTGTTATACAAACTCCATAGTTCCGGGCGCTGATTTTTCGGGTCCCATCGGTGCTGTGCATTACGGAATGAAAAAATACGTTCTTTCGCGCGCGATTTTTCTTCGTCGCGGCGCGCACCACCAATGGCGGCATCATAGCCACCCAGATCCAGCGCCTGCTTCAAACCCTGGGTTTTCATGATATCGGTATGCACCGCCGAGCCATGGGTAATCGGATTAATACCATCGCGAACACCATCGGGATTGATATGCACTTTTAGATCGACGCCATAAAGTTCGGCGATGCGATCACGGAAGGCATACATCTCACGAAACTTCCAGGTGGTATCAATATGCAATAAAGAAATCGGAGGTTTGGCCGGATAAAAAGCCTTACGCAATAAGTGCAGCAGCACCGATGAATCCTTGCCAATCGAATACAGCATGACCGGGTTCTGGAACTCGGCCGCGACTTCGCGAAAAATATGAATGCTCTCGGCTTCCAATTTATCCAGATGCGAGAGTGAAAAACTTGCGCTCATGCTGAAACCCTAATTCATTAAATATCAAAAACTACTAAAGCGGCTCAGGTACATACAAAAAATTCACGTCATCCCGGCGAAAGCCGGGACCCAGAAACAACAAGAACCGATGCCAAATAACCTGCGAGTTCAAACCGAATGATATCTCGCAGCTCGAATAGAATGCTGCATACATCACTTCTGGGTCCCGGCTTTCGCCGGGATGACGATAGTTTTTATTGGCTTGGATCTTCCCCTAATGATTAACTCCAGCACCATGAGCTTGCTCAAACCATTGTCCGTCTTCCAATTTAATCACCCGATCTGCCAATGCCAAGCTTGCAGGTCGATGCGTAATTAAAATCACGGTGCGCGTGCGCAGCAGCTCATGGCATTCGGCAATAAAACTACGCTCGCCTTCCGGGTCGAACATGGCGGTGGCTTCATCGAGTATTAAAATAGGCGGGTCTTTCAACAATGCACGCGCAAGTGCCAAACGCTGTTTTTGCCCGCCCGACAAACGCACGCCGTCATCGCCAATAATAGTGTCATAGCCGGAAGGCAGTGCTTGAATAAAATCATGCGCATGGGCCGCGCGGGCCGCCGCTTCAATCTGAGCTTGGGTAGGCGCTATTTTGCCGTAGCCAATATTAAAACTAACGCTGGCGTTAAATAATAAAACTTGTTGGCTGACCAAGCCAATTTGCGAACGTAAAAATTTAAGCGGAATATCACGTGTATTAATTCCGTCAATCACGATATCGCCTCCATTAGGTTCAATAAAACGTAGCAATAAATTAGTTAGCGTACTTTTGCCAGCGCCGTTAACGCCGGTGATCGCCAAAGTCTGGCCGGCAGGTATGTGTAGAGTAAACTTTTTCAGTAAAGCTGGGCGTGTTGGGTAGGTAAAATCGATATTTTCAAATCGAATATCGCCATGCAGTTTGCTTATTTCTCGCCTGCCATTATCGACTTCAGTTCTTTCATTTAGCACATCCATCAAACGCACCGCGCTGCCGCGTGCAGTTTGTAATTTGCCATAAACATCGGCCAGCTGGCTCAACGGGTTGGTCAATAATAAGCCGTACAACAAAAGTGTAATTAATTCCGGTGCAGTCAAACTGCCCTGCGCCACACGCTGCGTTCCTAACCACAACAAGCCTATAACGCAGGCGGTCATCACCCAGCGAATGGCCGGCGTCATAAAACTGGTAATGCGCAGCCGCTGCATTTCAAGCGCGACCACTTTTTCAGTTTGTGCACCATAGCGCGCGCTTTCTGCTTGTTCCCGGGCGAATGCTTTTATGATCGGCAGGCTGCTTAAGTTTTGTTCGGAAATTCCGTAGCGCTTGGCTTCTTGTTCGCTCGTGCGATTGGCTAATGGCCGCAGTGATCGTGTCAACAATTTTACGATGATAAAAAATACCGGCATCGCCAATGCAATGATCAAGCCGAGTATGGGTTCGATTCGACACAGTAAAATTAAAGCACCCAAGCAGGTCAGCAGCATCGGTAGCAGTGGTATCAGCACCGTGGAAATAAACTGGCTGATGTACCAAACATCATTATGCAAAAAAGCCAACACCTCGCCACGCTTGCGCTGCTGGTGCCAAGGCAAGGGCAGCGCTTGCAGATGTTCGTACAAATTCAGACCCAGGTCCGCCGTTATACGCTGATGAATACTGCCCATCGTAAAACCACTTGCCACAGTGATGCAGGCTTGCAAACCCATCACCAGCAACCACCAAAACAATAAGCGGGTCGGCACCGTTTGCAGCAATAATGCCTGCGCCACTTGCCCGGCAAACCATGGCAAAGCCAACACCACCAAACTTTCAGCCAGCAATAAACCGACGGCAAACAACAGCCTGCCCCGATAGGCTCGCGTTTGTTTTAGCAGAAATTTCAGGTCGCTAGGCAATTGCATTATTCACTCATTTTAGATTTACAAATGCCCGGCTTCGATGAATACTGGCGACCGCACACTGCCGCTCCCAAACAACACTTATGCAACATATTACCTTAGCCCATCACGCCCAGCCCAACGACGAAGTACTTTTTCAAGAAGTCGGTGGTGAAGCCGTGCTGTTAAACCTCAACAGCGAGCGCTATTTCGGCCTGGACCTGGTCGGCACCCATATTTGGGGCTTAATTAATCGTAATCCAACATTGCAAGAAGTGCACCAGGATCTTTGTGGCACTTACGACGCCAGCCCGGAACAATTACAACACGACTTACTGGCACTTATCACGCAACTGGCCGAGGCGGGTTTAGTTACTGTCGGCGAATGAGTAATTATTCAAAATTACGCGAGCTTGCCTGGCAGGAAAAATTTCTACTAACACGATTTATTTTTTGTCTAGCGTGGGTATCTTTTTCTCTGCGTTTTTTTGGTTATTTACGAACCCGTCGTTGGCTCTTATGTTTTACTTCTGCCACTGATTTGCATCAAGCCGATGATATTGAATTGGCGCGAGCGGAACGCACTGCACAATTAATCGCCATTGCCGGACGGCACGGCTTAGTGACGGCAACTTGCTTGCCACAATCGGTCTTGCTGGAATATTGGCTGATACAAAAACACTTGGCGGCAGAAATTAAAATTGGTGTACGTAAGTCCGATGATTGTTTTGATGCCCATGCCTGGGTCGAATTAAATGGTATTGCATTGGCACAAGATGATCTTGGCCATCATCAGGTGTTGCAATGAATAAACGAGTCCGTGCATGAGTGCTATTGCCGGCGTCATCATGCTAGACGGCAGTGCCGTCGATATGGATGTCATGCATAAAATGCTAGCCAGCATGAAGCATTGTGGGCCCGATGCAGAGCGCTCTACGCAATTTAGCAATACCGCTTTCGGGCAGGCCTTATTGGCTACAACAGAGGAAGCCTTGGGTGAAGCACAGCCTTGGAGCGACCTCAACACCGGTTGCATTATTGTTACTGACAGCCGTTTGGATAATCGCGAAATCCTTGCTGCTTCATTGGCATTAAGTAATCGAGCTATCGATACTATTGGCGATGCCGAATTAATTTTCACGGCCTATCAAACATGGGGTGAAGCCTGCCCTGAAAAATTATTGGGCGATTTTACTTTTGCAATTTGGAACCCAAGCACGCGGGTTTTATTTTGTGCTCGCGATCCGCTCGGCATCCGGCCATTTTATTATCATTCTATTGCTGGCAAAATTTTTGCCTTTGCTACTACGAGTGAAGCACTGCGAACATTATTGCAAAAGCCAATCGCGCTTGATGAAGGACGACTCGCTGATGCTTTAACCGATCAGCTCGAAGGCTACGATCGCACGAGCACTTTGTATCGCGATATTAAACGCCTAGCACCGGCGCATTCATTGGCCTTGAAAGTAAATTCTGCGCCGAAACTGCATTGTTATTGGCAGCCTACGCAAAATCCACCCTCACCTTTTCCGACGACTGAAGCGCAATGGCTCGAACAACTCGAAGCCTTGTTTGTTGAAGCCGTGCATTGTCGGCTCCGCAGTCACTTACCGATCAGTGCCATGCTAAGCGGCGGCTTGGACTCCTCCGCCGTCGTCGCTGTAGCCTGCGAGAAATTAGAAATAGACGGCAAACAAAACTTATCGACATTCTCTGCGATCAGTAGTGACATTAATTGCGCCGAAACCCGTGCAATCGGCTTGATGCAATCCACATTCAATTTAACCAGTACCGAAATTGATCCTCAGAAATCCCCAGAGTTAATGCAGGCGATGGCCGAGCGATGGCCGCAACTGGCTGAGCCGTTCGAGGCCACCAACACGCTAGTGCATGCGCAATACCTCGCTGCCCATAAGCACAAACTGCGTATCATGCTCGACGGTATAGATGCCGATGGTCTTCTGGCAGAAGGTGATTACCTTCATGATTTAGCCAGAACCGGGCAGTGGCGCCGGGTTTGGCATGAATCTCGTGCTTTGGTGCGCTTTTGGGGTTCAGAGGCCAGCCTCAGCTACTTTATGCGCCCTTTAGTCAGCGAGTTTCTGATTCCCAAGCCGGTTCGTCGCCTCGTCCGGTATTTACGCGGCGCAGTCTCTTCATCAACACCTGAGCAAACGCTAATTTCTCCGGCATTCGCCCTAGAAATGGATCTTGCTTCGCGCTATCGCACCTTGGCGACCAATACCACAGCCATAAAAGCCAAGGACAGTCTGGGCCAGACGGCCTATTGCGCGACCAGCTCCAGCTATACGACAGCCGCCGTTGAGCGTTATCACCGCTTGGCCAGCCAATATGGCATTGAGCCTCGGCATCCTTTTTTGGACAAGCGGCTGGTGGAGTTTTGTGCCTGGCTACCGCTTGCGCTGCGGCTACGGGACGGCTACCCGAAATGGGCGCTTCGACAGCTCATGAGCCAAAAACTCCCCTTTAATATCGCTTGGCGCCGGGGCAAAGAGCATCTGGGCTGGCAATTCAACCATAATCTTTGGAAAGCATCTGCGCCGAGCCTGGTATCTAAGTCACTTCACGCTTCGCTCAAAAAAATAGTGTTGGACACCGCACAGACGCGTTATCAACAACTTAATAATCTTGACTCGGGAAAGCCTGTCAACGAAAAACACGTAGAACCTTTAATGAAACTAGCAGCACTGAATGCTTGGCTGGGCAGACTAGACTGAGTTTTGTCGAGATTTAAGCTAAATTGGACATTAATCATAAAAATTAACATAAATTAACTCATTCTATTTGCTGGAGTATTGTTAATGTTTCAAGACGCGTTAAACTATCCAACGACTCACCTTAAGAATCTGATTTGGTGAAGAGACTTCCAAAAATGTAATCAAGGGGTTATTCATGAACAGCAATACAGTATCGACATCCGCTGAAACGACTGAAAAGGCGCAGCGCCTGCCTTACGTTAGCCCCAGCCTGAAAGTCTATGGCCAACTACGTGATCTGACCGACGGTGGTTCAGGCGTATTAGCCGAAGGTGCCATGATGACGGCACTAACACGCTTTCCGTAAGCTTTTAAAATTTATTGCGTCACATTACACGCGTCAGGCTAAACCCTGGCGCGTTTTCATTTTCAGTTTGGGAAAGCATCGCTTGAATACCTATTTATTCGGTGACCAGACTATTCTCAGCACAATCGAATTCAAAGCACTGCCTTGCCAATCAAGCGCATCAAGCGCTGTTGCTGGCATAAACGTAGAATTGCGAGCGCCGCTAGAGCCTAAGCTGCAAAACTGGCAACACGAATGGAAAGAATCTGACGATTCCGTCACTTTAAGCATGGCCATGCTAGAAAACGGCTACCTACTTCGCTTCCCTGATCTTTGCGATTTTATTTTAGATATCCATCGACGACATATTCAGATAATTCCCCACGAAGCGCTCGATGAAAACACCATCGAACATCTATTGGTCGATCAAGTTTTGCCACGCTTTCTCGCTCATGAAGGGCAGCTCTTACTGCATGCCTGTGCTGTCGATATTGAAGGTCGAACCGTATTGTTTCTGGGCAAAAGCGGCTGGGGAAAGTCCACGCTGGCAGCATTGTTACATCATGCAGGCTACACACTCTATTCCGATGACTGCGTACTGCTGCAATCACATAATGCGTACTGGCAAACTTTAGCTACTTATCCCAGCTTACGGCTGTATGAGGATTCGATTGAAAATATTTTCGCTAATGATTCTTTGTTAAGCCCGGTATCGGAGTATTCCGATAAACAGCGTATTGCCTTGACTATAGCGTCGGCTCAAGCAGCACCGCCCTTGCATGCCATGTATTTTTTATCAGACCCGGAAACAGCCAGCACTGATATTCAAATCACAAAAATGCAGCCAGCCAATACCTGTATTGAAATAATTGAACGCAGCTTTCGACTTGATCTTGGCAACCGGGTGCAATCCAAACAACTGATGACATCGGCGGCGGCATTAACGCAAACTATTCCGACTTATCGTTTAAGCTACCCGCACGATTTCCAAAACAATTCGCGTTTACTCGCCCAGCTCATCCAACATACTAAACAATAATTTTTATGCATAATTTTGACGGCTATTCCATCAAAGACTACGGCGAAATGGTCACCGACCCAATACGCACGCAAGCCTTTGTGACAACGCTCACCAATGCCATTACCGCAGATTCGGTAGTGCTTGAAATAGGCACTGGTGCTGGTTTTTTTGCACTGCTTGCCTGCAAGTTAGGTGCAAAAAAAGTGTACGCCGTTGAGCCCGATATCGCGATTGAAGTGGGTAAACTTTGTGTAAAAAATAATCCCGGCAGCGAAAAAATTACCTGGCTGCAAGGGCTTTCCACTGAAATTGATCTGCCGGAAAAAGTAGATATTGTTATCGGCGATTTACACGGCACCATGCCATTCTATAATTTCAATATTCTTTCCATGCGTGATGCCGTCACAAGACATATGAAACCCGGCGGCATTACCATGCCTAAGCGCGATGTGCTTTACGCAGCGCCGATTCAATCTCCAGAAGATTACGACTGTGTCGAAAAACCTTGGGCAAGTGATGTACATGGCTTAGATCTAAGCGCAGGGCGAAGCTTTTTAGTGAACAGCTGGTGGCGGCGTCCCGTCAGTGCAAGTGTCAATATGTTGGCAGCCCCGCAATGCCTGGGTGAAATTGACTATGCAACTGTTTCAAGCACCAATCTCGATGGCCAGGGCGATTGGCTGATTAATACTGATGGCGTGGTACACGGGCTAAGCATTTGGTTTGATGGTGATATTGGGCCGGGCGCCGGTTATTCCAATGCACCGAATCTGCCCGGCTTGGTGTACGGCAATGCTTTTTTTCCACTCGAAAAACCATTTAGCGTGAAGAAGGGCGAGCGCTTGCTGACAAAGTTCTCGGCAAAACTCATTGGCGATGAGTATGTTTATAGCTGGATAACAGAACACTTTGATAGCTCCGGAAAGTCACTGCTAAAGTTTAAGCAATCCACTTTTAACAGCCGCCCCATTTCACCACGAAAATTAGCCTTCGCATCACCCGATTATGTTCCCCAACTTAATCAAGATGGCGAAGTTACTTTGCTCGTATTACAAGCAGCACAGCAAAAAATAAAAATGACCGATATTGCAGAAAAAATATCAGCCGTTTTTCCGGAACGATTTAGCAGTAAGCAATACGCACTCGATACCGCAGCAAAAATTATTCAGAAGTATCAGGCGGGGTAAGTGCTTTTAGCCCTCAACACTGCGACCATTCCGCAGCGCTTACAAGCAATCAACCACTCGTAGCAGGCCGCTTGCGGGCGACGTGCGAGCGGCGGGTCCAAGGGCCCTCCTACGCAATTTTTACTCCCCTAAATATTCGCCAAACACTTGTAACGATTCAACCCGGTCACACACGGTTTTGAGTGCCACTAAAATCGGTACCGCGAGCAGCCCACCCGGCACGCCCCACATCCAGCCCCAAAATAATACCGAAAGAATGATGACGACCGGGTTCAAACTTAGGCGACGGCTGACAATCAGCGGCGTTATTAAATAGCCTTCAATCGCGGTCAATAAATAAAATACGCCGGGCACCAAGAGTGATTGCCATAATTGGTCAAACGTCAGCAAGCCAACAATAGTCAGCACACTAAAACTGATAATGTCGCCGATATAGGGAATGAAATTCAATGCCGCGACCATCACTCCCCAAAGAATGGGATTGGGCACGCCCAGAAGATACATGGCCAAAGCAACAGCGCAGCCAAGGCCCACATTAATAAAGGCGACGGTAAATAAGTATCGGGAAACCGCGACTTCCACTTGTTGTGCAATATCGACCGCACGTTTTTTATCGGAAAACTTTGGAGTTACAGCAATGGTCTTTCGTAAGAACAAATCACCCGACGCCAACAAAAAATAGAGCAGTACCAGCGTACTTATTATCGAGACAGTAAAGTCCCGGGCACCGTAAAAAAATGCACCTGCAATGGTGGGTTCTTTGACGATAACTTCGCGTGGCTTTTTCTTGACTTCGCCACCGTTGGTGAGCTTTTCGGTGATGTTTTGTACTTGCGCAGTAGCGTTGGCAACGCTGTTGACCGAACCGGTGACACTACGCAATTTACTATCTATTTCACGTAAACTTGTGGGCGCTTTATCGAGCCATTCGCCGGCAGGTTCAGCCAAGTTGTAAATGCCACCCACCAATCCAGCCAGTAATGCCAATACCACCAAGCCCGCTCCTAATGGTGCGGGAATATAGATTTTTCTCAGGCCCCGCACCAACGGCAGAAACACCAGGCTCAGTATTAGTGCGGCGACAATTGGCAATATTAAATCGCGTGCTAAATAAAGCACGGTCAGTACTGCAAGTAACAACAGGCCGGGTAAAGCCCAAGCGCCCGCTGGTTTGCTGTGCTCAGTATTAGTGATCTGAGGAATTTCTTGAGTCGCTATGACGACCAGAGTCTGATCGTCAAGAACTTCTGGCTTATCGTTCAAGAGAACTCTCCTTATATTTGTTGTTGATGCTAGTTCGATCTGTCTATTCTAACTGACCCGCCACTAGGGTTTCAGTTCTATTGAGTGATCCCCGTTGGAGCGTCCTTTAGGCGCGATAGATCTGGCGGGGTTTGTCGCGCCTAAAGGACGCTTGTGTCTGCAATATGTACTACTGTTGAAGTGAGAGCAGAGTACGGCAAGCCGTTAGGACGATGTGCTTAAAGCACGA
>JAYSQD010000122.1:0-11914 GCA_043721835.1 Arenimonas sp. | reverse complement strand
GTATTTTGTCCGCGACCGGCAGAAATTCCCTTGGAAATAATTTTGGATTTTGTCCGTTTACCCAAGTGAATCATTTTGGTGCCGGTATCGGCTTGTTGCATGTGATGAGTGAGTGCTACTGAATAAAACTCGCCAGTGGAATCATCGCCACGCAATATGCAGCTCGGGTATTTCCAGGCAATGGCCGAGCCGGTTTCAACCTGAGTCCATGAGATCTTGCTGCGATCACCACGGCACTCGCCACGTTTGGTCACAAAATTATAAATGCCGCCAACACCGTTTTCATCGCCGGGATACCAGTTCTGTACGGTCGAGTATTTTATTTCGGCGTCCGCCATTGCCACTAGTTCAACAACGGCGGCATGCAGCTGGTTTTCATCGCGTTGCGGTGCGGTGCAACCTTCCAGGTAACTGACGTAGGATTTTTCTTCGCAGATAATCAAGGTGCGTTCAAATTGACCGGTATGGCCGGCATTGATGCGAAAATAAGTGCTGAGTTCCATCGGGCAACGGGTGCCTTTGGGAATATAGACAAAGCTGCCGTCGGAAAAAACCGCGCAATTTAATGCCGCAAAATAATTGTCGCCGACCGGTACTACGCTGCCCAGATATTTTTTGACCAATTCCGGATGTTCGCGAATGGCTTCGCTCATCGAGCAGAAAATTACGCCGGCTTTTGCCAGCTCGGCTTTATAAGTGGTGCCGACCGATACCGAATCGAATACGGCATCGACCGCAACGCCGGCCAAACGTGCGCGCTCATGCAAAGGCACGCCAAGTTTGTCGTAGGCTTCAAGCAGTTTCGGATCAACTTCCGCTAGCGATTTAGGCGCATTTTTGGGTGCGGCGTAATAGCTGCTGGCTTGAAAATCGATTTCGGCAATTTGCAATTTGGCCCATTCCGGTGGCGCCATGGTGAGCCAGTGTCGATAAGCCGATAAACGCCATTCGAGCATCCATTCGGGTTCGTCTTTCTTTTTTGAAATGAAGCGCACCACGTCTTCATCCAGACCCGGTGGCAGCGAGTCCATTTCAATATCAGTAATAAAGCCGGCGCTGTATTTGCGCTCGAGGACTTTATGAATTTCTACATTCTGCGTGTTCATGGTTTCACCTCACGCCTTCGCAAGATGCAAAGGGATTAATTTTTTTGAAGCGGGTTTTATCGAAGTCGCTGGCATCATTTCAGCCAGACTCACACCACGCAGCGCATTGGCAACCACGTCGTTAATGCGTAACCATTTGCTGCGAACACCACAATGGGTTTCATGTTCGCAGTTCGAATGCTCGCCACTGCACTCGGTCATACCGAGCGGGCCTTCAATGGCTTCTACGATGTGAATCAGGGAAATTTGTGTCGCTGGTTTTGCTAGACGATAACCCCCCGCGCTGCCTCGAAAACCTTCCACCAAGCCCGCTTGTGCCAGGGTTTTCAGCAATTTGCTAACGGTGGGGAGTTCCAGATGTGCGCGTTCTGCCAGCTCGGTTGCGTTATGCACGCGCTCAGGTGCATCGGCCATGGCGCTCAGCACGACGGTTGCATAATCAGTGAGTTTGGTCACACGTAGCATGGTCATTACTCTATATAGGACCGAAATTGTACTATATAAAGTCGGCGGTCTCAATCAAGGGGCTGTGAAGATTGCTCCAAACCCGCGACAATAGTGGCCTTATTGATTTGAAGTCTTCTATGTCCAGCCTATTTGTTGCTCAACAATCGCCGATTCATGGCAATGGCGTATTTGCCATTGCACCCATAAAAAAAGGCACTCGCTTGATTCAATATCAAGGGGCACTTTTAACCCACAAACAAGTCGATCGCATGTATGCCGATGATGTGGAAACCGGGCACACGTTTTTATTTACCTTGAACGAACATTTTGTGATTGATGCCAATGTCGATGGCAATGATGCACGCTGGATCAACCATAGCTGCGACCCCAATTGCGAAGCGGTGATCGAAGAAGACGATGACGGTAACCCGACTCAGGACAAGATTTTTATCGAAGCCATGCGTGCGATAAAGCCGGGTGAAGAATTGACTTACAATTACGGCATTATTTTAGGTGAAGCCCATACCGCGCGTTTGAAAAAACTCTGGGCTTGCCTGTGCGGTTCAAAAAAATGTACCGGCACCATGTTGCAGCCTAAACGCAAGAAAAAAGAATCCGCATAAAAAACGCCGGGTGCTTTCGCAGCTACCCGGCGTTGAGCATCAATTAATCTGCAATTACCTGGTTGGTGGAGCGCCAGTGCGTTGCAAATTCTTGAATGGCGCTAAATCAATATTGGTAATGCCGTATTTTGCTGTCAGTGCCTGCATAGCCTGGGCATAAGCAGGTGTGCCGGGCTTGCTGGTCTTGGTGGTATTGGCGCGTTCAAAGAAGAATTGTTCGTAGCCACCCGGCGTAAATGTCATAAATATGCGCACCGGTTTATTGGTGAGATTGGCGTGCGCGTGTGGCGTGCCTTTAGGGATAAAAACAAATGAATTAGCGGGGTAGGTAACCACCTGATCACGAATGCGCATGGTTAATACGCCTTCCAGTACCAGAAAAGAAATGTCGGTGCGGCTATTGCTTTGCAGGGTCGTCGAGTAGCCGGGTTTTTCAAACAGCATGACTTGTGAAACCGTGCCTTGGGTTTCTTTGCTGCTAGATTTGATGATGACTTCGCCTACTACCAAATCAAGACGTTCGCCTTGGCCGGGCAATTTCACAATAGGGGCTTGTTGGGCGCTAGCAGAAAGACTGACACTGAGTGAAAGTGCAGCAGCCAATAACAGGGAAGTATTTTTACGTGCAGGGTTCATTATCATTTCCAAATCCTCAAGGTAACACTAGCCTAGCGCAAAGCGGCTTTATTAGCATTACAAACGTTTTATGTGATCGCAGAGTGGTCGGGCCCAAGGGCCCTCCTACGAAATCTTACGACAACAAAGCCTTGCCTAAAATCATATCGGCAGCGCGCTCGGCAATCATCATGGTGGGGCCGTTGGTATTGCCGCCGATGAGTTTCGGCATGATCGACGCATCCACAACCCGCAGGCCTTTAATGCCGTGTACGCGGCATTGCGAATCAACCACAGCATTAACATCGTTATTGGCACCCATTTTGCAGGTGCCGACCGGATGGTAAATAGACTCGCCTTTGCGGCGTACAAAAGCATCAATGGCGGCATCGTCCTGCACTTGCGCACCCGGCATGAGCTCGTCGCCACGAAAGGGTGCGAACGCGTCTTGCGCGAGAATTTTTCGCGATAAATGCAGGGCTTCGCGCATGACTTTTACATCGAAGCCCTCGGCGTCACTTAAATAACCGGATTCGATTTTTACTTTGTCATTCGGGTTGGCACTTGCCAGCGAAATACGACCCCGGCTTTTGGGATGCAGAAAGCAGGCATGCAGGGTGTAACCAAAACCTGGCAAGCGATTGCGGCCATGGTCGTCCAATTGCGCCGGGACAAAATGGAATTGAATATCCGGACGTTCATCCAGTGCTAATTTGCTGCGAACAAAACCACCGGCCTCGGCGATATTGCTGGTGCCGGCACCTTTCTTGAACAAGTAAAAATTCAGGCCAATAGCGATGTCGTTGGTTTTGTCGTAAGTCACTTTTTGGGTGCAGCGTTGCATGGTGCAAACGTCGAGATGATCTTGCAAATTGCCGCCAACGCCGGGGGCATCGACTAGTACTTCAATACCATGCGACTGCAAATGCGCTGCCGGGCCAATGCCCGAGAGCATTAATAATTGCGGAGAATTAATCGCACCGCCTGACAAAATAATTTCGCGACTGGTTTTTATTTCGAGCGCATCATTTTCTTTTACGGAATACTTCACGCCCACGGCTTTGCCATCTTCAAATACAACCAGGCTCACCTTTGCATTGGTAATGACAGTTAAATTTTCGCGTTGCCGTATCGGTTTCAAATACGCTTCTGATGATGAGCTGCGCGAGCCTGCACGTGTTGTAGTTTGATAAAACCCGAAGCCAGTTTGTTCGGCACCATTAAAGTCAGTTGTCTGTGGAAATCCTGCCTGTTGGCTGGCTTTCACAAAGACTTCAGACAAAATATTCTTGTGAACCGGGTCCGAAACACCGAGCGGGCCATCTCCACCGTGAAATTCCGATGCGCCGCGGCTATTGCCTTCACTACGTTTGAAATACGGCAGCACATTATTCCAATGCCAGCCTTCGGCACCGAGTTCGGCCCATTCGTCATAGTCTTTGGTGTTGCCGCGGATGTAACACATGGCATTGATCGAGCTGGAACCGCCGAGCACTTTGCCGCGCGGCCACCAGAGCGAGCGATTATTCATATGCGGGTCGGGCGCGGTGTTGTAATCCCAGTTCACGCCTTTCTGACCCACCAGCTTGGCTATACCGGCAGGCATATGGATAAACGGATTCCAATCACTTGGGCCCGCTTCAAGCAAACACACGCTGATATTAGGGTCTTGGCTTAAACGATTAGCCAAGACACAACCGGCGGAACCGGCACCGACAATAATGTAATCGTACACAGGCACTCTGTCTTAATTTCGTAACGAGACGAGGCTAGGCGCTTGGGCTAGAGTAATTACTCCATTAGGCTAAAAATTGTCCTATCGGATAAGCTTAGCCCTCATTTGTGTGATGGTGACCGCAGGATGCAGGACCAAGCAAAGCGCTTAGGCTGGGAAGACCTGAAAAAGGCGATGACCGAAGTGCCCGCTTTGCCGATTTCGGCACTGTATTTTTTCAGCCTGCTCTGCGGCTATTACCTGCTGCGCCCGGTGCGCGATGCTTTCGGAGCCAGCCCCGAAGTCGAGGCCGTATTTCCACAATGGTTAATTCAGTGGTCGCTGGCACACGGCTTGGCGCTCAGTGATCTAACGCTGCAAATATTATTTACCGGCACTTTTATTTCGATGTTGATATTGCAACCGGTGTATGGCGCTTTGGTGAGTCGTTATCCGCGCCGTATTTTTTTACCGATTGTGTACGGATTTTTTATTCTGTGCCTGATGGTATTTTATGCTTTGTTTGATATGGAAATAGCCGGGCGCGGCGCGGCGTTTTTTATCTGGGTGGCGGTATTTAATTTATTTGCGGTCTCGGTATTTTGGAGCTTTATGTCCGATATCTATACCGAACAGGCAGCACGTTTATTTTATAGTTACATCGGCGTGGGCGGCACCTTGGGTGCAATTGCCGGGCCCATGCTAACCAAAGTCTTATCAAGGCATTTGCAAGTATCGCAACTGCTACTAGTCTCCATTTGCTTTTTAAGCGTGTGCCTGATTTGTATTTTATTTTTGCGCGGTTGGGCTAAGCGCGCAGAACAACTACGACAACAAAATAATGATGATATCGCTATAGGTGGCAGCTTCTGGGCCGGTTTTCGTATTGTAATGAGTACGCCATTGCTGCGTGCCATGGCGATTTTAATGTTCTTTGGTGTTGGCGTTGGTACGCTGCTCTATAACGAACAGGCTGTCATCGCCAAACAAATTCTCAGCGATGAAGCCCGCACCGCTTTTTATGCCAATATCGACTTGTGGATTAATGGTGTTACTTTATTTATCCAGCTATTTGTTGCGCCTTTTGTGCTGTTTCGCTTTGGCGTCAGGCCATTATTATTATTGCCAGCCGCTGCAATAACCCTGGGTTACTGCATGTTGGCAGCAGCGCCCTTGCCGATGCTGGTGGCGGTGGTGCAAATCATGACGCGTGCAGGCGAATTTTCACTTAGCAAGCCCGCGCGCGAAACCATTTATACGCGGGTAGATCGCGAAACCCGCTACAAGGCAAAAGCCTTTATCGACACCGCCATTTATCGTGGCGGCGATTTAACATTCGTCTGGTTGCACAAGTTTATTTCGGCTTTTGGTTCACTCGCCGTATTTGGCGTCGGCATTTTGGTAGCGCTTGGTATGAGTTTCGGTGCATGGAAGGTAGGGCAGCAGCAAGCCAATTTACAAGACGAAAAATAGTTCTCCATGACCCCAAAAACCAGAAAGCCTTTTTCCAGCGTAATCCGATTAAGCCTGCTGCTAGCCGTCGCTCTTGTTGCTTGGGCATTTATCTGGGAACCCTCACGATTGACCGAAAAGGAGTACACGCTCGCCTTGTCACGATGGCCTGCTGCTTGCACTGATTATCATGTCGCCGTGGTTTCGGACATCCATGCCGGTGCGCCTTATATCGGTCTGGACAAAATTGACCTTATGGTGGCGATGATTCAAAAGCAAAAACCAGATCTGGTTTTATTGCCGGGTGATTTTGTTATTCAAGATGTAGTGGGTGGAAGCTTTATCGCGCCAGAAGTTTTGGCGCAGCACCTGAAACCATTATTGCTTCATACAAAAGTGTATGCAGTGCTCGGCAATCACGACGCTTGGCTCGATAGCAAACGCGTGCAGGCGGCGCTTGAAGATGTTGGCATTGTCGTTTTGGAAGATAGCGCAATCCCGATCACGAAAAATCAGTGTCAATTCTGGCTAGTCGGTTTCAGCGATTACACTGAAGGCAAGCGTCAATATCATCAGGCATTCAAGCGGGTGCCGAAAAATTCATCGGTACTAGCCTTTACCCATAGCCCCGATACTTTTCCGGATATCAAAAAAATTAATTTTTCATTATTGATTGCCGGTCATACTCACGGCGGGCAGGTGGCATTGCCGTTCATTGGCCGGCCCATCGTGCCTTCAAAATACGGCAAGCGTTATGCCATTGGGCATATACATGAAAATAATCGCGATTTATTTGTCACCTCCGGCATCGGTACCAGTATTTTGCCTGTACGCTTTGGCGTGCCACCGGAAATATCCTATTTACGTTTGCAATCACTCGAAGGAAATACCCCATGAATGAGCCTGGTTTGTTCACCCGCATGGCCAAAGCGGCCGCACGTTTTACCGGACGAGCCGCATGTTTTAATCTGGCTGTGCTGCTTATTTTGATTTGGTTGGTTACCGGGCCAGTATTTCAATATAGCGATACCTGGCAATTGGTCATCAACACCACGACCACAATTATTACTTTCTTGATGGTGTTCCTGATTCAAAATACCCAGAATCGCGATACCCAGGCGATACAAATCAAGCTCGATGAATTAATCCGTTGCATGGAAGGCGCCCATAACGCCTTGCTGGATCTGGAAGAACTCGATGAAAATACCCTCGATGCTTTCCGCGCCAAGTACGAAGCACTAGCAAGCAATGCAAGAAAATCCATTGCCGGTGGGGGCAATGATCGGGGTTCTCCCGACGTGGATGAATCCTGATTTCTCGTTGCCATTTCATGGTCGGAACTTTCGCAGCGACTGTGCTTGTCGCCTCTGGTAGGAGTGCCTTCTAGGCCCGAAACCTCGCCAGATCTATCGCGCCTAAAGGACGCTCCTTTGAAAATGTGCTGGTAGGAGGGCCTTCTAGGCCCGAAAATTACGCCAGATCTGCGAGATCCATCGCCCGCAAGCGGGCTCCTACGAAGATGCGTTCCCGCGACTTCTCTATTTTTTTGAAATAAATAAAATCACTGTGCGGGACAAAACATTCATCGATGACATAGCAATATTTTCATTATTTCTGTGTTAGCGTAAATTCGAGATCATTTGCTGGAGTACATCATGAACAAAATTATCGGCTTGAGCTTTCTGGTCGCCATGCTTTCCATGACTGCATGCCAAAGCACTACGGCGGCAAATGTTGAAACAACTTCAACCGCCGAGCTTCGCAATACCTTGTGGAAGCTCAGTAGCTTGAATGGTAAAGCGGTACAGGCCGCAGAGGGCCAGCGTGTGGCTTCATTGACCTTGAGCATAGATCAATCACTCGCCCGCATTACCACCGCCTGCAATAGTGGTTCGGCTGCTTTTAACTTGAACGGCAATGCGATCAAATTTTCTGCCAGCATGACAACAAAAATGGGATGCGAATCTGGCCCGATGCAGCAAGAGCGGGAAATGTTTAAAGTCATTGCCGACACGACCCGTTTTGCAATAAAAGGCGAGACACTCGAGCTTTATGATGCAAATAATAAATTGCTGGCGATTTTTCATTCGGAATAACTAAAATAGTTAATGTCCGATCAATCCATAAAACCTCATAACAAACCTGCCGGTGGTTGGGATTCGCTAAAAAGCTCATGGCAGGCCTTGCGTGATGAGGGCATCGTCACGCGCGGTGCAAAGGCTTTACTGCGCACGAACCAGAATGAAGGCTTTGATTGCCCGGGTTGTGCCTGGCCGGATCGCAACCCTAATTCAACCTTTGAATTTTGCGAGAACGGTGTAAAGGCCGTCGCGGCCGAGGCAACCTCCAAACGTGTAACCAATGAATTTTTCGCTAAACACAGCGTAAGTGAATTGGCAGCACAGAATGATTTGTGGCTGGAAGCGCAGGGTCGTCTTATCGAACCCATGCGTTATGAATTGAGCAGTGATCGCTACGTGCCAGTTTCTTGGGATACCGCCTTTGATTTGATTGCCAATGAACTGAAAGCACTTGAGCATCCCGATCAAGCTTTGTTTTACACCTCGGGCCGCACTTCCAATGAAGCGGCATTCTTGTATCAACTTTTCGTACGAGAATTGGGCACCAATAATCTGCCTGACTGCTCGAATATGTGTCATGAAGCTTCCGGTGTTGCGCTGTGTGATTTATTGGCTGAGCGCCGCTGTAATATAGCCGGAGCAAGCGGTTGTGGGCTCTGCGGTATCGAATCATTGCAAGCAGCAATGCGCTCGGCACCGCATGTGAACAGCGATCAACGAATTGGCTTTGCTGCCATTACGAAAGGCGTACAGGCTTTGAGCGAACGACAACCCCTGAATCAAAAAAGTGGCGGGGTGCATGCCGCAGGGTTTGTTTATGCGGATGGCATTCTAGTGCGTGAAGATGTCGGACGTCATAACGCCCTTGATAAATTAATCGGTACGCTCGCCAAACAAGATTTAGGGGATGGTTTTTTGGTGCTGAGCTAGCATGCTTCCTACGAATTAGTGCATAAAGCTGCGACGGCAAATATCGGTATCGCAGTGGTTATTTCAGCGCCAACCTCGATGGCAATACAACTTGCCGAAAGCTGCGGTATTACCCTGATTTGTTTTGCGCGGGGCGAGCAAATGAATATTTAAACGCATGCAGAGCGAGTGGGCTGAAGTCGGATATGCCGATTAATAGCTGGTTGGAATATGAGACTTTGCAAGTTGTTGTTTTTTAATGTAATTTAAATTAAAAAAAATTCTATAAACAGCCTGTCCGGTCAGACATACATATTACGTTCACTAAATGGACAGAATTGCATTCATGCAATCAGTCACTGCCACATGTCTATCTGGTTGCCAAGAAAAAGAAGTTAATTTGCAATC
Source organism: Arenimonas sp. (assembly GCA_043721835.1). Lineage (GTDB taxonomy): Bacteria > Pseudomonadota > Gammaproteobacteria > Xanthomonadales > Xanthomonadaceae > Arenimonas. The sequence continues at coordinate 2,559 of JAYSQD010000122.1, read as the reverse complement.
GTACTATTCAATAAAAAATAAGAAATTTTTCAAATCATTGATAAAGGAGATCATATGAAAAACGCCTCAAAATTAAAATGCAGTCTTATCGCGATTGCAGTAGCATCGGCATTGACTGTAGGTACAGCTCAAGCAGAGTCCGACGGAGAAATTTATGCCGGTGTGCATATCAAGTTCGGCAAGAAATTCAAACCTACGTTTTCCATCGGGTATCGTCATGCCCGCATTAGCTCAGACAATGATGTAAATGGTGGCGATATCAGTTTCCGAATTGATACCAGCGGAGGAAAGTCTCTACTATTAAAAGGTTTTGATGGCGGAACCTGTACGCAACGCGAGTTAGGTGTTGGCTACGATTTTTCCGGTAACTCGCTATTGTTTAGTGGCGGCTTGCAAAGTCATAATGGAAATGCCGGTGTAGATTATTTTCTTGCTGATAATTCTTTTGAAGGACATATAGGCTATAGCTCGGTCGGATGTTACGATGAAAATGTCATCGTCGATCCGGGTTATGGTGGTTACGGTTATTGACCTAACTTATTTTTTATAGCTGAAAATGCAGTTTGAAACAAGGCGGTTTTCTTACCGTCTTGTTTTTTTAATAATTTTTACTGCCATAGTCGTGCGTGTACGAGATGGACAGTTTCCCGGTGAAAGCTTATTCTGCGATTATCTAATCGCTTGAATTTACAACGAATGGCACGAATATTATTTGCCTGGGAATTAGGTGGCGGCCTCGGTCACTTAAATAGTTTTTTGCCTGTTGCTCGTGAACTGGCAAAACGTGGGCATCAAATTTTTATCGCTGCGCGTGAGCTTCATAAAATCCAGCAAGTGGTGATGCCAAACGACAAATTCATGTGGTTTCAAGCGCCGCTTTGGTTGCAGGCAGTACACAATCCGCAGACCAGCAGAACTTATTGCGACCTACTTTTTCACTGCGGATTTCTCGACCCTAAGGGTCTGTTGGGACTTGTGCGCGGATGGCATGCGTTATTTGCGGCGATCCAACCTGATCTGTTAATTTGCGATCATGCGCCCATTAGCTTGCTGAGTGTCCGAAATACACCAATTAAGCGAATGACGCTGGGAAATGGCTTTTTTCATCCCCCTGCCATTGCGCCTTTGCCTAGTTATCGCTATTGGGATGAACCCAATCCAGCGTTGGACGTGCAGTCTGAAGCGCGCGTGCTGGATACAACGAACATCGTGCTCAAAACAATCGGCGCAAAACCGATAAAGCATATGTATGAGTTATTTGAATTAGATGCCTGCTTGCTAAGAACTCGCGTAGAACTTGATCATTATCCGGATAGAATGGATCATCAGCATCAATATGTCGGTGCCATCAGTGCCAGAGACATTGGAGTGTTGCCGGTTTGGAATGATATTGAGGGTAAAAAAATCTTTGCCTACCTCAAGAATGACTATGCCAAGATCAATGAGATATTGCCACTGCTTTCCGCCGGTAAAGAAAACGTACTAGCGTATGTGTCCAATATCAGTCCGGAAAAAATCAAGGAATACGCTTCGGATCGCCTGACTTTTACAACTCAGCCTGTGAAAATACACGCTGCCCTGAAACAATCTGATCTGGTTTTGTGCCATGCGGGTAGCGGCACCTTAAGCTCATGTTTAATGGCTGGTGTACCGTCTCTCAGCCTGCCAGTGTTTTCCGAGCAGCGTATTAACGCGTTGCGCGTTGAAGCGATGGAATGCGGCCTGTGCATAAAGGTTGAGCAATTTCCGCTAGGCTACGAAGAGGCATTAAAACGTTTGCTGGAAGAGAAAACATTTTCAAATAACGCGTCGCATTTTTCGAAAAAATATACGGTTTCCGGCACGGATTATAATATGGATGAAATTGTGAAGGCCTGCGAGGCCGTGTTAAAGAAAAGCCGAGCATAGTGAATACTGATACAAAAGCCACGTCACGGTGCTACTTGTGATTTTACTATCGTTTGCTTAAATGAAGCAGGCCGCTATTGTGGCTTCGGGCTCAACCACATGCGAATTTCAGCGTGAAATACTTTCGTACCCGATTGATCAAGCACATCGACATTGATCGGTAAATCGTATGCACTGTCACGCGTTTCCATTGCAATCATCGGCGTCGCAATGCCGTGCATAATGCCCCTGGCTTTTTTCAGATATGACACCGTCATGCCTTTTGGAATCCAGCGCATGCCTTTGGGCAAACTGGCATCGATCATGACACCGGCACAGAGTTCGGCAAGATTGCACAGCGCAATCGCATGCACGGTGCCGATATGGTTATGCACTGCTCGACGGTCTTTAATGAGAGCTTCGCAACGACCGCTTTCCAGCAAAATAATTTTAGGTGAAATGCTGCCGAAGTAGGGTGCCTTAAAGCACACGGCTTTTGAAAACATCCAATGACCCAAAGGATATTTCGTAAATTTTTGATATAGGCGAAGTAATGTAGTGGTGTAGGTTTTGTCGTTCATTACCCAATCCAAGTTGTTAACCGTAGGGGCGCATGCTTGCTGCGCCCAGACGATGCAGTGTATTTTGGGCGCAGCAAGCATGCGCCCCTAC
>JAYSQD010000121.1:0-22049 GCA_043721835.1 Arenimonas sp. | reverse complement strand
AAAATCCAGACCTTTAGCGACATATATACTTGATGCCTGCTCGCAATATGCTTGCAATTGATCTGTCATATTCGTAACGCGAGGTCTTTGATCAAGACTGCACACCATGGAGTGCGCAATCAGATTTTCGTAATGCGAATACAGAATTTCCGCATCGGCTTTACTGATATCGCCAATAGTTTCCAGCACTCGCAAAATTTCCGGTGACCGTTGCACGGCAAGCACGTTCTTATTGGTATTTGCCAATGCGAGTACCCGTGCTTGCAGAAAAAATTCCATATCGACCAAGCCGCCACTGCCCTGCTTCAAATCAAAACGAATACCTAGGCTGCGATCAAGCTCGTTACGCATACGTCGTCGCATTGAGCTGACATCGGCATTTATTTTCGAAATATCACGATGTGCTTGCAGTGCATGCAACCGAATTTCTTCAAAGCGTGCGCGTACATCGGTGTCACCCGCCAATGATCTGGATCGTACCAATGCCTGATGCTCCCATGTCCAGGCGCGGGTTTTTTGATACTGCTCGAAACTCTCCAGACTCGATACCAGCAAGCCTTTGGCACCATCGGGTCGCAGACGCATATCGACTTCATACAGGCGACCGGCGGGCGTAATGGTTTGCATCAAACTAATTATTTTTTGCGCCAGTCGTGCGAAATAACGCTGAGCATCCAAAGCACGATTTCCATTCGATACTGCACTTGCAGCAGCATTGTGCAAGAACACTACATCCAGATCGGAAGCAAAACCCAATTCTTTTGCACCCAGGCTGCCATAGCCCACAATGGCAAAACCGGCGCCTTCAATAACACCGTGTGGCGCTTGTATTTCCGCCCTCGCCAATGCGAGCACGGCCTGCAAAATAACTTCTGCCAACACCGCTAACTGCTCTGCACTTTTGCTGGCGGCCTGTTGTTGAAATAAGGTCGCTTGCGCAATGCGGAATGAAAGACTTTGCCGCATTTCATTCAATGCCGTTAATGCCAACTCGGTGTCGCCGATAGCCAAGGCCTGCTTGGCCATCGCCTGCAGTTGTGCATGATTCGGGAATGCCTGCGCGACCCGATGATCGAGTAATTCATCAAGTAACAACGGGTGCTCGACCAAGCGCTCGGACAACCAGGCGCTGCGTGCGACTACATCGACCAAGCGTTGGAGCGCCACTGGTTTTTCTTCCAGCAAGGCCAGGTAACTCGTTCGCTTGGCGATGGCATGCAATAAACTCAGACTGCGCGTCATCGCAGCTTCGGGGGCGACACTTTTTGCAGCGGCTTCCAGAATTAATGGAAGCACATGGTCGAGTCGCGAACGTGCCTTTTCATTGAAACTTTGCACGGTGGAATGTTTACAAAAATCCAGCAAGGCCTGATGCAAATCTTCGCTGGCGTTGAAGCCAAGATCCGATAATTGCTGCTGCGTTGATTGCTCGGGCAAGCCACGCCAATAATCGCCGTACGCCGTTATTTTCGCCTTGTGTCGTTTGGAGGCCAATAAGCGCGAGAATTCTTCCGAGACAAAATCGCGATGCGCTTGCAAGGCTTTTTCGAGTTCGCTGGTATTGGCGTAATTCAAGCCGCGTGCAATGCGGTAACGCGTTAAGAGGTCCTGCGGCAAGCTATGGGTTTGTTCGTCACGCAGCATTTGTACGCGGTTCTCGACTCGCCGTAAAAATAAATACGCTGCTTTCAGTTTTTCTGCGGTGGCTTCCGGCAGATGCCCCGCTTGCACCAACATTTGCATGGCTTTCAACAAGGAGCGTTGGCGCAAAACCGGCTCACGTCCGCCATGGATTAATTGCAGGGCCTGCACCAGAAATTCTATTTCGCGAATACCACCCGGCCCCAATTTCAAATGATCGGCAAGCTCGCGCTTTTCTACTTCGGCGGCAATCATGGCTTTCATTTCCCGCAGGCCATCAAGGGCAGTGTAATCAAGATAACGGCGATAAACAAAAGGACGCAATGATTCAAGACAACGCTCGCCTGCGGCGACATCGCCAGCAACAGGGCGTGCTTTTACCCAGGCGTAACGCTCCCAATCGCGCCCCTCGGTTTGAAAATAATGCTCCATTGCGGCAAAGCTCAAAGCAAGCCGGCCAGAATTACCATAGGGCCGCAAACGTAAATCGACCCGATGCGAAAAACCGTCGCTGGTAATATCCCCCAGCAACTGTGCCAGCCGCTGACCCAACCGCGTGAAGTAGGCCTCGCTATCCAGACTACGAGCTCCGTCACTTTCGCCTTGCTGTGGATACGCGTAAACCAGATCAACGTCGGAAGAAAAATTCAGTTCGCCACCGCCGAGTTTTCCCAGGCCAAACACGACAAATGATTGCGCTTCACCACTGCTATTTTTTACCAGGCCATAACGTGATTCAAACAGTACCGAAATAACCCGTACCGATTCGCTCAACGACACATCGGCTATTTCACTGATGGTTGCCAGACTGGTTTCTACATTATCGTGTTCGAGTAAATCACGCCAAATAACCCGAGTGGATTGCAAACGACGCCAGCGTCTTAATTGCTGTGGCCATTGGCTGTCATCGTCGATTGAATATTCCAAGGGCGAAATTTCTGCTGTTTCTAATTGCTGCCAATGCTCAGGCTGTTGACATAAAGTGTCGATGGCAAAATCACTGACCAGAGCGAGCGCCGCATATTTTTCATCGATTTGATTTTTGCTGAGCGTGCCTGTATTGGCTTGCAGCAAACGATCTAGATGCCGCTGCATCAGTGCCTGCAACTGTGTCTCTAATGATGCCGATTCAGAATCTGTCATGGCTCAATTGTGGCATAGCCGTGCTGCTGGAAACATCGCGTTTGTAGGAGGCTTGTAGGAGGGCCTTCTAGGCCCGATTGTTGGAAACATATAATCGAACGGCAAAAAGCAATCAGGCCTAGAAGGCCCTCCTACCGAAGCAAACCCCGGAAAAAACTAAAGCCCGAAACTGCATTGCAATTTCGGGCTTTAGGCTCCCTCCCCCATGACGGAGTGCGGGCAGTCTCTCCTACCCACATTTTTCTTGCACGTTGCAGTGCAACATAACTGGATTTAGTTACTCACAATAAGTAATACGTACACAGACTTAAAAAACTGCCCATGCTGACAACATCAGTAATGGTGGTTAGAAAAATACTCGACGCGGTTGCTGGATCAGCACCAAGACGCTTAAGAATCAGCGGAATACTAGTACCTGCAATACCTGCCAACATGCAGCTGAAAGCCATTGCGCCCATCGTAATCAAGGCCAGTCCGAATGAATTCACGCCAGAATCTTTCCCGGCCACAATGTACATGGCAGCACCGGCCAATGCCCCAGTTACCATGCCATTCATTAGGCCGAGCACGGCTTCTTTGCTGATCAATTTAATGATGGGCATGCCCTTCAATTCGCCGAGCGTCATGCCGCGCAGCAATACCGCCATTGACTGACACCCCAAATTGCCGCTTTGTCCTCCTAACACGGGCAGGAACATGGCCAGCACTACAATTTTATTGATGGTGTCGGCAAACATGCCTACAACAGCAGCACTAACAAAGACTGTCAGCAAATTAATCTGTAGCCACGGATGACGAAATTTAAAACTGCGCATCAATGGTGTCGCTAGGCGTTCTTCTTTCTCGACACCGACCATGGAACCGGCTTGTGCGGAAATTTCAAATGCCTGTTGTTCAAACAGGACTTGACCACGAACCTGGCCCACCAAGGTGCCGTCTTCTTCGCAAACCGGATAGACCGGATAGTGGCGTGTCACCACTTCTTTCATGGCATCGACTAATTGCATAGTTGGGCGTAAAGCAAAGGCACCACGAATCATGACTTCATCGAGCGTTTGCATTTTTTCGGCGTAAAGTAATTCGCGAAATGCCGCAACACCCAATAAATGATTTTCGCGATCGACCACAAATAAGTAAGTGACCATTCGTTGCTTCACGGTGTCGCGTAATACTTCGATAGCAGAAGCCACACTGGTACCGCTGCGAAATACTGCGGGCGGATCTTCCAGTAATCGGCCTACACTGCCTTCAGGATATCGCTGCGAATCGACCCAATCGGTACCCGCTGGTGCCGCCGCAATAATGCGCTCGCGTGCTTCCACACTCATCGCAGCTAAAATACTATTGGCACGAGCCGGTGGCAGACCCGCCAGTAAGCGTGCGACCTCGGCCGGATTACGTAAATCTAGCCTTTCAATCGCCGTCTTGGTATCGAGAGAGGCGACTTTCTGTGCGAGAGAATCAGGTTCGTTAGCCACAGCAACCCCAGAACAAAGGAACGAGTGCGCTTAGGGTAGCCGAAAAGTGTGTTGATTGGGCTAAATTATTGGTCCGCGATTGCATTCACGCATAAAAACCCAATGACCTGTTGATGGCTCAATACGCGTTACCGCGCAGGGCATTTAGGGCTCTTCGACCTGATAACCCTTGGCCCTTAGCGAAGCCAGCAAACCGGTGGGTTTCAACACATCGCCCATAGGCAATACGGCGAAGGTTGATTTATTTTTCGCCAAGGCGGTGTCAGCGGCTTTTAGCCACTCGGCCATCGCTTTTTGGCGAATATCAGCAAAGCCGTTTTTTTGCGATATGGCGGCATTGGTCAACGCTGAAATACACGATTGGTTTTGATCGGTAAAAGAAAGTTTTTTCAAGCCTTCAACATCACCCACTGACCATGCATTGCCGCGTTCGATCATCCCGCTTAAGTCGGTTTCCAGACGATCCATGGTTTTTGAAAAACATTCAATATCGGCCAGTGATGTTTTCGAAAATTCCTTGATAACGGTTTTCGGCTTTTCAATTTTAACGTCCAGCTTGGGCCGGATAATTTTTTTCTTGTATTCTTTTGCTGCATCTTCGACCACCGGCTTCACAACATTGTCCGAACTCAGTCCAGATTTTTTGATGGCTTTGTCATACAACTCTTGCGCGGCAAAAATAGGTCGCCATTTTTCGATGCCGTCATCGCTACCAATATATTTGGCTTTCAGCACCAACCAGCGTTGATACAAAGCCGGCGACAACACGTCTTTCAATTGGCCATCGTTCGGGTTTTTTCGAGCACCATACAAGGACGGAATCAGCAGCAAATTGCCAAACATACCGCGGTCAGTCGAGACACTTACGCTGGTGTCAAATAACACTTCATCAGACTGGGCAATCGTTTGTTCGACTTTACGCGATACCCATTCCATTTTTTTTGGTAATGGCGATTGCATTCCCATAATCCATAAAACATTTTCGCCCTTTGAAACCTTCCACATGCCAGGCCCCGGCTGCGCACCTGATACCACCATTACTTCTAGTACCGGAACATCATCAGGCAGTGGCGTTGTGTCTTCGACAACTTCTTCCTCGGGTTTAACCGTTTGCGCAACAACCAGCGAACTCTGAAAAACAAGTAATAAAGCCATTGATAGAATAAAACGCATACGACAGCACCCCGTTGATATGTTTGGTAAAGACATTGGCAGGCATGATGCAAGCGCCACCATGAACTTATGTTAAGCAGGCTTGTGACTATGCCGAATCAAGCAAGTTCCCGAACCACGACTCATGCATAACGGGGCGCGTAGGGTGCGCTCAAGCGCACCATGCCGGATTTATCTTGCAAAGCGAACACGCTCGAAGATTGCTGCTATTTACCCGCTCGACCTAATCCATCACCGACGATGAAGGTGCGCCAAAGGCGACACCCTATCGAATGGATAAATTCAAACACCGTATTCAACAAACTCGTAATCCAATCGCGGCCCGCTGGTGGCTAAGGCATCACCTTGTAGATAGGCAATTTCCATTGCCCACAGTTGTGCCACCGCATCGATGTTTTCAACATGGTCGACAATCAGACTTCGACCACTGGCATACCAAGGCCGCAAGAGTTCCATAAAGGTTGTTGATGCCAGGTTTTCAATGGCGCTATACGGTAACCGCAACATGGCTGCAGGAAATTGCTGCAGTGCCTCAATTCTGCTCAAGTCGCCGGAGTCATCTGAAAGCACCAGTGCCACATCAAAACTTTTTAATCGTTGAACAATATCTGCCAGTTTGGGGCGTTCTAGCAAAAGTGTTGCATCCAGTTCTATCAGCAGCCCACTACGTTGCTCTTTGCGACGCTGCAGCTGATCTTGCAGCCAATTTAATTGGACATCGGTTATCGAAGCCAAATCCATCGGTACCAATATACGGGTATCACGACCACGCGCACGTTGCTGTTCAATCGCCTCAAAAGCACGTAATAAACTGGTTCGATCAATCATTGATAGCGCATGAGCATGACGTGCAGGACTCAAATATTCTTTGCGGATCACGCCCGCGAAGGGCGCACGGTCGTCGCGCAATTTAGCTTCCAATGCATACAGACCACCACCATCACCGTGCAAAGGAAGCATCGGTTGAAATTCAACAATGATATTCCGACCTGTGATGGCGTCTTTAACCCATTCGCGAATAATCATGGCTCTTTCAGCGGACCTTGAGCCGTGTTCATGCGTCAGCAGACCGTCGTAACGATTGCCTCCCAGACGGTGCGCGATTGACTGCTCAGCATGGGCTGAAGCAAACCAACGATCAGCATCGCCTGCATCCTGCCCGGTTGGCGCCAGGGCAATGCCGATGGAAAGTGTCAATTTGCACTCTTTGCCTTGTACCAGAAAAGGTTTGGCAGCAATTTTTTCGCATATGACTTGAGCTAGCTGAACGATTTCCTCGCAACTATCCCGCTGCACTAAAATGCCAAAAGAAAACTCTAGCCACACCGTATAAGCATCATCTAGACGCAATGCCTCGGCGAAACGCGCAAGCACCGTTTCTTCCAGCGCATGGGCACCTGCCATGTCGAGTTGTTTTCCCAGCTCCTCAGCTTGGTCGATTTTTATCGACAGCAATATTTGTGAAGCAACAATTGGACGTCTTAACGCAGCAGCCAATTGCAGCAGAAAATCACCACGACGTAATTGACCACCACGCAACAATAAACCTGTCGCTACTGGCAGTTGCCGTTTAACCAAACGTGCGCGTTTGATACGGCTACGAACTTCGGCGATCAGAATGCGTGGTCGTATTGGTTTGGTCAGGAAATCGTCACCGCCGGCCTGTATCGCGCGGAAACGTGTTTCATCAATTTCCTCCACCGACACAAATACAATCGGCAACATCAACAGCTCCGGTTGCTGGCGCAAATCCATGGTCAGACTAATTCCATCCAGACCTTTCATATACAGGTCCATCAATAACAAGTCAGGATGAAAACTGGCAATCTGATCACGTACCGTAGTGGGATCCGCACACTCAAGCACAATCATGCCCGCCTGCTCCAACACCAAGCGAAGATAGATCCTGGTCCCAGCATCGTCATCTACTATGAGAACCCGGTAAGGATCTTCGCTCGAGCGTTCAATGACTTCGATCACGCGCGAAACAAGATTGAGGTCATCGAGTCTTGTAAAGAAAAGTTCGGCGCCATGCAGCATGGCCTGCAAACGCGAAGAAGTACTGTCTTCCCCGATACCGACCACCACCGTGCTGCCATTGGCGGGTACTTGTTTAGACAAGGTATCAAGCATCTGACAGACCGCTTGCACTTGTTCCGCTTCTACCAACAAAGCCGACGCTGGTGTCCGTGCCAACACTTCGGCCAAGCTTGTGGTATCGGAATAACTACGCAGTCTAAAACCACGGGCTTCAAAGGCTTTTATCAATGCTGCCGGCACAACCGTCACTGGCGTCAAAACGGCAATGTAACGAATTTTTTCGGCGCCTCGCGGCAGATAGTCTGAAAGCGAATTAGCCAAGCGCTCCGTGAGCCCATTGAAAAGTTCACAATGTAAAAGGCTGGGCGTTTGCTGTTCTTCCAGGCCAGACAGATAGGCAAACAAATCCAACGCCTGATTGCGCACATCATTGAGTTCGTGTTTGCCGGCATCATCGGCCAAACGTTCGAGCGAATCGACCGTCAATAAGAGTAAGTCCTGGTCCCAACCTAGTGCGGCTAAACTTCGGCAATCCCGAAGAATGACCGACGCTAACTCGAGTAAGGAACGAAGCGAAACATTAATCGTCGGAGAATTGATAAGCCATCATCCTTTTTTAAATTCGCGTAGCCGAGTATAGACACAAGGGTGCGCCCTCGCGCACCTTTAAGGGTGAACAACGCAATTGGGAGTTGGATGTGGCCACCAGCATTGCCACAAACCCGCATTAACTGCGCTAGAGGCCCTCTGGCAAGCTAGCTCGGCGTGTCCTTAGAACGCGTGATCAAATGCCACGTCTCCTTCAACCCCCACTTGATACGCTGACACTCTGCGCTCAAAGAAATTAGTGAGTTCCTGTACGTCCTGCAATTCCATAAATGGAAATGGATTTCGTGCGCCGAAATGTTTCACCAAGCCCAATTGGGCCAGCCGCTGGTCGGCGACATACTCCAGATATTGCCGCATGTCTTTTATCGACAACCCTGCAACGCCCCAAGATAGAACATCCTGTGCGAACACCATTTCGCAGTCGACCGCCTCCTGCAGCATGGCCAGAATCTGATCGCTCAATTGATCATCGAATAATTCCGGCTCTTCCTCGCGTACGGTACGAATCACTTCAAAGGCGAATGCCATATGACCGCTTTCGTCGCGGAACACCCAGTTCGTGCCGGAAGCCAGGCCATGCAACAAACCACGCGAGCGTAAATAATACACGTAGGCAAAAGCGCCAAAGAAAAAAAGGCCTTCGATGCAGGTTGCGAAACAGATCAGGTTTAGCAAAAACTGTTTTCGCTGTGCTTTTGTTTCAATGCGATCGATTTGATTGATCGAATCCATCCAGCGGAAACAAAATTCGGCCTTGTGTCGAATGGCGGGAATACTTTCAATCGCATCGAATGCTTTTGCACGCGCTTCCGGCTCGGGCAAGTAAGTATCGAGCAGAGTCAGATAAAATTGTACGTGCAGCGCTTCTTCATACAATTGCCGCGACAGATACAAGCGCGCTTCCGGTGCATTGATGTGCTTGTAAAGATTCAACACCAGATTATTAGAAACGATCGAATCGCCGGTCGCGAAGAAGGCGACAAGTCGTTCGATCAGATGACGCTCGGCCGGTCCGAATTTATTGCGAAGATCATTCACATCCAGAGAAAAATCGACTTCTTCAACGGTCCAGGTATTGCGCACGGCGTCGCGATACATTTCATAAAAGGCTGGGTAACGCATAGGCCGCAGCGTCAGGGCAAAGCCCGGATCTAATAGATTGCCCATTATTGGCAGGCCTCGCAGCTTTCCGGATTTTCCAGCGAACAAATCACGGCGGCAGTATCCTGCTCGACATTGGTAAATGCAGTTTTTGCAATGCGGGTTGCAGGACGCGAGCGCAGGTAATACGTGGTCTTGATGCCGCGTTTCCAGGCGTACATATACATTGAACTTAATGCCCCAATATTCGGGCTTTCCATAAATAAATTGAGCGATTGCGATTGATCGATAAAAGCACCACGATCGGCCGCCATATCAATCAGTGAGCGCATCGGCACTTCCCAGACATTGCGATAAATCTCGCGCAGTTCATTCGGCATTTCCGATATCGCCTGTACAGAGCCTTCAGCTAACTTGATACGGTCGCGAACTTCCGGCGTCCATAATCCGAGCTTCTTCAACTCTTCGACCAGATAACGATTCACTTGCAGAAAATCACCCGACAAGGTTTCACGCTTGAACAGATTCGAGATTTGCGGCTCGATGCATTCATAGCAACCGGCAATCGAGGCAATGGTGGCGGTAGGTGCAATGGCAATCAGCAAAGAATTACGAAGGCCTTGCTGCTTGATACGTTCACGCAGTGCATCCCAACGTGCGGTGTTCTCCGGCACAATATTCCAAGCATCAAATTGCAGCTCGCCTTGTGCCGCACGCGTTTCGACAAATGATGGATGCGCTCCGCGTTCCAATGCCAATTCGGTCGAAGTCGATAAAGCCTGATAATAAATTTCTTCGGCAATATTTGCCGATAGTTTGCGTGCAGCCTCGGAATCAAAGGCCAGACGCAGCTGGAAGAAAACGTCCTGCAAACCCATCATGCCCAAACCGACCGGCCGCCAACGCAGATTGCCGCGACGCGCCGATTCAATCGGATAAAAATTCAGGTCAATCACGCGATCCAGTTGACGTACGGCCAGCTGCACGGTTTCGGCCAGTTTATCGAAATCGAATTCTTTGTACTCGTTTAAATGCTGACCCAGATTAATCGAGCCGAGATTACAGACAGCCGTTTCATCATAGGTGGTGACTTCAAGAATTTCGGTACACAAGTTCGACAAGTGGATAACATTCTTCGCATTCGCGGTTTGGTTACTGGCGCGATTGCATTTGTCCTTGAAGGTCATCCAGCCATTGCCGGTTTGTGCCAGCGTGCGCATCATTTTGGAATAGAGTTCACGGGCTTTGACTTGCTTGGCTGCAAGGCCTGCAATTTCGGCAGCTTCATAACTTTGCTCAAAAGCCTCGCCCCATAAATCGACCAGATGTGGCACCACTTTCGGATCAAACAGCGACCACACGCCATCGGCTTCAACCCGGCGCATAAATAAATCCGACACCCAATTGGCCAGATTCAAATTGTGCGTGCGGCGTGCTTCATCACCAGTGCTGTCACGTAACTCCAGAAACTCTTCAATATCGGCATGCCAGGTTTCAAGATACACACAGGCGGCGCCTTTACGTTTGCCGCCCTGGTTCACTGCGGCGACCGAAGCATCCAGCGTTTTCAACCATGGCACCAAACCATTCGACAGACCATTGGTCGAACGAATCAGCGAACCACGTGAACGAATGCGCGAGAACGATAGCCCGATACCGCCGGAAAATTTCGACAGCTGCGCGACATCACCGTAACGCTGATAAATCGAGCTCAACGAGTCATCCGGCGAATCGAGCAGGAAGCAAGACGACAATTGTTCGTGCGTGGTGCCCGCGTTAAATAAAGTCGGCGAGCTCGGCAAATAATCCAGACGCGCCATACGCTGATAAAGCGCGAGCGCTTCGGCAACATCTTCACTCAAGGCGCAGGCAATTCGCAAAAAGAATTGTTGCGGCGTTTCAATCACGGTACGTGCGGTCGGATGCCGCAATAAATAGCGGTCATACAAAGTACGCAGGCCGAAATAATCAAACAGTGCATCATGCTTGTTATCGAGTGCATCATTGAGTTTACGAGCATTGGCTTGTACGAAACCGAGCAGGCGCTCGTTGATCAACCCGAGTTCGTGGCCGCGTGCAATCGACTGCGAGAATGCATGAATTTCCTGGCCAGTCACTTCTTTTTCGATAAAGCCCGCCAGCAATCTTGCGCCCAGGCGGCCGTATTCGGGTTCTTCTGCGGTCAGCAAAGCGGCCGTGCGAATGGACAATTCATCCAGTTCACGCGTGCTTGCGCCGTCATACAGACCGGAAATGGTACGGGTGGCAACGCGCATCGGATCAATTGCGAATAAACCTTGTGCGCATCGCGTGATCGCGCGAACAATTTTATTGAGATCAACGGTTTCACGTCGGCCATTACGTTTAGTCACGGCCATCACGCCGGTATGCGGCGGCGGCGTTAACTGGAACGCGGAATTTTGCGGTGCTTGCTTTTGTTGATGCGAATTTGCAACTTCGGTATCGCGAGCGACTTCGCTGTCGGTCGTAGTAGTCATGATTTTCTCCGGTGCGAGTTAGCACGTCGCAATCTCTCCCTCGGAGATGGCGAGCACGAGAACCACAACATCAATCCGTCGATGCCGTATAGCACTCGCGGGCAAGAAATAATCGGAGGAAAAACGGAATGCCGCACCAATGGACTGGTGGTGACGACATCGGCGATCTCCCCCCGGAGACTTCTGGGCCGATACCGTGCGGTGTGCTTCACACGGTTGTCGGCAGGTCTTCGGACTTATGGACATGAAGCACTTGGCTTCTCCTACTCATCGCCGCTTCCCAAGTCTTCAACCCAGTGCGTGTGGCGAATTTCGTTTCCATATACCGCTGCGGGGCAGCGCTGGATTCACACCAGCTTCCCTATTAACCCAACCGCAAGGCCGGGACCGACCGACACAACATAGCGGGAATAATTGTGGGCGTCAACACAAAATATAGTGGGCTGACTGCGTCGCCCGCAAGCGGCCTCCTACGATTGGTTCTCCCGTAGGAGACCGCTCGCGGGCGACCTGAAAGATCATGGGCGCAGCAAGTAGGCGCTACGGTTCCAGCACAATGTTGATCAAAGTGCCTTTCTTGCCGCCTTTTGCGAGAAGAAAAAATACACAGCACAATCAACATCGCCAACACTGTTGCTGACTTAACGATACGCAAGTAAGCACTGACTTAGCAGATGCTAATTTTGCCGACACTGCGTCTGACTACACTGCTCAGGCAGCAATAAAAACCATCATTAAAAGCACTATGGTTTCGTTACTAAATGCTGAGCGCAGTGACATTCTTTTTTTACAACTATCGATTTTTTACGATACATGCAACTGCATTTTTTATTGACTTTAATCCTTGATTGAGCGGATCAAGATACTTAACAGTTTGCACTTTATTACCAATGACTTTTATCGGATCAATAAAGTGGATAACCACCAGAATGTGATTTCAACACCCACCAAGGATACTTCGAATGAAAACAATCTCAATACAAAATAAATGGTTTTTCATGGTGGCGCTGTTATTTGTTTTTGTTTCGAGCCCGTCAAAGGCCCAAAGCAATTCCGAAAAAGTGGGGAATATTCTACAAGTACTTTTGCCAGCGACGGCTTACACCACTACGTTTGTTTTGGATGACCCGGAAGGTCGTACTGAATTTTACAAGTCTTTTGCTACCAATGTTGCCGTTACCTACAGCCTGAAATATGCAATCGACAAACCAAGGCCCGAAGGCAATGGAGGCCATGCCTTTCCGTCAGGTCACACATCGGTTTCATTTCAAAGCGCCGCTTTTATTCACAAACGCTATGGCTTGAAATATGGCATTCCTGCTTACATTGCCGCCAGCTACGTGGGCTGGAGCAGAGTTGACGCAAAAAAACACGACGTTACCGATGTTGCCGCTGGGGCCGCAATCGGCATAATTAGTAGTTACTACTTTACCAAGCCCTACAAAGGATTTACCGTGACGCCGTCCGCAGGCGAACATTCAGTAGGCATTACCATTAGCAAAACATGGTGATTGCGGTCTTAACCTCACGCACAAGCTGTTACTAGCTGCAGAATAAATAAGCCATCATTAGTTAATTTTGATGTTAGTTTCAGTTTGCATCAATTCACTGACAGAATAATATTTCCTGAATAAACGGAAGCTGGCCATTAACCGGATTTTAAAAGATTCGATCTTTGATTTTAATTGCGATGTCTTCGATAGCCTTGATTCAAATTTAAAAACAAGCTAACGCAATATTTGTACGCCGACATAAAATAAGAACTGCTGTCGCTCCGATGAACCTGTCATCTGCCTCCCTAATGACCCCAGCAATATCAGGTGTTCATTGACATTTTTGCGCGCACCAAAATTCACTATCGTCTCGGCCCGAGCATCAGCAGGCCAAAGAGTGTTGACCTCGGCAAGGCATTGGATTTTCGCCAAGCAGTCGTGTGACCAGAATATACCTGCCTGCCATTCATCATTTTCATGTCGGATAAAATGGCGACTAATTTCCACCCCCATCTTGGCCTCACCAAATTGTTTGGCGGCCTGAATCGGCAATACAAATTCCTCGTTAGCTGGGGTTAGTCCGCGTCGAACTGCAGTATCGGTGCCCGATGAAATCCAATGTGGTTGGATAGCCATCGAAAAACCCGCTTTTTCTTCATCTATAAACCGCCAGCGGACTGCTAGCTCAATAGGACCAAGTCCCGATTGCCATTGCCCATTCGTATCGTGTTGATGATTCCATGGCATATGCATTGACAATTGAATGCGCTCACCCAAACCGTAGTTGATATCAAGATCCGGCGCTGCCAAGTCCCAGCTTCCTTGTTGATGAGCGCCGGTGGCAGCTAGATTGATCTCCCAATTCCCATCCCCCGGTGTGTCTGGGTCATTGGTAATCAAGGGCGGGCCGGCTTGAGCCCAAGCAAATAGTGGTAGCCAGGCAATCACCAGTATCAAGCAATGGGACAACCGGAATAAATAGCGCTTAATAGATTGCTTTGTAGGCATTGTCGTAAGACCTAGAGGGGAATGCAGATGAACTTAATTATATTGATTGTGTAGTTAAAATAAATTGTAAATTGTATTTATTTTTATTCATCAAAATATTTTTTACGAGCTTATTTTTCATATAAAATTAGACCATTTTTTTATTTTCATCAAAGCTTATTGCACATGTAGCCAGAGTTTATGCTTTACAAGAAAACATAGGGAATTCTATGGAAACTTTCATGATGTGGCTTAGTGGACATTCATGCACTGCGAGTAAGATCGTGATGTGACCACCATTGGCACCTGATGTAGGATTAAATGTAATGAATCGTTTAACACTTTCAAGCATAAGCACTGCACTTGTACTGGCATTCGTTGTATCTACCGCCACTGCCAGTGAACCCAGCCAAGCAGAACTTCATAAACAGGCAAAGGTATCAGAGGCCGTAGCGAAAAAAACTGCGTTGGCAAAGGTGCATGCTGGCACCGTATCAAGCTCGGAACTCGAACGCGAGCATGGCAAACTTATCTGGTCATTTGATATCGCGCAGGCCGGCTCGAAAAATGTTACCGAAATTCAAGTTGATGCCAAGACCGGAAAGATAGTTTCAACAAAGGTCGAAACTGCCCAGAAAGAAGCCGATGAGGCAACAGCCGAAGCAAAAGAAAAGATCAAGTAAGTTTACACAGCAGAACCAAGTCAGACAGCCTGCCCGTTTTTAACATAACTCACTGAGAGGGGGCGGGCTGTCTGCCCCCTCTTGTTTATTTCTCGGTGACAAGTTCAAAGCAAGCCCATGATCAGAAATGAATATTGAAACCTGGTCTAATATTATATAGATGGTCCGAGTCATAACCCATGCTGACAAAATAGTTGAAGTGCTCACTCACTTGATATTCCATCGCAACAGCGCCTGCTACGGTACCGCGCACACCTGCGGCGGGTGAAGTATTGCCGAAAATTTCAGTGTAAAAACTTAGCTTGTTAGAAACTTTACGTTCAGCCGACAAAGCCAGAATACCCTGATCACGGAGATTTTCACCGTCAACTTTGCCAATAAAATCAACACCAATATTGGCATTGAAGGTCCAATCACCGTAGTGCTTTCCCAAGATGACATACGGAAAGTAATCATATTTACCAGTACCAATATCCGGAGTTTTACCGGTTGGCACTTTGACTTTTAGTGCTAAAACTACTGCAGGCGCACGATCTCCTTCCAACGACACCATATAAGACGGCGTAATTTCCAAATCGCCGGGGCCATGAAATTTTTCGCCGCCCTTGGGTGAAACCCATTCCTGAAAGAAGGGTTCAATAAGAATTTCTGCACGATCACTAATAGCGTATTCGTATTGAAATAAGGTAAAGCGTGCTCGCCCATCCGGGCCTTTTTCAAATTGTATCGAGTTGCTCACTAACCATTCGTTCTGTGCACCAAGCTCCGCCGTTTCGGTTTCAAGTACGGTATCGGCATGTGCAGGCAAAACGTAAAGCCCGGCTCCGAAAATCAGTACAAACGAGATGCAACGAGATGACATATTCATTGATTATCCTTAAGTTGAGGGGTTGACTATTGCCAATGCATGCACAAGGGTCGAGATAAAAGTATTTCTACAAAAAAATATTGAAGCCGGGAAACTTTTACTCAGCTAAATTTGCTAATTTTCCAATGCGAGCATTTTTTACTTAAGAACTATTGTGAGGAATTGGAATTACCACCGAAACACAAAGCCCCGAACTCGCTTGATGCAGCACAGAATCATCCAAGTGAATTTGAGCCCCCATTTTTGTGGCAATGGTTTTAACTATCGACAAACCAAGACCAGAGCCTTCTGTGTCATTGCCTAGGACCCGATAAAATGGATCGAATACGCGGCCGCGCTCATGCTTGGGAATACCTGGGCCGGTATCATCAATCTGAATAATTACTTCAAGCTTGTCGCCATGTATTGACAGATCAACCTGCCCTCCTTCGGGCGTATAGCGAATGGCGTTATCCACCAGGTTTTTTATCAAGATGCTCAGATCAATTTCCTGCAATGACACCCTGGCATCTATTTCGCTGGTCACACCCAAGTCAATATGCTTGGCCTGTGCCAGTGGCATCAGGTCTTCAAGCACTCGGCGAAAAACATGCTGAACAGATACTTCGGTTTTTTCAACACTGACTATTTGCTGTGCGCGAGCCAATGCCAGTAATTGATTGAGCAATAAACTGGTTCGTTCGAGCCCATTTTTCAATTGGGTCAAACGCGCCCTTGCCTGCTCTGGCGTTTCTGCAGCGGCAAGCCGCTCCACTTGCAAGGATAATGCCGTCAATGGCGTCCGCATTTCGTGAGCGGCGTCGGCAACAAAGCGGCGCTGTAACTCGACTGAATTATCTACCCGTAACAACATTCGATTAATGGCTGCTACAAAAGGCGTAATCTCCGATGGCAAATTGGTCTGATCAATTTCGTGTATATCCTGCTCCGCGCGCTTATCAAGATCCCTTGCCAGTCGCTTGACTGGCTTAAACATTTCACGAACCAAATAACTCACTATCAGCAATAAGACCGGAATCAAAATCACGAAAGGAATCAAGGTTGCCGTCGCACTTTCGCTGGCCACGCCATCACGAACCACAATCTTTTGGGCAACCACAACCTGCTGCTTAGCATCGAGGGCCTTAATAAATATCCGCCATTCTTCGTCGTTCACGGTAATTGTTTGAATACCCTGAACGGTGCCTGTTGGTATTGCCAACGGAGGCTGATGCGTGCCCAGTACCTCAATTCCAGACGGGCTAATGATTTGGACTAGAACACGAAATTCGGGGTCAGAATCGGAACTGGAATCATGACCTGCTTCCACATTGTTCTGCTGCTTTAATAGCGCAACGTGATTATTGAAAAGTGCTGCCACTTGCCGTAACTGATCATCTTGTTGTTCGTTGGCTTCATTAAAAGCCGAGAAAAACGCGAAGGTCCCGCCCGCTATCGCAATAGCAGTAATTGCTAGGCAAAGCCAAACCGACAACTTGTATTGCAGGGACTGTTTCAATTTTCTTTGGATACCATCCACCCAACACCCCTGACATTTTTAATGGAACTACTTCCCAATTTTTTTCTTAGTGCGTGAATTAAAAACTCGACGGCATTACTTTCCACTTCTTCATTCCAACCGTAAATTCGCTCTTCCAATTCCGAGCGCGACAGAATGGCACCCGGCCGAAGCATTAACGTGTACAGCAGCGAAAACTCGCGGGCTGATAATCGAATTTGATTGCCGCCGACGCTTGCCTCTCGCGTTGTCGGATTTAAAAAGATCTCGCCATTACTCATTGTTGGTCCGGCGGCGCCACCCTTACGCCGCAGTACAGCCCGCATTCTTGCCAGCAGCTCTCCCATTTCAAAGGGTTTCAGAACATAGTCATCGGCCCCTGCATCGAGTCCTTTAATTCGATCCTCAACCGCATCACGAGCACTCACAACAAGTAAGGGCACCAGGTTTCCTTTTTCACGAATTGCACTCAATACTTTAAGACCATCTTTTTTTGGCAAGCCCAAATCCAAGAGCACGATGCTGTAATCTTGATTTTCAAAAGCATTTAAAGCCGACACTCCATCGCGCACCCAATCGACAGCATAGGTTGCATCTTGTAGCGCACTTTCGATTGCCTCACCAATCATCCGATCATCTTCAATCAGTAATACTCGCATTGCCTAACCCTTGTGATTCAAGATCTCGTGTCTGCTAAAAAAGCAGTGCGCCGCCAAAAACATTATTAAAAACCACTTATTACGTTGCGTTTGTATTTTTAGGTGCGTCCACGCGTGCGATTGTCAGGTAAGAAACTAAAATCACAATGGCTGCCAAAAAAATGGCACTGGTGCCAACAGTGCCCAGCCCTAAGCCACCGTGAGCTCCGTCTTGAGACAGGTAGTCGCCAATAGACGCCCCCAGTGGACGGGTCAGGATATAGCTCAGCCAAAAAGCCAGGATCGCGTTTAGCTTGAACACGTAGTAACTAAGCGTAATTAAGGCAATCAAGCTTAAAAACAAGAAACCAGACCAGGCATAACCAAGGCCAATGGATTCGGCCATGAGATCTCCCGCTGCTGTTCCCAGCGCAAATGTAATCAAAATGGCTGCCCAGTAAAATAATTCGCGTTTAACGGTGTAAATACTGTGAATGGATAAGGAGTTTTCTGCCTTGTACCACAAGAAAAAAATTATCGTTAAGGCCACTGCAAAAACAATGGTAGAAGCCAATAAGGGAACACCCAGATTATCCGTCAGGTTATCGGTAATCAGCGTACCGACAACACTGACAAAAACCACGGTCATCCAATAGAGCCAGGGGATATATCTTTTTGTCTTTACCTGCGCAAATAAAATTCCTGCAAGCAATACACTCATCAACAAAGAAGTCGTCGGCAAGCCAAAATGCAGGTTGAAGATTAGAAAATCCGCTCCCGTTTCGCCCACGGTGGTTGCCAGTATTTTTATGATCCAGAAATAAATAGTGATGATAACGGGAACTTTTATGAACAGATTTTTTTGATTATTTTCTGACGTGCTGATCATCAATATTTGCCCTTAAAAAGATATGCTTCATACCATTGGATGCAACTAATCTCAGTTTCCGGGATTAACGGATACCACGCTATTTGATTTGCTTGACGGCTTGTTCGTCAGTGGGCTTTTTTTGCTGCTCGGTGCGGAAAGAAAAAAATGCACGCTACCATCAACACCAGCAGCGCTGCCGACGCCGAGTATCGACTTAATTCCAAGCCACCTTTGCTGACAGGTTTATCCAGAAAGTCGCCAATAACGGCGCCAAGGGGACGCGTAAGAATAAATGCCGCCCAAAACAATGCCGTGCGGGATAAAGATGTTGCGTAGTACAAAACCACGACCACGAGCAACATGGCAGAAAATACTATCGCCGCGCCGCCATAACCCATGCCCGCGGTGTCTGCTGTCCAATCGCCAAGTGCAGTTCCCAATGTTTGGGAAAACATGATAGTGACCCAATAAAACATTTCGGATTTGGGCGAGCTCACGCTGTCCACTGCGATTGTGCCCAGCGTTCGATGCCAAATAAACAACGATGCCATCAGCAGTGTGAATAATATGGTCGTTCCACCAAAATAGCCGATGCCAAGCGAACGATCTACGAAGTCGGCCAAGGTAGTTCCCACCGTGGTGGTGGCAATGATGGTTATCCAATACACCACCGGATGAAATTTCTTGGCAGAAATCTGAGCGATTACGGCAATGATAAAAATAAGCGCAAAAATTCCAGTGCCGACAAGATAACCTAGATTCATTGACATCGACACGGCGTCGCCGCCAGTTTCACCTAGCGTTGTTGCAAGGATTTTGATAATCCAGAAAATCAGAGTCACCTCTGGCACCTTGCTGAAAATCTCTTGTTTTTCGGTATTAGTCATTTTTACCCTATTGATTAAATTAGTATTTCATTTCTGGATTAGCGGACTTGCTTGTTAATGGAGCTAATGGAGTTCACTTTGTATTCGCTGAATGATAAGAAGTTCGCTAAAAAAATTAGTTCCTCTTGTCGCACTTGTCAGTTCATCTAGCTTTGTCGATGTAGTCATGACAATGGCAGTTCTGGCATTATTGAACATTGCACCTCTCCACTCAGATGTATGCATGCATTTATGCAATGGCAGTTTCAAGCATAATCTTGAATACTTAGTTAAGACTTAGTGTTTAATTAACTCTGGCTAATTTTTATCGAAGCTGTGTGCACGAGGCTAGAACATAACGATAGCCTTGCTGACAAAGAGAATAAGCTAAAAATTGCTCATTAGATCCAAGTAATTGAATATTTGTTATATTATTACAATAAGCACGCTAATTCATAGAAAGGTAATCACCATCATGAAAACAAATTTACGCCATCAAGCTTGGTATTTGCCGGTGCTTGCTTTGATCATGAGCTGGGCACTTTCTACATTGACGCGAATTGGCCTGATGTTCGTTGCATGGTCAACGCTGGATCATTCTATCGGCAAGCTACTGGCCGCATTCGCTCAGGGTGCACTGGGTGATTTTTTGTTTGCAACAGCATTGGCTGGTTTTTTTCTGATTTTCACCTCGCTCAGTCATACCGGAAAACCAACTGCCTGGCCGTTCAGTGCAAAACGTGGCATTGCTGTTTTTGCGCTCAGTGCTTTTTTATTATTTGTGGTCATTTCAGAATTCGTCTTCTGGAATGAATTTGGTGCACGGTTTAATTTTGTTGCCGTCGATTATCTGCTTTATACCAATGAGGTGATTGGCAATATTCGCGAGTCGTATTCCATGCCCGCCATATTCGGCGGCATGGCAGTCGCTGCGGCATCTATTAGCTTCCTTGTGTTTCGCTATTGGAAGCTAGAGCCCGGAAAAAGTGTTGGCTTTTTTCCGCGCATTGGTATTTCTGCACTCGGCATACTCTTGTTTTATGTTGTCGGCACTTGGTCTTTGGATTACGCCAACCAGTCCAATAGTCAAAATCTGGCGAATCAGGAGTTATCACATAACGGACCAGCGAGTTTTTTTCTTGCCACGCGTGAAAACGAACTCAATTTCAAGCGCTATTACAGCACGTTGCCGGATAAAACTTACCAAACAAATGCCCCCGCATGGCC
The DNA here is from genome assembly GCA_043721835.1 of Arenimonas sp. GTDB lineage: Bacteria > Pseudomonadota > Gammaproteobacteria > Xanthomonadales > Xanthomonadaceae > Arenimonas. Next base: position 1,235 of record JAYSQD010000121.1, on the reverse strand, counting down.
TGATCTTGCGCGTGACCAGCCGAGCGCGACGCCATTAAATCCGAAAAATATTGTCATCATTCAAATTGAAAGTCTTAGTGCGAGTTTCATGAATTCCTACGGCAGCGAGAAAAATATTACCCCGCATCTGGATAAACTTTTGCATGAAGGGGTCTGGTTTTCAAATTTGTATGCAACCGGCACCCGCACCGTACGCGGCCTTGAAGCTATGTCAGCAGGCTTGCCACCATTGCCTGGAGAATCCGTGGTTCGACAATCCAATAATAAAAATCTCTATACGCTCGGCAGCATGTTGCGTAAAAAATCTTTTGAACCGATGTTTGTCTATGGCGGCTATGGCTACTTCGACAATATGAATGCCTACTTCAGTGGCAATGGCTACAGTATTCTTGATAGAAATGATTTTTCAAAAGAAAATACTTCTTTTGCAACGGTCTGGGGTGTTGCCGATGAAATGCTATTTAATGAAGCCATCAAGCAACTTGACCACGATACAAAAAATGGCACCAAACGCTTCATGCATATTATGACGACCAGTAATCATCGGCCTTATACCTACCCCGATGGTCGTATCGATATTCCATCAAAAACTGGACGCGACGGTGCCGTAAAATACACCGACTGGGCAATTAATAATTTCCTGCAAGAAGCAAAGAAGAAATCCTGGTTTGACGACACCTTATTCGTTATCGTCGCCGACCACAATGCGTCGGTCGCAGGAAAAATAAGTTTGCCTCCGAATAAATATATTATTCCAGCCTTGTTCTACGCACCAAAACTATTGGCTGCCAAACGCGTAGAAAATATGTCGAGCCAAATTGATTTACCGCCCACCCTTCTGGCCGTGCTCGGAATAAAGACGGAGGGTGTTTTCTTCGGACAGAATTTACTTAGTGAAAATCCGGAACAGCGGGCGTTTCTGGTGAATTATCAGGAATTGGGCTATCTCACGCCAACGCCTGATGGCCTTCGTCATTTGACATTGCTCGGCCCGAAAAAACGGCTTGAGAATTATTCTGTTAGCGCCCAGGGTGATTTGACGAGAGCCCCTGATGACAGCTTGAAGAGTGATAAAGCCATTGCTTTTTTCCAACGCGTCGATGATGTTTTTAATGGCGAGAAATACGTCAACCATTGAACAACTGTGCGACACAAGCTTCGTAGGGGCGCTTGCTTGCTACGCCCTGTTTGTAATGTCGTGACAGATTTTGGGCGCAGCAAGCAAGCGCCCCTAC
>JAYSQD010000120.1:0-13186 GCA_043721835.1 Arenimonas sp. | reverse complement strand
CTCCTACGAGTTACAAATCGAGAACATAAAACGTATCGCAGCCGCCGTGGCCGGTGTTGCCTAGGGTGCCGCATTGTTTCTTGAAGCCGGTTCGTACATAGAGGCTTTGCGCATCTTTCATGCTATCCAAAGTTTCCAGATAGCAGCGCTTGAACCCGTGTTGACGCGCGGCTTGCAGGCAGCGGCTCATCATGGCGGTACCGGCTCCAAGACCACGGCAGTCCGGTAAAAAATACATTTTTCGCAATTCGCAAGTATCCGGGTCACCGCCCGCCAGTGGTGCAATTCCGCCACCGCCCTTGACGATGCCATTCATCACTACGACAAAGTAAGCACTGCGATTTTCGGCATAGGCTCGACTCATCCAATCTACTTCCGGGTCATTAATGGCGAAGCCATCGCCGACGGCACCGAATTCCGGCATGACTCTACGAATTATTTCCGCGATGCTTGCATCATCCTGACTCTCGATTGGCCGAATGCTAAAAGGCAATACATCGGTAACACGTTCGAGTAGATGATTGGGCAGCCAGCCTTTTTTAGCCTCGGCATTACTACACCATGACCAATCGCCGAGGGCTTCTTCTGCGCTGACTAATTCGCCGTCGCGTACACTTAATTCGATTGCATCATAGTGCGCGGTGGTGACTGCCTTTTTCTCGGAAGTCACCAGGAATTTGGATTGATGCACCCAGCCTTCGCGACCATGCTCGTCGGTGGCCCAAAGAAATTCCGGAAATTCTGAATCGCGCCCGCCGAGCGTAATGACTTCGCCCGATTCAAAACGAATCGGGTTGCTGTATTTGGGGGTGTAAGCCGACGTAGTGCGGTAGCGGGTGTGAGTTCTCATGCAATGCTGGCCCGGTTTACTTTGCTGCTGGTTTCGCGGCCGAGAAGTTGCGAAAGCCAACGACCGGTGTCAATAAGTTTATCCATTTGAATGCCTGTATGCATGCCGATTCCTTCCAGCATATACACTACGTCTTCGCTTGCGACATTGCCGCTCGCGCCTTTTGCATAAGGGCAGCCGCCCGTGCCTGAAACTGCGGAATCGACCACGCGGACACCTTCTTCCAAGCAGGTCAGAATATTCGCCAAGGCTTGGCCGCGTGTGTCATGAAAATGTACGGCTAATGCCGAGATCGGAATTTCGGTAGCGACAGAAGCCAACATATGGCGGGCATTTTTCGGTGTTCCGATACCAATGGTATCGCCCAAAGAAATTTCATAGCAGCCGAGTTCAAATAAGCGTTTTGAAACTCTCACCACATCGGCTATTGGCACATCGCCTTGATAAGGGCAGCCCAATACGGTGGACACATAGCCACGCACTTTGATCCCATCTTTTTTTGCTTGTTCCAATACAGGAATAAAGCGCTCGATACTTTCATCGATGCTTGCGTTGATATTTTTTTGACTGAAGGCTTCAGAGGCCGCACCAAAGATCGCTACTTCTGTCGCGCCTACCGTCCGTGCGCGCTCGTAGCCTTGGAGATTCGGTACCAGCACTGGATAGCTGACGCCAGGAAATTTTTCGATGCCGGTAAACACTTCGGCAGCATCGGCAAGTTGCGGCACCCATTTGGGGCTGACGAAACTGGTGGCTTCTACCGTTTGAAAGCCGCAGGCACTAAGGCGGTTTATCAGTGCAATTTTATCCGCCACGCTGATGATGGTTTTCTCGTTCTGCAAACCATCACGAGGGCCGACTTCGACAATGCGAACAGCATTATTCATTTTGGTTTTTTATCCTGACGAAAACTTTTTATGGCTTTCTGAATAAGCTTTACTTCTTTGGGGCCGGTGGGAATAAGCAGCAAGCGCTCATTTGAATAGATATCCAGCGTGCCCAGATACGTAGCAACTTGCTTTGAGTCGCCACGCACGTAAACATTTGCCGCCTGATTTCCTGTGGGATTGTCACGGTCAATAAATATTTGGCCGTTTATTTTACGGTCGAGAACGAGCTTGATCGTTTTATCAAGATCAACCGGACGCAAGATAACGCCATCTTTTCCCTTGTTGATTTGATAGATAATTTTTCCGGAAGGAATTTTAATCTCAGGCGTAATCTCGAAACTGGTTTCTTTCGGCGTGACAACAATATAGTCATCCGAAAATTGAATCTGCTGATTTTTATTGTTTTTAAAATCGTCAACTTTAGTGACCTGCTTGCCAGATTCCTGTTTGACTGTTATCGAGTAAATATTGGAACAATCGGCGTTGACCGAGAGAAAGTCCTGGTTGGTGGAAGCGGCAGCGTTTCGCTCACCTTCAATCACCTGCCAGTCCCCCACCAATGCCGGGTGGCAGTTTAAAAGTGTCGTGCTGGGCGCCGCTTGAAAAGTCACACCATAACCGGTGCAGCCGGATGCTGTGATTAACAAAGATGCCGCAAGAATTATCCTTGTCAGGTTTTTCATGGTGCGGACTCCAGTTTGATCAACATGGCATCGGCTTCAACAAAATCGCCAGCATTAATATTCACGCTGGCAATCTTTCCGTTGCGGGGCGATTTCAATGACAATTCCATTTTCATGGCTTCCATCACTGCCAGTTCCTGACCTTCGACGACTGCATCGCCTACTTTTGCCTTCACAATCACCATGCGGCCCGGCATCGGCGCATTAATTCTATCGCCACTTCCACTGGCTTTACTGTCATCGAAAAAGAAAGCGGGGACACGTTGGAAACTTGCACGTGATTGGCCATCGTGAACGGTAATCGTATTTTTATCGGCATGCAGCAAGAATCGTTGTGCCATCGCGTCCATTTGGAACGTGAGGTTTACATCACGAATCTGGGCATGGCTGACACCGATGTTTTTACCTTGATAGCTAAACTGATAATTGCCATGAGCACCTTTTGCATAAACATCCAGATGCTGATCACGCCATTGAAAACTTAATTTGTGTTGGCTTTCGTGGCCGATGCGCCAACCATCGGCAATCGCCCACGGTGAATGTGGATCGCTTGAACGCATGGCTGCTTGCCGTGTTTGTTTTTCATCGGCGAGGAGGGCGCTGATGGTGGCGGCAATAACAAAGTGATCGGGTGCTGAATCTGCATGCGGCAACACTTCATCCAAATGCTGGTCAAGATAATTGGTTGTAATCTTGCCGCTCACAACGATAGGATGCCGCACCAGTTTTTCCAGAAATTCGATATTCGATTTAGGTCCTTTGATATCGGCGTAAGACAATGCAGTTTGCAGTTGCGCCAATGCGCGTGGGCGGTCTTCGTCCCAGATAATCATTTTTGCAATCATCGGGTCGTAAAAAATACTGACGCTGTCGCCTTCAATCACACCTGCATCAATCCGTATATTTTTTGATGAAGCTGGCAGATGTAATTTTTCAAGACGCCCCGAGCCCGGCAAAAAATTCTTTTCCGGGTCTTCGGCGTACAGGCGAACTTCAATCGCATGACCCTTTGTTTGAATATCTGATTGCATCAGCGGCAGTTTTTCGCCAGCGGCAACTCTAAGCTGCCATTCCACTAAATCCAGACCGGTAACCATCTCGGTTACCGGATGCTCGACTTGCAGGCGCGTATTGATTTCCATGAAATAGAAATCGCCATCGGCACCGACAATAAATTCGACGGTGCCGGCATTGACGTAATCAATCGCCTTTGCAGCTTGTACCGCGGCGTCGCCCATTTGTTTGCGGTGTTCTGGAGAGAGAAAAGGCGAGGGAGATTCTTCAATCACTTTTTGATAGCGGCGCTGGGCCGAACACTCACGTTCATTCAAATGAATTGTGTTGCCATGACTGTCGGCAAAGATCTGAATTTCAATATGACGCGGCTGTTCGATATATTTTTCGAGCAATACACGATCACGACCGAAAGCATTTTTTGCTTCGCGCTGGCAGGATTCCAGATTCGATAAAAATTCCTCATGGCTACGAACAATTCGCATACCTTTGCCACCGCCGCCATGGGCGGCTTTAATCATCAATGGGTACTTAATGTTGTCGGCTTGTGTAAGCAAAAATGCAGCGTCCTGATTTTCACCGGTATAGCCCGGCACTACGGGCACACCATGCGAGGACATTAAATCCTTGGCGCCGGCCTTGCTGCCCATTTTTCTCATTGACGCGGCTTTCGGGCCGATAAAACGAATGCCAGCTGCTTCCACGGCCTCAGCAAAATCGGCGTTTTCAGATAAAAAACCATAGCCGGGATGGATTGCCTGCGCACCGGTTTTCAGAGCGGCTGCAATAATTTTATTGCCACGCAAATAACTTTCGTTAGGCATTGAGCCGCCAATATGGATTGCTTCGTCGGCCTGTTTTACATGCTGTGCGCCTGCATCGGCATCGGAATATACCGCCACTGTACGAATGCCGAATTGTCGGCAGGTACGAATAATGCGGCAAGCGATTTCACCGCGATTGGCGATCAAAATTTTATCAAACATTGTTTTATTCGCCTTCCCAATAGCCAATATTATTTTTTTCAAAGTTGCGAATTCGTACGGCCTTATTATCTTCAATATGATGTACTGCACCGACCTTTCCAGAATCTGGGTATTGCACTAGATCAGGCGATTGCGTCGTGCTGACACCAAGGTATTTCAGCATTAATGTGCTTGAGGTATTTATGAGTTGATGAGCCGTGCTTTCGTCACCCACCGGGCAGGCAATAAAATCGCCCGAACGAATAGGGTAGCGATGTTCACCGATGCGAACCTCAGCTTCACCTTCAAGAATAAAAAACATTTCCTCATTGCCGTAGTGATTATGAAATGGGAACGCAGTTTTTCCGGGCGGGACTATTGTCATGTTGTAGCCCAAACGCTGTGCGCCAATATGCTCGGCAATTTCTGCCATCTCGGCACCGCGATATTTGTCGGGTGATTCATTTGGCAGCTGAGTAATCAAACGGGCTTGTAATTGGTCGAGATTGATAATGGGTTTTTGCATGATGGGCTCTTAGGCAGAATGGCTAACGGCTTCGATGTTGTGACCGTCTCTATCAATAATAAAAGCTCCGTAATAATTAGGATGGTAATGCGGGCGCAAACCCGGCGCGCCATTGTCTTTGCCGCCTGCGACGAGTGACGCCTGGTAAAAAGCGTCCACCTCGGCGCGGCTCGAAGCAGTAATCGCGATATGCATCGATGCACACACCGTTCCTGCCGAGTTAATCCATAACGATGGTTTTTTATTCGAGCCAAAACCCGCATGCCAGGAATCAGTGCCGGTCATTGCCGGTGTGACTTCCATTATGCATTCATGCCCGAGTGTTGCCAGAACGCTTAGAAAGAATGTTTTGCTTTGCTGGTAATTCGAAACGCTAATGCCGAGATGGTTAATCATGTAAGTTCCTTATACCCAGTGGGCCGGACGTTTTTCCAGAAAAGCATTCAAACCTTCCTGGCCCTCTTTCGATACTCGTAATTTTGCAATTAGAGCAGCGTTTTCATGATCCAGTTTTTCTGCATTCGCAAGAGTATTTCCGCTAATGCGCAAGGCCAATTCTTTTGCTTCCTTCTGCGCAACCGGGCCACCTTTCAGCAGCCAATGCAAAGTCTTGTCGATAGCTTCATCGAGTTGCGCATGCGGCACAATTTCGTGGAGCAGGCCGATGCGCAGGGCGAGGGCAGAATCAAATATCTCCGCACTTAAAAATAATCGCCGCGCATGGCGAAGGCCAATTGCGGAAATAACATATGGAGAAATAACCGCCGGTACCAATCCGAGTTTTACTTCGCTTAAAGAAAATTTCGTGGCTTCTATACCAATCGCAATATCACAACAGGCAATCAAGCCAACGCCGCCGCCATAAGCTGCACCGTTTACACGGGCAATGGTCGGTTTGCTGAGGTAATTTAAGGTGCGCATTAATTTGGCGAGTTGCAGCGAGTCGTGTAAGTTGTCCGACTCAGTGGCGGTCGCCATTGAGCGCATCCAATTCAAATCGGCCCCAGCAGAAAAGGTGGAACCCGTACCGGTAATAATGACGGCTCGGACGCTCTCATCACGGTCTAAATCTTCCAGCGCGGCTGTAATTTTCTGAATCAACTCGGCATCGAACGCGTTATGGGTTTCCGGGCGGTTCAGGGCAAGCGTGGCAACGCCCGCAGGTTTGTTCAGAGTTAGCACGGCTTGCTCATCACGTTTAGGAATCCCCAATGATACCGAGCTGGCCCGGTTTGCCATAGCGGCAGCTTGTTGCGGCTTGGCATGGATGTATAATAGGAATCATTACCATTTACTTCGGAACGTGAATGTTACTCAGCGAGCTCGCTTTAGGACAAACGGCCAGTGTGGTGTCGGTTGATGACGCCTATCCAGCGGATGCCATTGCCCAGCGCTTGCGGGACCTAGGTTTTGTCAGCGGTGAATTGATCAAGATTCGCGCACTGGGCCCATTGGGTGCCGAGCCAATTCTGGTGAATATTGCCAGCTCGCAGTTTGCCTTGCGCCGAAACGAAGCCGCTCGTATCCAGATCAGCTTCACGGACACGAAATGAACGCCGCCACGCCTGCCATGAACATTGCCTTGGTCGGTAACCCAAATTGTGGCAAGACCGCGCTTTTTAACCGCTTGACCGGCGGCCGCCAAAAAGTGGCGAACTATGCTGGTGTTACCGTTGAACGCAAGGAAGGGAAATTCATCACACCATTAGGTAGGTCTGTGCATGTGCTGGATTTGCCTGGCACCTATAGTCTGACGCCAGCCAGCCCCGATGAAGCCATTACCCGCGATGTTTGCATGGGGCGTTTAGCTGATGTCGGTCTGCCCCATATTATTGTCTGCGTTGCCGATGCCACCAATCTGCGTTTGCATCTTCGCTTCGTGCTCGAGTTGCAACAGCTCGGCCGCCCGATGATTTTGGCGCTGAATTTAATGGATGAAGCGGAACGTCGCGGAATCAAAATCGATTCGCAAGCTTTATCGCGCGAATTAAATATGCCAGTGGTTGAAACGATTGCGGTACGTCGCCAGGGTGCCGAAGCATTGGCAAAGCAACTCGACTTGCCGACACCTGAGTCAACGGTGTTAGCGAAGAATATGGACCTGCATAAACGTGTACGCGAAGTCATGGCGATTGCCGTTGATATGCCTGCTCAGGCCGACAGTCGCGGTGATAAGTTAGACCGCGTGGTGTTGCATCCAGTGCTGGGGTTATCGATTCTGGCCGTTGTCATGTTTCTAATGTTTCAAGCGGTGTTTTCCTGGGCAGCACCTTTGCAGGATATGGTCTCTACATCGATTGCTTGGTTAGGTTCATCTGTCAGTTCTGCATTACCCGCGGGCCCGCTTAATAGTTTGATTAGCAATGGACTTTTTGCGGGTCTCGGCACGGTGATGGAATTCCTGCCGCAAATTCTGATGCTGTTTTTGTTTATCTTGATATTGGAAGAATCCGGTTATCTACCACGCGCTGCTTTCCTGCTTGATCGCTTCATGTTTGCCGCAGGATTAACCGGACGCTCGTTTATTCCCATGCTATCGAGTTTCGCCTGCGCCATTCCCGGCATTATGGCAACGCGCAGCATTCAAGACCCGCGTGATCGACTCGCCACCATTATGGTCGCGCCGCTAATGACTTGCTCGGCACGTTTGCCGGTTTACACATTATTGATCGGTGCGTTTATTCCGCGTACCGAAGTGATGAAAATTTTTAATTTGCAGGGCCTGGTTTTATTCGCCTTGTATATGGCGGGAATCTTGAGCGCCATGTTAGTAAGCTATGTGATTAAAAAAACCCGCAAGGATAAAAGCGAACATGCCTTGATGATGGAATTGCCGCGTTACCGCTGGCCAAATCCGCGTGACATAGCGATGGGCTTGTGGGAACGCACCATTATTTTTATGCGCCGCGTGACCGGCATTATTTTATCGCTGACAGTCATCCTCTGGTTTCTGTCCAGTTATCCGGCACCGCCCGATGGTGCGACTTTGCCTGCAATTGACTATAGTTTTGCCGGGCAAATCGGACGTTTTATGGAACCGTTTTTTGCCCCGATTGGTTTTAATTGGCAAATTTGTATCGCCCTTATTCCCGGTCTTGCCGCACGCGAAGTCGCGGTTGCCGCACTCGCTACTGTCTATGCCATTTCCGGTGGCGATGATGTGGCAGCGCAGGCTTTATCGCCTTTGATTGCGGCGCAGTGGAGTATTCCAACCGCGTTGTCCTTATTGGTTTGGTATATCTACGCACCGCAATGTTTATCGACGCTGGCGGTTATCAAGCGCGAAACCAATTCCTGGAAGCAAGTCTTTATTTCGACCGGCTATTTGTTTGCCCTGGCCTATTTCGCCTCTTTTGCTACCTATCAAATCGCAAGGATGTGCTTATGAACTACGCTTGGATAGAAACATTGGTAATGGGTTTGATCTTTATTGCAGCAGCGTTGTTTGCGATCAAACATTTTCTGCCAGAGCTTTATGTCAATGGCCGGCATTTGTTTACACGTAAAAATAATCGTGCGATTGATGTCAACTTGCTTACTGTAAACAGCGCAGGTTCATGCCAGACCCAATGCTCGACATGTAATGGTTGCTCAAAGTAGCGGCGACTGCTTGCTGCGCCCAGATTCCTGCCCATTAACGACTCACAAAATTGTAGCGAGTAAGCTGCATGTGCCGCGCAAGTATGAGCATCCACGCAACCTGTAGATGTTGCGCCGCAGGCCTGAGGCAGGCCTTACAAAGTATCTTTATAAATAGTTGATTATCACGAATTCAGATTGCTTTCGTAGGAGGCCGCTTGCGGGCGACGTACCTTCAAGACCATCTGAGGTTCTTATTCATCATCAAAATCGGGATATCTACTGCGCCCCCAAGGGGCCTCCAACGTATTCGTCGATTCGCGAGAGTTTTAAGCGCATTTCCTGCACACATTCATGGATAGCGAATCATTCACAACAAATCGAAAATAAAACACACCGCCACAGTTTATGTATCAGCGTAGGCGTGGGGATATCTCAGGCCGCAGCCACACCCTGTAAGTTTTTTCATCAAAAAGCTTGCAATCTAAATGAGAATCATTATTATTAGCATAAGATTTGGAGTTATTTATGCTTGCTAGCTTGCTTTTAGTGTTTCGCGAAGTTTTAGAAGCCGCCTTAATTGTGAGTATCGTGGCGGCAGCAACTCGCTCGGTCATCGGGCGTGAGCGCTGGATCGGTGCGGGAATTGCTCTAGGAATACTAGGCGCGCTGATCGTTGCTTTGTTCGCTAATCAGATTGCAAATGCTATGAGCGGCATGGGGCAAGAATGGTTTAACGCTGGCGTATTGATAGCGGCTGTCATTATGATTGGCTGGCATGTCGTCTGGATGGCACGGCATGGACGCGAGCTCGCGACCCAGATGCGATCCATGGGGAATGATGTTAGTAGCGGTCATCGGCCGATGACGGCATTGCTTATTGTGATTGCATTGGCAGTATTACGAGAAGGCTCAGAAGTCGTGTTGTTTGGCTATGGCTTAATCGCGAGCGGCACCGATATTGGGCCGCTATTGAGTGGCGGGATTCTTGGCTTAGTGTGTGGTATCGCTCTGGGTTACGCGATGTATGCTGGCCTGCTAAAAATCCCCATGCGTCATTTCTTTAGCGCCACCAACGGTCTGATGGTATTACTTGCCGCCGGCTTGGCAGCATCGGCGGCCGGTTATTTAGTACAAGCCGATGTTTTGCCTGCACTGATTGACCCGGTATGGGATACCAGTGCTTTGCTGAGTGATGCTTCTTTCATTGGCAAAACGCTACATGTTCTTATCGGTTACAGCGCTGCACCAAGTGCTATGCAATTAGTTTTTTACGGTGCAACGGTGACTTTATTGCTCGTGGGTATGCGCGTGTTTCGTTTGCCGATTGTTAAAAACCTCAGTGCGAATAAGCAAGTAAACGCTTAAAATAATTTTCATAGGAATGTTCATGTCGAAATTGATTCTAATTATTGCATTGCTGTTTTCTGCCACGTTAGCTGCTGCACCGGTTGCCGAATACAAATTGACGATTCGTGATCATCGTTTCGTGCCTGCAGAAATTACTATTCCGGCAAAGACCAAGGTCAAGTTAATTATCATCAATGAAGATGCAAGCCCGGAAGAGTTTGAAAGCCACGAGCTCAATCGCGAAAAAATTGTTACAGGCAAAGGCCGCATCACGGTGTTTGTGGGTCCATTAAAGCCAGGTCGTTATCCATTCTTTGGCGAGTTCAATCCAAAGACGGCTCAGGGCGTTCTGATCGTTAAATAGTTAAGCAGGTTGATTAATTTATTGGCTCAATCAACCGGGCCACGGCTAGTGTTGTCTAAAAATAAGCTCTAATTAAAAGGTAATTTATGAAGAACAATTTAAAAAAAGCGGCAGTATTAATTTCGATGATGTTATCAGGCATAGCAGCTGCTGGTCCGGCTGATAAAGTGTATCGCCCGATTGTAGAAAAAGGCGAAACCGAATTTGAATTTCGCGGCGGCTATCGTGATTTTAATACCGATCCTTCCGAGCATGCTTATGTGTTTGATGTTGGCTATGGCGTTACTGATCGCTGGAAAACCGAATTGGTGGTGGAATATTCCGGTCTTAATGGTTACGGCGGCAGCATGGAAGCATGGGAATGGGAAAATATTATTGTTTTAACCGAGCAGGGCAAGCATTGGGTTGATGTTGGCTTGTTCGCAGAATACGAGCACACCTTTGCTGCCGGTCCGGATGAAATAAAAATTGGCCCCATGTTCGAGAAACAAATTGGCGGCAGCATCAGTAACCTCAATCTAATACTGGAGCGTCAAGTGGGCAGTGGCGCGAGTAATGATATTGAACTTGATTACAGTTGGCAGGTGAAATGGACCGGCAAGCAGAGCCTCGAGTTTGGTGTTCAGGGCTTCGGTGGCTTGGGTGAAATTAGTCAACTGGGTGATGGCGACAAGCATAGTGTAGGCCCTGCCATTTTCGGATTAAAAAAATTAGCCAATGGCAACAAACTCGGATTTGACGCAGCCTATCTTGTCGGTCTGAATGACAATGCGCCTGATCAAACCTTCCGTTTTCAGATTGAATATGAGATGTATTAAGTATTGAGCTTTTTTGCAATAAGCCGCACCGTGACGGTGCGGTTTTTTTTACATTCTGAAAACACCGAATCGTGATTTTACAATCGGTGCATTCAATGAAGCCGAGATTGCCAGGCCCAATACGCGACGGGTATCGGCAGGGTCGATGATGCCGTCATCCCAGAGCCTAGCAGAGGCATAGTAGGGGTGGCCTTGGCGTTCGTATTGGTCGCGAATGGGTGCCTTGAAAGTTTCTTCTTCTTCGGCGCTCCAGGTTTTACCTGAGGCTTCAATACCGTCGCGCTTGACCGTTGCTAAAACAGATGCCGCCTGTTCCCCGCCCATTACACTGATGCGTGCATTTGGCCACATCCATAAAAAACGCGCGCCATACGAACGCCCGCACATGGCGTAGTTTCCGGCTCCGAAACTGCCGCCGATGACGACAGTAAATTTTGGTACATGTGAGCAGGCGACCGCAGTGACCATTTTGGCGCCATCTTTTGCGATACCGGCATGCTCGTATTTTTTACCGACCATAAAGCCGGTAATGTTTTGCAAAAACACGAGTGGAATATCACGTTGATTGCAGAGCTCGATAAAATGCGCGCCTTTCAATGCGCTTTCGGAAAACAAAATACCGTTGTTGGCGATAATGCCGACCGGGTAGCCGTGAATATGGGCGAAGCCGCAGACTAAAGTTTTGCCATAGCGGGCTTTGAATTCCTGGAACTCGGAGCCATCAACAAGCCGCGCAATGACTTCGCGAATATCGAAAGGCTTGCGGGTATCTTTGGGAATCAGGCCGTACAACTCACTGCTTGAATACAAAGGTTCTCGCGGCGTTTGCAAAGCCAGCCCAATGGTTTTTTTGCGATTGAGATTGAAAACAATATTGCGGGCAATGTCGAGTGCGTGGGCGTCGTTCTCTGCAAGATGATCAGCAACACCTGAAATGCTGGTGTGCACGTCGGCACCGCCGAGGGTTTCGGCATCGACCACTTCGCCAGTCGCCGCTTTCACGAGCGGTGGGCCACCAAGAAAAATAGTGCCTTGTTCCTTGACTATAATACTTTCATCGCACATGGCGGGAACGTAAGCACCGCCGGCTGTGCAAGAACCCATGACAACGGCAATTTGCGGAATATTTTCGGCCGACAAGCGTGCCTGATTATAAAAAATACGCCCGAAGTGTTCTTTGTCTGGAAAGACTTCGTCTTGCATCGGCAAAAATGCTCCGCCCGAATCCACCAGGTAAATGCAAGGCAGGCGATTTTCAAAAGCGATTTCCTGGGCACGCAAATGTTTTTTGACGGTAATCGGAAAATAGGTGCCGCCTTTTACAGTGGCGTCGTTCGCGACCACCATGACTTCGGTGCCATGTACTCGTCCAATGCCGGTAATGATGCCGGCACACGGGGCCTGATCATCGAACATGCCATGGGCAGCAAGCGAAGATAATTCCAAGAACGGAGAGCCCGGATCGAGCAGGGCAGCAATACGGTCGCGCGGTAGCAGCTTTCCACGTTCGGTATGTTTGGTTCGGGCTTTTTCACCGCCGCCCAGTGCAATGCGATGTTGCTGTTCTTCGAATGTGCCTACCTGTGACGATAAGTAGGCGTGATTTTCTTGAAACTCGGGTGATTTTGTTTCAATTAGTGACTTGATAACTGGCATTGCTAGCAGCCCATCGCGAGGGGCCTTAAGTTTAATCGCTATGCCAAGTTCAGCCTAGTACAAGCTTAGTTCACAAAAAACAGGCGAAAAAAAACCGCCGGTTTGCACCAGCGGTTTTTATCGTTACTCAGGAAAGAGAAGTTATTACTTCTTTTCTGGAGCAGCTGGGGCAGCAGGTGCCATTGCGTCTTTAGCATCAGCAGCGGCGCCATCAACGGCAGCAGCAGCATCAGTTGCAGCAGCGTCAACAGTTGCAGCAGCGTCGGTAGCAGCAGCGTCAACAGTTGCTGCAGCGTCAGTTGCAGCAGCGTCTACGGTTGCAGCAGCGTCGGTCGCAGCAGCATCCGTAGCAGCGTCGTCGGTTTTTGTGCAGGCGGTCAGTGCAGCGGCCAGGGCCAATGCGAGCAGGGCTTTATTCAGGGACATGGGTGTTTCCTCGTCTAGACGTTAAACAATATTGTTAATAACAAAACGTGCGCATACGGCGCACG
>JAYSQD010000119.1:0-1075 GCA_043721835.1 Arenimonas sp. | reverse complement strand
GGATCGGCTCTTAATCTTTGTTAAAGGCACCCATTTGAAATAGGCCACTTAACCATTCTTCAACATGCCATGTTTTGATGACCTTGCCATCTTTGAACTGATGAATGTCGATAGCCATAATTTTGAAAAGCTTATTCTTTGCCGGAAATCCGGCGAAGTCACCCGCCTGAGTTCCCTCGATTGTTGAACGAACGATAACCTTGTCACCTGCCTCGATGATGTCGTCATTGGTAATCTTCAGCCCGCTCAAAGTCTTGTTGAAAAACCCGATTACGGGCTTCATGGCATCTCGGCCCGGCTCTTGATGCGGATTTGGCGGAATATCAAGCCAATCTGGAGCAAGTACCTGATCAAGTAAGTCCGGCTTGTTTTCCGCCAACGCCTGATAAAACAGTTTTGCAGTGCTACGATTGTCGGCAAAAGCTGCGCCCGCAGTGCCAATCAGCAGGCTGGCACCAATGAGGGTAGATATAAAATGCGATTTGAATGTCATTGTAAGTCTCCTTGACAATCGTGTAATCGCACCAAAGTTGCATTTACACTATGATAGGTTAATCATTGGCAACATGCAAAAAGCTGATGTAACTGCACTTAATTCTCTCGACATTCGCACCCTGCGTTTGTTAGCCTTGTTGCTCGAAACAGGGAGCATCACGCAGGCAGGTGAAGCTTTTGGCCTAAGCCAGCCTGCCGCAAGCCGGATTGTTGCGAGGTTGCGCGACGTGATTGGCGATCCGCTGATTATTCGATCGCAAGGGCGAGTCGCTTTCACGCCGCGCGCAGAAAGTTTGCGGACGCAGCTGGCCACTGCGCTGCGCTCAATTGAAGATGCGCTCAAACCGGACCTGTTTGACCCATTCGCATCAAACCGGAAATTTAAAATTGCCACAACCGATTATGGTGCGATGAGCGTGTTAACTCCGGGATTTGCGTCTCTGCACCGGATGGCGCCAAATATTCAGGTTGAGGCGGTGACTTGGGCAGCGGGTACACTGGAAAATTTGGCACGGGGCGGACTGGACTTGGCCCTGTATGCAGACTCTGATTTGCCGCCGGATTATCGTTTTTCTGATCT
>JAYSQD010000118.1:0-2507 GCA_043721835.1 Arenimonas sp. | reverse complement strand
ACGGGATAGCGCACACCATGCCGCACATAGCGCACAGAATTGGGCTTAATCACGGTTTTTCCCCTTTAAATCTTTCAAGGCAAGCCGAAAACTGTTGATATTTTCGCCGTAATATTTCAATTCGTTGTCGCCTACGGGCGGTTCGAGCCCGAATGTGGCGATGGAATGCGGGCCTTTTACCTTATCTTCAGCCGTGTCGTAGGATTCATATCGCTTTCGCACGCACGGACAGTTATGTTTTCGATCCAATGCGTTCAAAAATTTAGGTAAAGGGGCCGGCCGAGCACCCACTTGCTGGCAATAAATTCGATAAAGATCATAAAATTCTTGTGCCAAACACGGCTGGACTTTGAACCCGTCGAATTCACCGGCCATAAACGCGTTGAAAAATCGGCTAGGACTGTCCATGCTTAGGTTGATCAATTCTTTTTTTGCATCAGTGAACGGCGGCAAGGTGCCTTCATTGAAACCCCCCACATCGTGATTAATTAAATAATCATGCAGTGCTTCAACACCGCCGTTTGCAACTTCGTAAAGCACTGACTTATAGAATTCTTGATCGAGTTTTTCCGGCGTCCAAATTACGGTGTGCCGTCGGTCATCTTCTTCAAGCACCACCGGCATAAATTCATTTGATAAAAACACGATGTTAACGTGGTTTTTTTCGTCGTAAGCGGCCATATTTTTCGGGTTTATTCGTATCCAAACACCGGTAATAAAGGCTTTCAACTTGTTTTTGACGTGGTACAAATCAGACCGCGCCACTACTTCGTCGGCAATTAGAAATAATTTGCGAGACGCCCAGTCATTAAAGCGGTCTTCAATAGCCGATTGATCAATCACACGGCCATATTTGCCGTAAATGTTCATCAAAGCTTCAAAAAATAAATTTTTACCAGTACCTTGTGGGCCATGCAGGACCAAGGTGGTTTTCATTTTTGCGCCAGGGAATTTAATCGGGTACGCGACCCAGTTCAAAACCCACTGATACAATTTTTCGGAATTGGTTTCTGCGCTGCACATGTAGCGCAAGAGAGTTAGTAATTTTTCGCAGCTTCCGGCTTTAGGTTTTGTTGGCCACCCAGCCCATAAATTGCAACGAATTTCAGGATCATCGCAAGCCGGGTCAAAGCCGACCTCAGTCACACGCACAATGCCGCGATTCGGGTGTTCAGACCAAGCGCGATGAACATATTTATTGACGCAGGCATCGCGCATGTCGCTGACAGAAAGTAGCTGGTGTTCTTTGTGATCAAACACGGTGCCCGACTGCCCGTACACCAGCACAAAACGATTCAGCAATTCATCGGTAGTTTCGATGGGCTTTAGTATTTCCTGCCCATCCCCGCTTTCGGTGGTGATTGCCGGCGCGATTTTTTGCGTTAATTGCCAGCCCAGTTCCTGCAGCTTGTATTCTATTTGTACACGCACGGCATGTAAGCCATCGGCGGCATGCAGATCATTGAAGTCGGAAAGCTTTATGCCCTTCTTAGCGAACAGTGAGTGACGTTTTGGTTCGTCTTCGAAGTACGGTTTGCACCAGGCACCGTCAACTTCGAGCGCCGCCATGCTGGCCGATGTAACACCAGTGTTGATGCGTTTGTGATCACTGCCACACGCTGAGCAGGTTTGCGGCTCGATACTGAGAATTACTTTTTCTTTGCATGACATGCAGGTGCCGAAATTATCATCGTCGCCGCACACCAGAATTTTCACGCGCTTGTATCGCTTGCGTAATGCACCGGCCACCGGCGCCAGATTGTTGGCATCGAAGGCAATCGCTACCGGGATTCCAGTGGCTTCATACAAGCTTGCGCCAGTGGCATAGCCTTCGCAGACCAAGAGCACGTTCGTCGGCATGCCGATCAGGTGGAAGTGACCCTTTTTTGCCAAGCCCGCCGGCCAGAATTCTTTCGCCAATCGATTCTTGGCCTTGGCTTCAGCATTGCTACGAACAATCTGCAGCCCATGCACTTTGCCAGCGGTATCAAGCATGGGAATAACGCAGGCGCCGGATGGCGAGAAGCGTAATCCATGCGCCCCTACCCCCTTATGTGTGAGGTAATTGCTTTCGCCAACAGGCAAACAAGAGCTCCAAGCTTTGGCCGCGACTTGCGCGGCCCGCTCGACCTCAACTTTGCGTTCAGATTCTGCACGCTTGCGGTCATCTGCCAGGCGCTTTCGCAGGCTTTCACGCTGTTCGTCGGTGAACTCGGTTTTCTTGATTTCGATTTTCTGCGAATTATTTTCGCTGCCCATCCAAACGCCATAACTGCCGACAATTACCAGGTCGCCATTCGCCGTGTTGATTTCGTGCAAAATGTACCAGCCGCGTTTCTCACGTGAGCCCTCCACCTTGCAGCGGACCGGCTTCGTGGTGCCGGTCCGAAGATCATCAACGATGATGCCGGCGGCACGTAGCTGCTCTAAAACGCTATCGTAATTGCTTGCCATGTTCAGTAAGTTTCAACCACACTGTTTACACACAAAACGGGGTCCGAATTACC
>JAYSQD010000117.1:0-11349 GCA_043721835.1 Arenimonas sp. | reverse complement strand
ACCACACCTTCTAGGCATTAGCAATCATCAAAACCTTGAGCCGTTGAATCTCGTCCCGAATCTGTGCAGCTCTCTCGAATTCCAGATCCTGTGCATGCTTATACATTTGGTTTTCAAGTTGCTTGAGTGAGCTGGCGATTTTTGTCGGGCTCATGGTGGAATACTTTGCCGAATCGTCGGCTACTTTTTGGCCCTGCTTGTTTTTGATGATGGCCAGTTCCGGACGCGCGCCTTCCATCACATCGACAATTTCTCTGACGATAGTTTTAGGCGTAATGCCGTGCTCAAGATTGTATTCCACCTGTTTTTTACGACGGCGGTCGGTTTCATCAATCGCGGCTTGCATCGATTTTGTCATTTTGTCGGCATACAAAATGGCATGGCCACGGACGTTTCTGGCGGCGCGACCAATGGTTTGGATCAGCGAACCTTTTGAACGTAAAAAGCCTTCTTTGTCAGCGTCTAAAATAGCGACTAAAGAAACTTCCGGCATGTCCAGGCCTTCGCGCAGCAAGTTAATGCCTACTATCACATCGAATACGCCCAGCCGTAGATCACGAATAATCTCGACGCGCTCAACGGTTTCAATATCCGAATGCAGGTAACGGACTTTTACTTGGTGCTCGGATAAATAATCGGTCAGGTTTTCCGACATCCGTTTGGTAAGCGTGGTGACCAATACCCGGTCGCCCATTGCCACACGTTTATGAATTTCAGACAGCAGGTCATCTACTTGCGTTGCAACCGGACGAATCTCGACCTCGGGATCAATCAAGCCCGTCGGCCTAACTACCAGTTCAATCACCTGCTCGCCCGAGTGTTGTAACTCATAGTCACGCGGTGTTGCCGACACATACACGGCACGTGGCGCGCGCCGCTCCCATTCTTCAAACATCAAGGGCCGGTTGTCCAGCGCCGACGGCAAGCGAAAACCAAAGTTCACCAGCGTTTCTTTACGCGAACGATCACCCTTATACATCGCGCCCAATTGCGGAATAGTCACATGCGATTCGTCAATCACCAGCAAGGCATCAGGCGGCAAATAATCGTATAAACAGGGCGGCGGTTCGCCAGGCATATGGCCGGTTAAATGGCGGGAGTAGTTTTCAATGCCGCTACAAAAACCGACTTCGGCCATCATCTCGATATCGAACTGCACACGCTGTGCCAGGCGCTGCGCTTCGACCAGTTTATTTTCTTTGTAGAAATATTCCACCCGCTCTTTCATTTCGTCTTTAATCGTGTCAATCGCATCGAGCACGGTGCGTCGCGTGGTGACGTAATGCGATTTTGGATACAAGGTAAAACGCGGCAACTTGTTGTACACCTCGCCGGTCAGTGGATCGAACATGGCGATGTTTTCAATTTCACCATCAAATAATTCAATTCTTACGGCGGTGTTATCCGATTCGGCTGGATGCACATCAATCACTTCGCCACGCACGCGATAATTGGCACGGCGTAATTCGGTGTCGTTGCGGGTGTATTGCATTTCGGTCAGACGGCGAATCAATTCGCGCTGATCGATTTTATCGCCACGCACCAAATGCAGACACATGCGGAAATATTCATTCGGGTCGCCCAGACCATAAATCGACGAAACGGTTGCGACAATAATCACATCCCGACGTTCGAGCAAAGCTTTCGTCGCCGACAAGCGCATTTGCTCGATATGTTCGTTGATGCTGGAATCTTTTTCGATGAAGGTATCGCTCGAAGCTACATAGGCTTCGGGCTGATAGTAATCGTAATAACTTACGAAATATTCGACGGCATTATTCGGGAAAAAGCTTTTGAACTCGCCGTAAAGCTGGGCCGCCAAGGTTTTATTCGGCGCCAAAACCAGGGTCGGCTTTTGCACCACCTGAATCATGTTGGCAATAGTGAAAGTTTTACCCGAACCGGTTACGCCCAATAAGGTTTGATGCGCTAGGCCAGCTTCAAAACCTTCGATCAAACGCGCAATCGCCTGCGGCTGGTCACCGGCCGGTTGAAACGGAGATTCAAGCTCGAAGCGATCAGACATGGTGGCGTCCAAAAATACAATTCACCAGTATAGCCCGTGGTCGTGATTGCGATGACAAGGTCAGCCGACACGGGTCAGGAAATCCCTACCCAAGGGTCGGAATTTGCCTGATAAAAAACGGCTTCGGACGCAAGCAAACTGTGACCACATTCACGTAGTTACTTTCTTGGGGGATTTATGAATAAGCAAACCGGTTACACACTGATCGAGTTATTGGTCGCGCTGGCAATCCTGGGCATTATTTTTGCCATCGCTATTCCGAGCTATGGCAGCGCGATGGCACGCGCCCATATGGGGGCGGCTGAATCGGCGATTTTTACTTCCATCAATAACGCGGCTAATTTTTCCTTCATAGGCGGCACAAGGGCCGTACTCTGCCCGAGTGCAGATGGCCTTAGCTGCGAGAATTCCTTTGATTGGAGCGATGGCTGGCTGGTGTTTGAAGACAATAATGCCAACCGCGAACGTGATGCCGGCGACAGAAAACTCGGCAGCTTCAACGAGATACCGCCAGAGCTGCATATTCTGACCAGCCAAGGCAGAACCCGTATTGCTTTTCAATCTGGCGGTGGCAATTTTGGCTCAAATGCACATTTCAAACTCTGCGACGAACGTAGCCCGCAGCGCTCACGATCATTATTTTTAAGCAATACCGGACGTATGCGAGTCGCTGCAAGCCCGCAAACTAGCTGCACACCGTAGTTTTCGTAATATTTGGGTTGACGTATCAGCGCTATCATCGCAAAATACGCGCCTTGCCTGAATAGCTCAGCTGGTTAGAGCACTTGACTGTTAATCAGGGGGTCGTTGGTTCGAGTCCAACTTCGGGCGCCATTATTTTTAATCTATTTATTGATACACAAAAAAGCCTGCTAAATGCAGGCTTTTTTGTGTGTATCGAACTGAAATTTATTTATTCCAGCATTCATCCACAGTCCCTACTGTACCCGTGATGGTTTTCTGACCCAGCTGATTAATCCTGAGCGTTCCACATTTTGCGTCTTTGGTAGCTTGTACGCCTTGAGGTGCAGCCTCCACCGAATAAGCTATTGCTGTGGGCGTTCCATTAAACTGAATATCGTAAAAGCCCGTCAGGTCAGTGTCGCAACCGAGTTGCGGCATCGCAACAGCCACCGGGGTTGTTGCATTAGTCTGGTTATAACGAAGATTGGTTGTGTAAAAGCGCTCCATAAATTGCGACGCTTCCAATGCGCATGACGTTGCAGCTTTTCTACGGGACTTAACGATCGAGTTTTCGTAACTGGCATAAGCAATTGTCGTCAAAATCCCGACAATCGCTATCACAATGACTAATTCAATTAATGTGAAGCCAGCCTCGTCTGCTCTGCCAGACCGTAAGGCTTTATTCAAGCCTGCGCTAGATTTCGATAATTTTTTCATATAATTAATTTCCTAAAATCTCACGCCATGAAATACGACCAACACGGTCAGATGTCTTATGTTTGCCTGTTCCGCAGTTGCCGACAGAACCACATTGAATAATATCGTCAGTACCAATCAGTGGGTTAGTACCCATGCCGACTCTGAAATCCAGCGAGCCGACAATAACACTGCTAGCCCCAGTGCCGACGATATCGTTTGTAAAATCGCCATCGGCATTAACATCAAAGAAGCCGGTGCTAATACTGGTACCTGTAAATGCATCAATTGCATTCACAAAGCCACTACCGCCAGGGGTACAAATATCGGAGCTGGGGATAATGCTGGCCGCCACCAATATATTATCGAAAATACGTTGATCACCAACCATACGTTCACCTTCGAATGTGCCAGGCGGGTTGGGCGGCGTGATGAAATCAAGATACCAACCTTTTTGACCCGTAGTTAACGTCGCAGCAGGCTCGAAGCCACGGACTTTTTCAATTCCTAACACTGTAGTGCCATCTGATGCATATCTGGTAATGGTTCCAGTGACCGCAATTTTCCGTTGGTCAAGTTGGGAACGACCAGAAATAGTAGCGCTTCCATCAATAATGCCATACCAAGTTTGTACGTCTTTTGATGCCGGATCGGAAGCGGTCAAGAATTGACCGGTACCAAAGAAAACCCAGCGATTATAGGTAGTAGGATCTCTTGCAATCGTTGGGCGGCCGGTAATTGGCTGCCGTTTTGCAGGCGACCCTGCGTCATACGCGGTATATAAAATGACACGATTGGCGGCGTTGCCCCAATTGTTTGAGTTATTGCTGGATATGTCGAACTTCCACATATTGCCCAGCAAATCGCCAGAGTAAACATAATCCAAATCGCCATCGTTATCGTTGTCCCAACCAATGGGTGAGGACAAACCATTAGGCGCGGCTGCTGAACCTGCACCGGTGTTGATTTGGGAAATTAGGGCACCGGTATTCAAATCATAAATAAATAATTGCGCCGTTTCACTAGTACTATTGGGGCCATTGGCGACAATGACTGCAGTTTCACCACTATTTAGTTTGGCAATGAACGAGCGCCCCAATACATTGCCCATACCGGTACTTGCCGGTGACTCCCACTTTACGTTGACTGCAGTCATGGCAGAAGGGTTAGTAACGTCTAAGGCAAAAACGCCTTTGCCACCGCGACCCAAGGCACCGACCAGGATATTTTTATTATTGTTTGGCGCCGTGAAATTACTTACGCCAGTGGTTTGAGCCCGGGTTGAAACCACGATAGAACCATCAACGAAAAAACGATGCGTGTAATCGAGATCGCTCACTGTTTTAAGATTTGCCATACTCACGCCACCGGGCACGTAAGCAAAACGTTCAACACCATTGGTACTGTTAAACGCATGCAACATGCCGTCATTGGCGCCTACATAGAGGGTGCTCGTTTGCTTTTCATAAGCGGGTGAGGAATTAATAATATCGCCCAATAAATGTAGGCGTTCACGTAATGTGCCGGTCGGGTTTGTGGTGGTTCTTTCGTTACTTCTGTCACCCAAGATGTAACTTGCCACTGTAGGCGTTAATGCAAGACTTTGAGTAGCGGTTGGAAAAGCGGCGCCCGTCGTGCCATTCCAGGTCAATAGGTTTCGTGCCCCAAAGGCAGGAATATTGGACGAAGCAGACCAATATGGCGTCGCGCCGAGCACGCCGTTAGTGATGGTAAATGCACTGAGCTCGCCTGCCCATTTAGTCGGGAAATATTTTGCTTGGAATAGCAACGAACCATCGTCCAGCGAAGTGCTGTTGGCTGAGGCATTGGAATTGGATGACGGCACGGTTGAAATGGCTTCCAGTGCTGCTCTGAGTCCGTCTCTAAATTGCGTCGGGCTTTGGGCGGCAATAAATTTGCCATGACCATTAACCGATGCGTGAAAAAGATCATCAATACGCCTAGGATCCTCGGCAGGCGTAGGGTCTGGCCACCCGGTGGTGCCGTTACTGTTCACGGTACCCGCAGTCAAGCTTGGCAAGTCAGCAACAGGGTCCAGTGTGCCCCTGAGGCCAATCGAAATGCCGAAAGTCACCATGTGCTGCCAGTATGCTGGGTTGTTAGCTGTGACGGGCACCCTGTTTTCGAGATCGGTACGTAAATCTCTCTTCCAATAATAATTGGCAATGTCGCCTAGCGTATCGCTCCAATTATCTTTGTAGGGGTTAACAGCAGTGTATCCAGTAGGGGTTATCGGAGAGCCGGCGGGTGGAAGAATGACTGAACCAGCAGCGTTATCGGCATTCGCTACGGCTGCTGTGTAGTTGTTGGTAGCATTCCAAAAACCATCGGTGGTGAGGATGGCAAAGTTTTGGCGGCAAGTCAGCTGAGTGGTGGTACTTTCAGGGCCGTACGGTCCGGTGGCGGCGGTATTACTAAAATACGTGCCCGCGGATTGAAGCGCGCCTTTGAGTGGCGTGCTGCCACCTGCGCCAGCTGTTTGCAAGTTATTGAACCACGTAGTCCGATTGCTGGTTACCGGAGACGTTCCATCACGAAACAGACCGTTGTCGGTGCCGACCGGTATAAGAAATGGCGTTCTCACGCCTGCAACAACATTACCGCCCCAAATAGTAGTGAACCCTACGCGTAGATTAGTGCTCAAGCCTGAGAAAGCATCACTGGCACCGGCTTTGGCCATTTTGGTACGAGTACGTTGAAACGAATACCAGGTAGCGAAATTCTGCCGCTCATTAGCTTCAGTGCGACCGGTAGGTGTGATTTGTGTGCAGTTTCTCCAGCCAACCACGTTTACAGTGGTATCGCAGCCATGCGCAGCAGTGTCATTTGCCGGGACCGCCGCATAATTCAAGCGCTCACTTCGCCACACTTCACCATTGGTGGCTATGGAATATTTATAGTAATTGGCTGGCTCATTCAAATAAACCAATGTGGTAGTAGTCAGATTTTTCGGTACGTAATAATTACGAATGGCACCAAACAAATTCACTACGCCGCTGGCAACTGTCGCTAAGTTATTACTGGAATACGCTGCGGTGTAAGGTGTATCAGGTAACGAGGCTCCGTTTGCGTCTTTCCAAGGGTCATAGTCAACAGCAGGGTTATAGTAAAGGCTATTCCGCGCATAGGTCTGACCACCGATATCAGGCGCATTGGTGGTCGGCGTAGAATCACTGGTTGCTTCGGGCGCAGGCATGAATGGATTAGACATCGAGCCCGAGTCATCTAAAATAAACAAGATATTAGGTGGAACTGGAGAAGCTGACTGCAAAGGGAAATCTGGAATCGAAATACCCGATACTGCTGGCATACTCAGTGAAACAGTCAACGCCGCAATGGCCAAGGACAAAAAGCGACTATCGACATTCTTGGGCGATTGGGTTTTCATTTTATTACGCTTCATAGGGTTCCCCAGTTAGGGCTTGGTGTAATTGGATTGGATTATTACCGTGGCACGATTAGCTTGAGTACTGCGCGCAGTAATCCGGTAAATGTCTATGGTTTGGGTATCTTCATCGCTGCTTAAGCCTACTTGTGCCAAATACTTGGGGGCCTTACCCATATATTCGATCACGTAAGTAGGAGCTACTGTGAGGCCATTCTGAGTAACGTCCGAGGTGGCGGAAGCCCAGCCAGTACATACCTGTGTTGCCTGTGGGCAACTACTCTCGCTCCAGCGATCGGCAGCGCCCGCAATCGGTGTTGGGCACAAACCTGCAGAACAGCTACCTGAAGACGGAAAAGTTGGCGTAGGAGTAAGCTCAATCCTTGCTTCTGCTTCGCGTAGGGCGGCCTCCACTGCTTGAAAGCTCAAACTTCGGTCAAATTGACCCCCGCCCATGCGTTCCTGGAGCAGACCAACGCGCATACTGGCTAAGCCCAATAGCGTCATGATGAGCAGCAAGATAAGCACGATCAACAACGAAACACCCTGTTGTCGCCGCATACCGATTTCATGTTTATTGGTCATCATATGTTGCGGGTCCGTAACGTGACTGTGCTGGAAATTTGACGCTGAATTGGAGCGCCATCGGTACCTATGTTGTTATTACCTTTTAAAAAAAGAGTAAGGCGAACCGCATCAACTTCTGGCCACTCAGCAGCAGTCACAGCAGTTGGAGCTTTGTAAACGCCATTCACGAGATAAGTAAATGTCATCGTCTCAACACCCTCGGCAATTTCCTGTGCCTTGGAGGTCACCACACCACCGGTATTGTCTAAGGCGGCTTGATAGAGCGAACGCCCGCCATTGGGGTTATTACCAATGAACCATTGAACTGCACGCAACTTGGCTAGCGTGGAATTTGGAGCAAATGTATATGAGTTACCGACCGCTGAGCAGACCGTAGGCAAGCCCAAACCCTTGCTGCAATTGCCGGGGCTTGTACTGCTGCCAGTGTTGTAGACAATATTCACATTGGTACCGGGACTTGCCTGGGTTATCTGAAAAATAGAGGCCTGCGTATAGTCGCAAGCCATCACGATGTCGCCATCACGGATGTCGTGTTGGCTTGTATTTAATTTAAAATCTGCCGACGCTGCGCCGGTATTATCCAAGATCGAAAATCCGCTATTGCTGCTAGACATTAATTGGATAGCTTCTGTGCCACTAACACGGGTTCCCGCGGCCGTACCAAATGCCACGCCTGAAGCCTGCGCACCGCCGTAACCCAGTAGCCCAGACCACGTAGACCACCAGCTTGCATTGGCATTACCCAATACATTGGCAACCGGCAAGCCCTTGGCACAAGCTGAAGAGCCTGCTTCACGTATGTCCCGCGCTATGAGCTCGTAGGAGGTCCGCATGTTTTCTTGAATGCGACCGACATTTTCAGTGGCCGTATAGGTTTGGCTATTGGAAATAAAGATAGCGATCGCACTGCCCACGACCAGCAAACCAATAATCAATGAGACCATCAGCTCAATCAGGCTGAGGCCTTTAGCAATCGCTTTTTTAGACTCAAGTCTTACTCGCTTATTCATTAGATTCTGCTCCGAGTAATGGTTTCTTGGAGCGCTGCCCCAGCAGTACCGCGACTATCATTCCAGTCCACAGTGATAGTGCATACATTGCTTGCACAGTTGATCGTACCGCAGGCGGTTGCACCCAAATTAGTTTGCACATTGGTCATCCAATCATGCAAATCATTTTGCGCTAGAGTCGTTACTGCAGCGGGAACCGTACAACTACGAGCCATGTTGTAGCTATTTGCTCGGGCCACCAACACGTTGGAACGCATGGCGTCCAAAATACTGTAGGTCTGCATAACCGCTTGGCTCCGCTCCATTGAGCTTTGGCCGTTACGTAAAGTAATGGCTTGCATTGAAGCAATGCCCAATAAACCAATGCCCAATATCAAAACAGATATCAAGACTTCGATCAGGCTCGTACCTCGGCTGTACAAGATATTGGCAGCGGCGAACCGCGATTTTTTTCTGAATTTCGAGAACATGGAGTTTTCCTGATTACGTGTCTAATGGGGCTGTACAAGCAACCGATGCATTTCGTTTAGTGACTGTCAGCCTGCCACCACCTAATGCAAATGCCACGTCTCTGGCATTTTCTAAGGGCGTAGTAGTCGGTACACAGAGGGCTACTTTGCCTTGAAGTATTGCTCCGGTACTCATTCTGGCGAGTCCGTCGGGTCGGAATACGATCAATGCTCCGACGTCAGGACTAGCGGTAGCGGTTACACCGCTGAGGGCATTAGCCTGCAGTAGGGTTTCGGTAGCGCCAAAAGCGTTATCTTTGTTGGTGTCAACAAAAGCAATCCAGCCATTCCAAGATGCTCCAGAGCTACAGCTAGGCGTAGCTGTACTGGCATTACTGCTTCCACAAACCACTACTCGCGTACCGCGTCGAATAGACTCGATTCGGGCAATCTGGAAGGTAGCTAATAATTCGTTGGCTTGGCTCGACACACGATTAGCATTCAAAAACGAGGTGAAACTGGGAATAGCCATAACCAGCAAAATGGCCGCAATAGAAATTGCGATCAATAATTCAATTAATGAGAACCCCTGCTCTGAATGAGGGGGCGGTGTTACTTGCATTGTTTTAATTGGCGGCAGGAACATACTCATCACTGTCACGTCTCCTTTCAGGGGCTCAGCTTATTTTGGCTGGGTTGCTATTGCCAGACATGACCGACTAGCGGCCCGAATCGGCACTTTAGTGGTTAAAATAGCATTTATCAGACGCCTTGTAGCAGGCGATAGGTCGCAAGTAGATCTGGCGATGTATCCAGTGCATTATCAAGACTGAGGCTAGCCATTCCAAATACCCATGCATAAGTCCCCGTCAAATTATCTGCCTATCAATATTCTGTGGCGATCTTCTACGTTGATTTCCATCGTATTAGCAGGCGAAGGCTTGGCACTGGTGATGTCCTTGACCCCGGGCTTTAGCATAGACCGCTGGGTGTACTTTGGCCTTAGCTCACTAGTCATACAGTGGATTTTGTTACTGACCTTGGGCAGCTTATATTTATTGAAACCTGCCCTCTCGCATTATTCGGTCAATAGTTTGTCATGGATCAGCTTGGTTATTTTATTACTCAACACCTGGGCTGTCTGCGGACTGTGTTGGTATATCTACCACCGTATTTCGCCCATCGCCAATATCAGCAGTCTTTTTTTTATGCTGCAGTGCTCGGCAATTGCTATCACCGTTGGCTTGCTTGGGTTGATAGCACTGCAACACCATTGGCGGGCGCATCAACTGGGCATTGCCAATAAGCAAGCAGAACTGGATGCACTGCAAGCCCGAATCCAACCGCATTTTTTATTCAACACACTCAATACCGGTGCTGCCTTAGTACACCAAAACCCTGCGCAAGCCGAGCAGCTTTTACTTGATCTGAGTGAACTGTTCAGAGCGGCGTTATCGCAGTCGAAACTTATCGCCCTAGAAGATGAATTATTGCTTGCCCGTCGTTATCTGGAAATTGAAATGCTGCGCTTTGGCGACCGCATTCGCATCCACTGGCAATTACTTGACCCACTTCCAGAAATTTTATTGCCCGCACTTTCTATACAGCCGCTTGTTGAAAACGCGGTGCGACATGGCGTGGAGCCTAGCGAGAATGGCGGCGACATCGAGATTAGTGTCCGACAAATTGAAAGTCGCGTAGTGATTTTAGTGAGTAACTCACTATCCACATCGGGCACTACTATTCTTCACCAAGGTCACCATATTGGGCTTGCCAGCACGCGCGAAAGAATTGAAAACTATAGCGATGGTGAAGGACATTTATCAACCGAAATAAAAAATGGTCGCTATGAAGCGACCATTTCCTTACCTGTATAATATTTTAGTTACGCACTTACAACGCAATAACACGGCTTGTATTCACCGCTCATTTTCATGCGTTTTTGCTCGACGAAAGCAGCCAGCAAACTATCGAGTGCTTTCATGATGTCGATGTCGCCATCAATTTGGAACGGGCCGTGTTGTTCGATATTCCGCATGCCGTCTTCTTTCACATTACCGGCAACAATACCGGAAAATGCACGGCGTAAATCCGCCGCTAGTAGATGTACGGGTTGCTCGTGATGCAGATTCAATCCTGCCATAGCGGGATGATCGGGCACAAAAGGTTGCTGGAATTCAAACGGAATATGCAATGACCAGTTGAAGAAGAAGGCATCTTTTTCGGCGATGCGCTGCTCGCGTACTTTTTTCATACCGATCGCCATTTGCCTTGCGACTTCGGGCGGATTATCGACAATGATTTTGTAGCGTGATGTCGCAACTTCACCAAGACTTAAACGCAAGAACTGGTCAATCTGTTCAAAGTAAGCAGCCGATGATTTTGGCCCGGTGAAAATCAACGGGAATTTCATATTCACATTATCGGGGTGCAATAAGATACCGAGTAAATATAAAATTTCTTCAGCAGTACCAACGCCACCAGGAAACA
>JAYSQD010000116.1:0-22838 GCA_043721835.1 Arenimonas sp. | reverse complement strand
GACAATGTTATTCGCGACACCGGCCTTGATTTCAACCAATAGCTGGCCATTTTCATTGAACGTATAGGTCGCTTGATCCACTGCACCAAGATACTTCCTAACGCGTTCGCCTTTAGCGTTGTATTGGTATTGACTGACAATGGTGCTGGCGGTGTTTCTGAAATCCACCATGCGATTGCGTTCATCATAGGTAAAATACTTGTTGCTATCAGCTTGCAAAGTGTTGCCGTTCGGGTCATACACGCGTTCAAAGCCACCGGCCACCGTGCGGTTTAGATGGTTTGTGCCATTGTCATAGCGGTAATGCTCGGTGATGTTGCTTCCCTTTGTTTTGCTAAGTCGATTACCAAGTTCATCATAGTTATAGGCACTTACCAAGGCTTGTGTATTGCCATCTTTTTCCAGGTACAGGCGGTCCAAAGTGTCATAGTCAAGTGCATTGCTGCCATATGGGTCGTTGACGCTCTTGATATTACCTTGGTTGTCAACCGTGTAATACAGACCGCCCACGCTTTGAACAGCATAGTCTTGATCATAGAAACGAGATTGAATGACTGGGTTGACAGGCGTACAGCCGCCGGGTGGGCAATTACCACCGCCACCTGCTGCAGCACTAAGCGGAGCACGGAGTGTGGTTCCGCCACTACCGGGAGGCAGCCACTCAATATGGCTTAGCGGACCAAAAGGATAATAGGTAATGTTGTTCGCAAATATTTTTGTGGTCGTACCTTGGGTAATGCTGACTTGCGAAACTTGACCGATATTATTGCGAACGTAATTCACCTTCATGCCGCTGGGGTAGGTCAATGTGCTTAGACGACCACTGCGTAAATAGGTAAAGGTAAAACTGGATAGCACGCCATTATTGTTGACTTGTTTGCGTGTCATGTTGCCGAAGCGGTCGTAACAATATTCGGTGCTGCCGCTGGGGTCCGTGAATTTTGTCAAACGACCCTTGCTGAAAATTTCGGTCGCAGTGCAAATACTATTGGCCGTGTCGTAGAAGAACTCGCTGCCTAGCGTCGCGGTGGGGTAGATTACTTTTTTCAGGCGATTCATTTCATCATAGGTGTAATTCACCACCACGCCTTTCGCATCGGTTTGCGTTTTACGATTCCCGGCATTGTCATAGGTATAACTTGCACTGCCTGTGTCGGGGCTGCTTAATCCGGTCCTGTCATTCAAACCGTTGTAGCTATAAACCGTATTGAGAAGTTTTGGATCAATGACTTTAGTCAGATTGTCTCTGGCATCGTATTCGTACTGTGTGGTGGCGCTATATGCGCCGACATCCTGAATAGACTTCTTGAGTCGATCCAGCGGGTCAACATCCTGATCAAGCACTCGCCCCAGTGCATTGGTACTGGTGTTGAGATTGCCATTACCATCATAGGTTAACGTGGCGACAACTGCTGTAGCGGCATTTTTACTTTGCTGCAATCTTCCAAGGCTGTCATACACTCGACTCAAACTACGCGTCACCATACTGGCGTAGTCTTTTGTGGTTTCAGCTTTACGATTACCGGCCTCATCCAGGGTATAAGTGATGCTATTGCCAGCGGCATCAGTAATTTTATCCAGGCGATGTGCATCATCGTAGTGGAAACTGGTGAAACCTAAATCAGGATTTGTGATTTTCGTGACTTGGCCGACCAGGTCGTAGTCTATTCGTGTGATGACATCGTCAGACTCAATGGTGTCATCCGTTCCACGCACTTTACGGGCCGTGAGCCAACCACGCGTGTTGTATTCCATGTCGGCAATGACATTATTCGCATCCTTGCTTTGGAGCACGCGGCCTGCTGTATCGTAAGCGATGTTCTCATTGACATGGATCACCCCATTAACGACTTGGGTTACTTTCCAAAGATCGCCTTTTCGATAGGCACAGCTTGCCGGCGCCGAAGCGCAAGTGGAAGCATCGAGCTGACGATAGGTGAAAGTCACCACATCACTTACATCACTTACATCAGTGCGAGGTCCGTTGGTACTCGTGACAAGACCTTCCAGCGGGCATTGTCCGGCCGTGATATTGGCAGCTTCGCAATAGGTTGCCGTGCTTTGACGTACTCCTGGGGGAGCGTCTTCCAGTGAGCCACAGGCATAGCTCATCGCTGCGGCATTGCCGGGGTCTATTTCGCAATCTGCAGTCACCTGCCGACGAGCGTTGTAGGCATAGGTGGAACGTGCCTCCAAAGCGTTACTTGTATTCAATAAACGATTTTCTATCGGCACATTGAAACCCGTGTGCCAATCGGTTTGAAGGGTACGGGTTTGAGGCGTGAGGGTGCCGTCTGCCGCCAAACCTTCGGTTCTGCCGGTTTCGTTTAATGCGTTGTAAGCAAAATTTGTTCTGCTGACATTAGAGTCCACGCGGCTGGTTAGGCGTAAATCCGTGTAAGTAGAACTAACACTACTCGTTTGCAAACCATTGGCATCCTGCGTAATGACACTTGTGGGTTTTCTAAAGCCCGAAAGATCATTGCTAATGCCGTATGTTTTCTTCGCGCCCGTTGCTGTGGTTACTTCAGTGGCCGTTGCCGTGATGTAATTCAGACGAGTGATCTCTGCATCATTGGCATGTTTGCTACTGGTAACTCGCCCTTTTTCGTCATAGGTATAGGTGGCATACCGCACATTATTTTCATCTATCACACCGGTTAGGTGGTCGGGGAACAGGGTCGGATCACAAGCTGCTATGGCTCCGCCATTGCGATCTTTACAAATGAAGGCAGGTTCTGCGTAAAGATACTGTCGACCCTGAAGCTGACCGATGCTGCCGTAAACGACTGAAGTCAGCTGCGCGGTTGTAGCATTGTATGCAAACCCCATTACAGCGGTACCGTTGAGTTTGATGCTGGCAATACGGATTTCTGGAACAGATTCTCCCAGTCCGTTTACCGGTACATTAATGGTCTGATAGTCGAAATCCAATTTTCGACCGTTACTGTTTAGCACCTGCAAGAGAATACCCGTTTTAGGACATAGCGCAGCTTCGAAATTAGCGCTGGTGCAATAGTTGAACGTTAATACTTTGCCACCCAATTCAATGCGCTTGAGTTTGCCGGCATCGTCAAACCATTTGATTTTGGCTGTCTTGGATTCGATACGCCAACGACCTTTGACGGCGGCTATTGCATCGGCTTCTTTGGTGATAACAATGCCAGCATTATTTCGCGAAGTGTATTTGACACCATCCGCAGTCACAAAGCGTTCGTAATAACCATCACCGCGAATCCAAATCAGCGTGTTATCGGTTGAGTTTATGGACAATCGCTCAGAGTAACTATGCGCCCAGTTATCCCCCAAGCCTGAAAACAAAGGCAAATCACGAACCGAGTTATAGGCGCGGGTAAAAAGTTCACCATCCCATTCGAAATCGTTTTCACGATATTCTTTGTTTCCTGTTGCAGCGACACAAGGATTACCATCCTTCGTGTCGGAGCAATATTGTGCAGTCGGCACGGTAATCGTTCTGTAGCCTGAGCCGCCGCAAATATAGGGCCACACCGCAGCAGGGTTCTCGGTCGTACCAAATGTCTCTTTACCACGATAACCTTTTGGGCACTGATAGAAGTCAGTTCGCAATACGCTTCCAGTGACAGATGCTCCAATCTTGGTTCCTGTGAACCTTCGATTGCTGCTCATCAGTACTTGCACGTAGTAGCGGCCAGTGCCTGCATCAATGGTAGTTGGAAACCACGAAGTTGGCGTGACCAGGTAACCACCGGTGAAGGTAACTGTACCGCTGCCATTTAAAGGAGCTGATGCACGGATATTGGCGGACAATGCTGCTTCAGATGCGCAACCTTTGATAACCCCGCCTAAAATTGGCAGCGGATTGTTGTTGCAATTGGGATTTGGATAAGGGGGTGTAGTACCGGCCCCATAAAACCAAGGGAAAGAAGAAACGGCTTTCTTCGGCTGAAGACCATATTTGATTATGACTTTATCGCCTGCAAAAACGACTTTTTCTTCGCGCTGTAATAATCCAGCACCATTGTCCGGGCTCGCGTCTGTATGAAGATACGTTTCCGCCTGTTTCATAGTATCGAAGCACTGCGGCGGCAAGGGGATAGCACCAATAAATGATGTGTCCGTCACGCAATAAGGTGGTTGTGTCTGGGCATGCGCTTTGATCGAAAACGAACAAAGAATAATCGA
The DNA here is from genome assembly GCA_043721835.1 of Arenimonas sp. Taxonomy (GTDB): domain Bacteria; phylum Pseudomonadota; class Gammaproteobacteria; order Xanthomonadales; family Xanthomonadaceae; genus Arenimonas. The sequence continues at coordinate 18,674 of JAYSQD010000116.1, read as the reverse complement.
AAAAAGGATGGCGATTTTTTTCATGTTTAATACCGAAGTTTCCAGAAATACGCAAAATTCCAAAAAAAAAGCACGGTTTTATCCGTGCTCGAGCATCATCACTTTAACATCATATTCTCATTGCCATGCCGGTCCACGCTTAGTGCAAGCAAGTTTTCAGCCCTTTTCACCCCTGATTTGCTGGGTTCTGAGAGCATACTCATAGAGAACTAGATGATCACAATCTACGTGGCCACTAAAAACCCCGCCGAAGCGGGGTTTTGTTTTGCTTTGAAATGATAAAGCGTTTGGATTAAAAATCCATACCGCCCATTCCACCCATGCCGCCGCCGTGTCCACCGCCGCCATGTGCTTCTTCTTTCTTCGGTGCTTCTGCCACCATGCATTCGGTGGTGATCATCAAGCCGGCGATCGATGCTGCGTTTTGCAAAGCAGTACGTGTCACTTTGGTTGGATCCAGAATACCCATTGCCACCATGTCGCCGTATTCGCTGGTCGCTGCGTTGTAGCCGTAATTACCTTCACCGGCTTTTACGTTGTTCAACACGACTGATGGCTCTTCGCCGCAGTTGGCAACAATTTCGCGCAACGGGGCTTCCATCGCACGCATGGCAATGGTGATGCCGACGTTTTGATCGTCATTGATGCCTTTCAATTTACCCATCGCAGTCAATGCACGAATCAGTGCAACGCCGCCGCCAGGAACGATACCTTCTTCGACCGCTGCACGGGTTGCATGCAATGCATCTTCAACGCGGGCTTTCTTTTCTTTCATTTCGACTTCGGTCGCAGCACCGACTTTGATCACTGCAACGCCGCCGGCCAATTTGGCAACGCGTTCTTGCAGTTTTTCTTTATCGTAATCGGAAGAAGTTTCTTCGATTTGTGCCTTGATTTGCTTGATGCGAGCTTGAATGCCTTCAGCAACACCGGCGCCATCAATAATGGTGGTGTTTTCTTTCGACACTTGAATTTTCTTGGCGCGGCCGAGGTCTTTGATGGTCGCTTTATCCAAAGACAAACCAACTTCTTCGGAAATCACGGTACCGCCAGTCAGAATGGCCATGTCTTCAAGCATCGCTTTACGGCGATCACCGAAACCAGGAGCTTTCACTGCGCAAACTTTTACGATGCCGCGAATGGTGTTGACGACCAAAGTAGCGAGGGCTTCGCCTTCCACTTCTTCGGCAACGATCAATAAAGGCTTACCGGCTTTCGCAACGGCTTCCAGTACTGGCAATAATTCGCGGACGTTCGAGATTTTTTTGTCGTGCAACAAAATGAACGGGTCGTCTAAATCGGCCGCCATGCTTTGTTGGTTATTGATGAAGTAAGGCGACAAATAACCGCGGTCAAACTGCATGCCTTCGACGATGTCGAGTTCATTTTCCAGACCGGAACCGTCTTCAACGGTGATCACGCCTTCTTTACCGACTTTGTCCATGGCCTTGGCAATCAGTTCACCGATGTCATGGTCGGAGTTGGCCGAGATCGCACCGACTTGTGCAATTTCCTTGCTGGTAGCGCACGGCTTGCTGATTTTTTTCAGTTCTTCAGTGGCGGCGATGACAGCTTTGTCCATACCGCGTTTCAGGTCCATCGGGTTCATACCGGCAGCAACGGCTTTCATGCCTTCGCGAATCATGGCTTGTGCCAGAACGGTAGCGGTCGTGGTGCCGTCACCGGCGTTGTCGGAAGTTTTTGAAGCTACTTCTTTCAACATTTGTGCGCCCATGTTTTCAAACCTGTCGGCGAGTTCAATTTCTTTCGCTACCGAGACGCCATCTTTGGTGATGGTCGGTGCGCCGAAACTTTTTTCCAGAACAACATTACGGCCTTTAGGACCGAGAGTTGCTTTTACTGCATTGGCGAGAATGTTGACGCCTTTGACCATGCGTGAACGTGCGTCTTCACCAAAACGAATATCTTTAGCTGACATGATGTAATACCTCAAAAAAATAAATTATTGTGTGGTGCGCGTGCCGCGCACCGTTCGAAAATTGAATTAGGTTCATTGGTGCGCGGAACGCACCCAATGCATCAACCCAAAATGGCGAAAATATCGTCTTCTTTGGTGATCAAAAAATCTTCGCCATCGAGCTTCACTTCGGTACCGGCATATTTGCCAAACAATACTTTGTCGCCGACTTTGACTTTAGGCGCACGGGTGCTGCCGTTGTCCAAGGCTTTGCCTTCACCCACAGCAATCACTTCGCCTTTAATTGGTTTTTCGGTGGCCGAATCGGGGATGACGATGCCGCCAGCGGACAGTTTTTCTTCTTCCATACGCTTGATAACGACGCGATCAAATAGCGGTTTAATATTCATAGCTTCCTCTTAGGTCAATAAAAACAAATAGTTAGGTGGCATTTTGGGGCTTTGTTAGCACTCTGCCCTGCCGAGTGCTAATTTTAACGCGTAAACATGACTGAAGGGTGATGTTTTAGCTTCAGACTTTATGGGGGCGGCATGGGCTGAGTTTCAAGGCCAAGCCTCACTTGCCCGCCATTTGTCATAATTCCAGCTTATTATCTGCGGTCAGTGTCAAGTTCATCATCTGGGGAAATCCATGTTGTTTAAGAAAGCGGGAGCAGCTTGTCTGCTCGGGGGTGTTTTTGTCTTTGCAAGTCTGTCGGCACGGGCCGAAGTGTTTATCAATGAAATCCATTACGACGATGCCACCGCCGCAGGTGATGTAGGCGAGCGAATCGAAATTGTCGCGACTGCGGGTGAAAATTTAAGTACTTATAAAGTGCAGCTTTATAACGGCAGCGCCCCAGCCGCTGCCGTGACTTATGGAACTCTCGATGCTGTGCCAAGTGGCAGTGATGTAACTTGCGGCAGTAGCGTGCGTATCGCCGTGCTGAGTTACGCGACCAATGCTTTACAAAATGGTAGCAATGATGGCATTGCTTTAATTAATGGCAGTGGCACGGTCGTCCAGTTTTTAAGCTACGAAGGCGTTGCCACTGCGACGAACGGCCCTGCTTCGGGAACCTCCAGTATCAATATTCCAGTGTCGGAATCCAATAGCACGGCCGCGGGCACATCGCTGCAATTGGGCGGCACGGGTTCGACTTATTCCGCATTTACTTGGAACACTTCAGCTACTGATACTTTTGGTACCTGCAACAACAATCAGGTTTTTAATCTTGGTCCGCAAATTAATGTGTTGCCATACGTGGTTTCTACAAGCCCGACTAACGGCGGCACGATGTTCACCATATCAAATACGGTACTTATCGCTTTTAATGAGTCAGTAAGCACGACCAATGGTGCGGCTTTCTTTCAATGCACGACGAGCAGCCATCCACAGGTTGCAACGTCCCTGGGTGGTGAAAATATTTTAGTGACGACCGCAACTCAATTCGTGAGCGGTGAGTCTTGTGTACTGACGGTCCCAGCATCTTCCATCAGGGATTCGGAGAATGCGAACCCTGCTCGGGATATCGTTATCAATTTCAACGTGATTACCCCGCCCAATCAGGCCCCCATGATCATTTCGACAACACCTCTCAATAATGCCGTTGGTCTACCGGCTGCCATTGATATCAGCGTTGTTTTCAGCGAAAACATAACGGCTGACCCGGAAGCGTTTGTTCTGCAATGCAGCCTTTCCGGATTGCTGCAACCGAGCATAAACAGCGCCAGCAATCCGACAATCATTCTTGCCACTAACACTGCGTTGCAAGCAGGTGAAACCTGCACACTCACTGTTATCGCGGCCGGTATTGTCGATAGCAATGGTTTGGCGATGGCACAGAACTATGTCAGCCGCTTTACCATTGCGGGCAATATTTCGACTTACTACAACCGCGTCAATACCAGCAGTGCCGAACAATTACGCTGCTCGCTCAATACAACCATTCGTGGCCATACCGTTTACCCTTACAGCGCGGGCACTACCGACACCTGGGACATTCTGGAAATTGCCGACGAAGACCCAAACAACAGCGGCAAGATTCTGGATGTCTATCGTAATCACAGTTACACCAAAGTCAGTAGCCGGGCCGGCACAGGTAGTGGCTTGACTTACAACCGTGAACACACTTGGCCAAACTCGCTTGGCTTCGGTACCGACACTGGCAACCTGGGTCTGCCGCATGCGCCCTACACCGATACCCATATGCTGTATTTGAGCGACACCCAATACAATTCAGATCGCGGTAATGATCCCTATGCAAACTGCACTTTGGCCTCAGGCTGCGGCGAGCGTGCAACTGAAGTCAACAATGGCAGCGGCGGCGGCTCGGGTGTTTACCCCGGCAATTCCAATTGGACCAACGGCACTTCATTTGAAACGTGGAGCAAGCGTAAAGGTGACGTGGCACGCGCGGTGATGTACATGGCCATTCGCTACGAAGGCGGTACTCATACAGTGACCGGCCAAAACGAACCCGATCTGGAATTGACCGACAACCGCAGCCTGATTGTAGGCACTTCATCATCGCCAGCTTATATGGGCTTGATGTCGGACTTATTGCAATGGCACTTGGCCGATCCACCCGATGCTGCAGAACTCGCCCGCAACCAGGTTATTTTCAATTTCCAGGGCAACCGAAATCCTTTTATCGATCATCCAGAATGGGCTACGGCGGCCTTGTTCAACTCGAACAAACCTGCAACATGTGTTTTGAACACGCCCGGTGCAGTAACAAAAGATAAATATCGACCGATACTCAAACCGCGTCCGCAGCCAAAATATTGAAATGAAACAATGCCGGGGAAACCCGGCATTGTTTTTATCGTCCTATTGCACGGGCTGCAATGCTGCGCCGCACCACAAGATGTTGTGTCTAAATGTGACGTAAATCACAAGATTTCCTGTCACAATCTGCAGGCAAAATAATGCATGTGTGTCATTTCTAATCTGGGGACAATAAATATGTGGCTTAAAAAATCAGGGGCAGCCAGCCTGCTCACGAGTTTATTTTTGTGTGCAAGTTTCAATGCTAACGCAGAAGTTTTTATCAATGAATTCCACTACGACGATGCCACCGCTGCTGGCGATGTCGGTGAAAAAGTCGAAGTTATCGCCACCGCTGGCGAGGACTTAAGCACTTATCGAATCTATTTGTACAACGGTACCAGCAGCACAACGGCAGCGCCTTTTTACGATAATGATTTATTGCCCGCGGGCAGCAATGTCACTTGCGGTGGCACGGTAAAAATTGCGGTGCTCAGCTACCCCAGTAATGGTATCCAAAATGGTGCCAACGATGGCATTGCCTTGGTGAATGGCAGCGGCGTATTGGTAAAGTTCATTAGCTATGAAGGTGCGATCAAGGCATCGAATGGTCCGGCCGCTGGCGTTACCAGCACTAATCTTTCGGTTTCAGAATCTAGCTCAACCGCTGCGGGCACTTCTTTACAGCTAGGCGGCATCGGTACTGGGGCTTCGAGTTTTACTTGGCGCAGTTCAGCCACGCAAACGATGGGTGCCTGCAATAACAGCCAAACTTTCACAGCGCCAAACGTATTGCCCACCGTCACATCCACCACACCCGCCAATGCTGCGACCGGCGTTGCCGCAGCGAGCGACATTCAAGTCAACTTCAGTGAAAGCGTTACCGCAAGTGCTGGTGCGTTTACATTGAGCTGTAGCCAAAGTGGTGTTCGCGCACTGACTTTCCCGAGCAGCGGCACCAGCTTCACGGTTTCGCATAATGGTGCATTAGCGGGTGGCGAAACCTGTACGTTTACTGCCATCGCCGCGAATATCAAAGACAGCGGCAATGCATCGCCCGCCGCTAACACTACAATCAACTATACGATTGCCGCCACGCAAACCACGGGCTATTACAGTCACGTGAATACCAGTAGCGCATCGCAACTTCGCTGCTCATTGCATCAAACAATACGCGGCCACACGGTGTACCCGTATTCGGGTAGCGCAGGCACCACCAGCGTGTGGAGCATTTTAGAAATTGCCGATGAAGACCCCAATAACTCCGGTCGCGTGCTTGATGTTTATCGCAACCACAGTTATGCCAAGGTGACAGAGCGCGCTGGCTCAGGCACTGGCTTGCGTTATAACCGTGAACACACCTGGCCAAATTCATTAGGCTTTGGCAGCACCACCGGCAACTTGGGTTTACCTTATGCACCCTACACCGATACCCACATGCTGTATGCCGCAGATTCAACCTATAACAGCGACCGTGGTAACAAGCCTTATGGCAATTGCACCTTGGCTTCTGGTTGCGGCGAACGCGCGACTGAAGTGAATAACGGCAGCGGTGGCGGTAGCGGAGTTTACGCTGGCAATTCCAATTGGGTGAAAACACCCGATGGCAATGCCGGTACTTTCCAAACCTGGAGCAAGCGCAAAGGCGATGTGGCTCGCGCTGTTTTATATATGGCCATTCGCTACGAAGGCGGCACGCATCCTGTGACCGGCCAAAGCGAACCCGATTTGGAAATGACCGATGACCGCAGCAAAATTATTATCACGTCGGCATCGCCCGCTTACATGGGCTTGCTGACAGATTTGCTGCAATGGCATTTGGCCGATCCACCGGATGCCGCCGAACGCGCTCGCAATGAAGTGATCTTCAGCTTCCAAGGTAATCGCAATCCGTTTATTGATCATCCGGAATGGGCAACGGCGGCGCTGTTTAATTCGGCCAAGCCGAGTAGTTGCCAGCTTAATTGATTTCGTTTTTATGATTGAATTTAAAACGCCGGAGAAATCCGGCGTTTTTTTGTGGTCGATAAATATAAAACTAAAAAAATACGAAGGTCACGTGGATTATCGTAGCCCGGGTCACGCTCAGCCGACCCGGGTTTTAAGAATGGCCGAAATCCTTATGTCGGTATGTCCATCACCAATAATTTGAAAGCGAAAATTTTTACCATGCGCTGTGTTGATTCCCGGGTCGATGAAGCGTGACCCGGGCTACGGTACTGCGTCCAAATTGTTCTCAAACCCCGGACGCAGCAGGCAGGCGCCTCTAGGGTTGGGCTTCTTGACCCATTTGTACATCTTCTCAAGGAATTCATGGCTTATTGCTTCTGCCTTCGCAACCAAAGCCCTACAATGTCTCTCTTGTGAAGATGAGCAGAATCTGCTCGACCGAAGGAATTTGAATGTTGCGTTATCTGTTGCTGTTGTTGAGCATGCTGTTGTTTGCCCCCGCTACACTGGCGGTCGACGAAAAAGACTTGCTGCCTATTGATCAGGCCTTTGTAGTGAGTGCAAAAGCAATATCGCGCGACAAGATTGAATTTACTTGGAAGATTGCGCCAGGTTACTACCTGTATAAACATCGTATGAGCGTAAGTTCGGTGGACGGCGCATTTAAAACCGATACCCTGCAACTACCCGAAGGTCATCACAAAAAAGATCAATTCTTCGGCGAGGTACAGACCTATCGCAACACTATAGCGGGTATTCAAACCGGTACTGTTGCCGACGATGTCAGCAGCGTTGCTTTTCTGGTGAAATACCAAGGCTGCGCCGATCTTGGGGTGTGTTATCCGCCCCATAAAAAAACAATTACGCTGGCTTTACCGGCAGCAACGCAAAACGATTCAACTTCACTGAATTTAAATGCGAATAAAAATTCGGATTTATTTGGCGGCAGCAAAATCACAACAGATAGCTTGCCTCTGCCTGCCGCACAAGCTTTCCAGTTTGAAGCCATCGTCAATAGCTCGAATGAATTATTGCTGCGCTTTACACCGGCGCCCGGGTATTATCTTTATCGGGATAAAACAAAAATCAATATCATTAGTGAAAACAATTCCGTGCTTGCAGGTGAGTTGCAATGGCCGCCGGCAAAATCACACAAAGACGAATACTTTGGCGACGTTGCCGTATTTTTTGACCTGGTCGAAGCGAAACTTCCGCTGCAATTAAAAAATTCAAAAGCACACAGCATTACCTTGAAGGCAAGTTTTTTTGGTTGCCAGGAAAATGGCATCTGTTATCCGCCGATCAAGCGTGAAATTGTTCTGGACTTGCCTGCCGGTGGAAAAATCGGCGAAGTACCCGCTGTAAAAGCGAAAACTTCATTCGACATCATGCTGTGGCTACAAGCTCTGCTGCTTGCATTAGGCGGCGGGCTGATTTTGAATTTGATGCCTTGCGTGTTACCGGTACTATCACTAAAAGCCATATCGCTTGCAGAAGGCGCCGAAGATCATGCCAAAGCGCGCAGCAAGGCACTCTGGTACACCTTTGGTGTAATGATTAGTTTTGCTGTGGTCGGTGCGATTGTCATTGGCTTGAGGCATGCCGGCTTGGCGCTTGGCTGGGGTTTTCAATTACAACAAGCGCCTATTGTTGCTGTGCTCGCCCTGATAATGTTCGCTGTTGGCTTGAGTCTGTCGGGTGTTTTTCAAATGGGTGCGGGCTTGGCTGGCGTTGGTCAGAAGCTCACTGAAAGCTCGGGACATAAAGGTGATTTCTTTACCGGTGTTTTGGCTGTTGTTGTTGCAAGCCCTTGCACAACACCATTAATGGGCGGCGCACTGGCATTCGCATTTGCTGCATCGCCGATCTTGGCAGCTAGCGTTTTCCTTGCGCTTGGCTTTGGTTTGGCGCTGCCGTTCCTGCTGATCGCCTACATTCCGACGCTTGCTAGATTGCTGCCAAAACCTGGCGCCTGGATGGAAACACTCAAACAGGTTCTTGCTTTTCCGATGTATCTCACCGCAGCTTGGCTGGTGTCGGTACTTGCGGCACAACGCGGCTCGATGGGTGTGCTGTTGATACTTGCCGGTGCAACGACATTGGCGTTTGCATTGTGGTTATGGGAGCGCACGCGCTATAGCGAGAAGAAGTTTTCGCGCGTGTTTGTTTTGCTCGGCCTGCTTGCAACGGCCTACACGGTTTTTGCGATTTATAAAATAAATGTAGCGCCAACAAAACAAGTTAGCTCGGAAACGTCCGTTGCTTATTCGGCCGAAGCTCTGGCCAGCCTGCAAAAGGACAATCGCCAAATATTTGTCAATATGACGGCCGATTGGTGTATCTCCTGCAAAACCAATGAAGCCAGCGTATTCTCGCGCCCGGCATTTAAAAAGCTGCTGGAAGAAACCAATACGGTTTATATGGTCGGTGATTACACCAATGTTGATCCAGAAATTACTAAATTCCTGGAACAACATAAAGCCGTTGGTGTGCCGCTGTATGTAGTGTTCTCCAAAAACAACAGAGCTGGGAAAGTATTGCCTGCATTGCTTACCCCCGGCATGGTCGAGCAAGCACTACGCGAAGACCAAAAATAATGTTGAGCAAGATTATTCGTATTGTCTTGATTGCAGCGATGCTGAGCGGTTTATTTTTTTTGTGGTCGAAGTCGGGCGATTGGCAAAATGAAGCCCGTGAAAAGGCCTCGCGACCCGACGCTCTGATTGTCGCTAAATCCGAGGCCATCATTTCCGCTTTGGCAATAACCGACCTGCAAGGAAAAGCCGCCAAACTTCCAGGAACTGGTCGCTATCGCATCATCAATTATTGGGCGACCTGGTGCGGCCCCTGTTTGATGGAAATGCCCTTACTGGATAAATTTGCCCAATCCCAAGGCATCAGCGATGTCATGCTGATTGGTATCGCGCTTGACGATGCGACCGAGGTGAAAACCTATCTGAAAGAAAATCCGCTGAAATACCCGCAATTTCTGGAAAAAGTCGATAAAAATGATAGTTCTGCCCAATTGGGTAACGAACATGGCATTATTCCTTTCAGCGTGCTGATTAGTCCGGATGGCCGCTTGTTGAAAATAAAGCGCGGTGATTTTGCTGATCTGGATGAGTTAACAGCATTCGCTAAACCGCCAAAGCATTGAAATTAGAGCAACTTAACTAAAATCAAACAGTTGCTAACTGCTGCGAAAACGCAGCCATCGTCTGGACAAAACGCATAGCTTCACGCACACTGCCCTGCCACGGGAGACGCTGGCTTGGCAAAAATTCTGGTTTTACACGGTCCAAACTTAAACCTGCTCGGCGAACGCGAGCCGGGAATCTATGGCCGCACTACGCTTGAACAGATTAATAGTCGTCTGGGCCAGCGTGCAGCGCAGGCCGGGCATGAACTTGAGCACTTCCAATCCAATGCCGAGCATGAACTGGTCAACCGGGTACAAGCCGCTCGCTTGAATGGCACCGGCTTCATTCTGATCAATCCGGCCGCTTTCACCCATACCAGTGTCGCGCTACGCGATGCACTAGCGGCGGTACGCATTCCGTTCGTCGAGGTGCATTTATCGAACCCGCACGCGCGCGAGCCGTTTCGGCAACATTCTTATTTCAGCGACATGGCGCAGGCGGTTATTTGCGGCTTTGGCGCCGACAGTTACACCTACGCTCTCGAATTTTTCATTTCGCACGGCCCGCATACGGCTGACAATTCTTAATCTCAACTCAAACTAAGGACGATGCCATTATGGATCTTCGTAAAATTAAAAAATTAATTGATTTATTGGAAGAATCCAATCTTGCTGAAATCGAAATAAAAGAAGGCGAAGAATCGGTCCGCCTTGCACGCATGCCGCGCGGTGGCGTTCCGATGGCAGCACCGGTCGTGCATCATGTTGAAGCACCTCGTGCCGCAGCGGCAGCACCGGTTGCACACGCAGCACCATCAAGTGAATCGCACGGCGGCAAATCGAAAGACATGCCCGATGGCCACATGATTCGCTCGCCCATGGTCGGCACTTATTACGCATCGCCTAATCCTGATTCGGCGCCGTACGTCAAAGTTGGCCAAACCGTTAAAGCTGGCGACACCCTCGGCATTATCGAAGCCATGAAAATGTTTAATCCGATTGAAGCCGACGTATCGGGTACCGTGCGTGCCGTACTGGTAGAAACCGGACAACCGATTGAATTTGACGAACCGATGTTTGTTATTAGCTAAACGGGGCTGGGATCTAGGGGCTAGGGGCTGTGCATTTAGCCCCGAGTCCCCAGCCCCGAGCCCCGCTTCATACTTAATGTTGCATTCCTGAGCCCCATACCTATGCTAACCAAAGTCGTCATTGCCAACCGGGGTGAAATTGCGCTGCGAATTCTTCGCGCGTGTCACGCACTCGGTATCAAAACTGTTGCCGTACATTCCACTGTTGATAGAAATCTGAAACATGTGGCCATGGCCGATGAATCGGTTTGTATTGGCCCTGCTCCATCATCGGAGAGTTATTTAAATATTCCAGCAATTATTGCGGCTGCCGAAGTAACCGACGCACAGGCAATTCATCCGGGCTATGGTTTTTTATCCGAAAATGCCGACTTCGCCGAACGCTGCGAATCTTCCGGTTTTATTTTTATCGGCCCGACCGCGAATGTCATTCGCATGATGGGCGATAAAGTTGAGGCCATTCGTGCGATGAAAGAAGCTGGCGTGCCCTGCGTGCCGGGCTCAGGCGGTCCACTAGGCGAAGATGGCGATGAATGCATGCGTATGGCCAAGCAAATTGGTTATCCGGTCATCATTAAAGCAGCAGGCGGTGGCGGTGGGCGCGGTATGCGCGTGGTGCGTGAAGAGGCTTCATTATTATCTTCGATTACTACGACCAAAGCCGAGGCCAAGGCCGCTTTCAGTAATGATATGGTCTATATGGAAAAGTTTCTGGAAAACCCACGCCATATCGAAATTCAGGTTTTATCCGACGGCCAAGGCAATGCCATCCATTTGGGTGAACGTGATTGCTCGATGCAGCGCCGTCATCAAAAAGTAGTGGAAGAAGCGCCTGCACCTGGCATCACCGAAGAACAGCGCGCCGAGATCGGAAAAATCTGTACCGATGCCTGCGTTCGCATCGGTTATCGCGGCGCGGGCACCTTTGAATTTTTATATGAAGATGGCCGCTTTTATTTCATCGAAATGAATACACGGATTCAAGTCGAACATCCGGTTACCGAATTGGTCACGGGTGTTGATTTGGTTCGCGAACAATTACTGATTGCTTCGGGTGAAAAACTGAAACTCAAACAATCCGATATCGTGATTCGTGGCCATGCCATTGAATGCCGTATCAATGCAGAAGATTCGGAAACCTTTCTACCATCACCGGGCCTGATCAAGCATTTTCACGCCCCCGGCGGCCCCGGTGTTCGCGTGGATTCGCATATTTACGAAGGCTATAAAGTCCCGCCCAATTACGACTCGATGATTGGCAAATTAATCGTACACGGCAACACCCGTGCACAAGCCATTTCCCGCATGAAAGTGGCATTATCGGAAATGATTATCGACGGCATCAAAACCAATGTTTCTTTGCAATCGCGAATTATGGCCGATATCGGTTTTCAGCAAGGCGGCACCAATATCCATTACCTTGAAAAACGTCTTGCCGAACGCAAAGAAAAAGCGATTGGTTTGGGTTGATCGAACGGTCGCCCGCAAGCGGCCTCCTACGATTAGCGTTTACGATTCGTAGGAGGGCCCTTGGGCGCGACGGGCCGAAGCCCCATCATTTTGGTTCGATGCATTTAATGATGGGTAATGCCCGCCTTACAATCGAAAATCCACCGCAAAACTCATCAAGTAGCCGGGGATCAATGCAGAACCCGCCGGGCAAGCTGCATCCAAAGCCACCTGCGTTCTGGCATTAGTCAATGCATTTACACACACATCAAATTGCTCACCGCTACCCGACTGGGTAACGCTGTAATCATTGTCAGTGCCGACTAATACTTGATAACGACCATCAGATAAACGCGGGCCGATGGCCAAGCCTTCTATTTTTTCAGGTACTTTTATGCCCTGCGCTTTTAATACCGCTAACAAATCGTATTCTGCTGTTTTTTGTACTGGCACTACACCAACAGGCAACGAATCGGAACCGGCAAACGAAATGTTTTTTACGTTGCTGGCACCTTGCAAATTGATACGGTAAATTCGTTTGTGTAAAGGCGCCAAAGTTAGATCCACACCCAAGCCACGATTATCACGTTCGAGCATTAAAAATTCCGTATCAGACAGCGCGTGGATGGCACTCAAGCCAATACTGCGGCCTTGTTGCGTCGATGAGAAATCATCGGCGGTGCTGGAATCAATTGCATTTAAAGTGGTCCGGCTTTCAAGCTGACAAGCAAACTGTGCCGTGCTCTGCCCACTGGCAATATCAAACTCCACTACCCGCACATTGCGGCTGCGACGTCCGTCATTGCTGCTACCTTCATTGAGTAGCGGATCTTGCATGACGGCATATAATTTTGTACCCGATGGATTTATTGCCAAGCCTTCAAAGCCACGATTGTCCTGGCGTCCAGTGGCCACCGTCGGACGACCATCAACGTAATTATTAATACCGCTTGCTTCGAGAGGCTTCAAATTTGCAGGCGTTATAAAACTGCGAATTACTTGTCCACTCGCATCAAACTCGTACACACTTGGGCCATACTCATCCGCCACATATATTTTTCCGCCAGCGCCAACGGCAATTCCTTCAGGATCAAAACTTGCGCCCAGAATGGATTTGTTGCCATTGAGCAAAGTAGGATTCAAGCCGTTCAACAGCACGCCATTGGCATCTTTGAACAAGATAGTACGAAACACTATTGGCTGATTGATAACACCGGTTGCACGATTAGTGGGGACGATAATGCGCTGTACACGTGTTGCATAATCCAATACCCCACCACCCGGCCCGCGGTCAGATAATGCCAACCAGGTATTGCTGGACTTGTCATAGACCAAGTCAGAATAAAAACCAAAGCGATTGAAATTGGCACCATTTTGGCCGGGTAATCTTTTATCTACTTTAGTCGCATCCACTTTATTTGCAGGTGTCTGTATGACATTACTCAGCGACCACTGCGCTGCATCTACCGTTGTGCTGAATAAAACAATGAAAATAAAAGCAGTTAAACGATTCATATGAAGTGCCCGTTAGTTAGATACGGGCAAGTTAGCGTTTGAATATGACTCGCGGGTGAAAGCAATGCTTACTATTTATGACATACGATTATTTTTATAAGCCTAAATAAATGCGATTTCGATCACAAATAGAAAATACTTTCATTTTCCCATCGAAAATCTTTCATATTCAAAGCGTAAATTCCTAATCTGATTATAAAGACTGACAACATTTGGCATTGATACAGGACTAGATATGTTTATACGACTGAAATTGAATTCAATTTATTCGCCTTTAAAAGTGTTGTTGACGATTACATTTTGTTTGGCATTAGCGGCCTGCAATCAAGAGCCATCGGCAACATCGGCAACGACGCAGAAAAGCGCTGACGCCATAGCGAAGGCACAAGCTGATCTACAGGCGGCAGAAAAAGCCCAGGCTATATTGGCCACAATGTCTTCGGATGAACTAAGAAAATTTGCCAGCACAGCTTTTCGCGAACAACGCTTGTATGCGCCTGCGGGCAATAATTCGCTCGAATATTATTTGGCCATTAGAAAAAAATCAGACCAGCCCGACGTCTTGACTGAAAGTGCTTTAATGGACTTAACGCCCTACACAGTGATCGCTGCCGAGCAAGCCATTTCTAATCTTGATTTTAATGAAGCCGCTCGCCTACGTGATTTGATTGCTAGTACCGATGCCAATGCACCATCCCTGCCACGCATAAGCCAGGCCATTGCCGATGGGATGAACAATACCCAAGCATTGGCTGCCGCAGAAGCAAAAAAACAAGAGGCACTACTTGCTGCCGAACAGGCGACGCTTAAAAATAAGCAGGAACTATTGACGCCTGCAGCAACAGAAAGTCTGGCAAAACCTTCGCCACTGCCAGCCACTATTGCAAGCGTAGTGACGCCACCGCCAGTAATGCCGGCGCCAACACAAACACCTGTGATGACAGCGCCTCCACGAGTGATGCCCGTGACACCGGTGATAACAAAGAAAGCCGAGTTAATATCGATTCGTACACCGGACCCGGGCTTTCCGAGTGATGCATTGAATCGTGGTTTGAGTGGCGCGGTCGAAATTGAATTTATCGTGCAAAGTAACGGCGAAGTGTCAGAAGTTCGGGTCGTTAATTCAAATCAGCGGGCATTTGATCGCAAAGTGGTGATGACGGTAAAACGCTGGAAGTTCGCTCCACTAGATGAACCAATGACCGTGCGCCGCAGTTTTAATTTTAACAATCCAAGTTGATTTAGGGTGGGCACCGCCCACCTTTGTTTCAGATAACGAAAATGGTGGGCGGCGCCCACGCTACGTAATCTTGAAATTCTTTTTCAAGCCCTGCCAGCACTGCCAGTAATCTTTTTGTAATTCGCCACACTGCAAGGCTTGTTGCGTGGGCTTGATAACCGCGCGGGTTTCAAACATAAAGGCCATGGTGTCAGTCAGTACATCGGGCTTGGATAAATCGGAATTCGAGGCTTTTTCGAAGGTCACAGCGTCCGGGCCATGGCCACTGAAACTGTTATGCAATGAAGCGCCGCCGGACGCAAAGCCACCTGCCTTGGCATCGTATTGGCCATGTACCAGCCCCATAAATTCGCTTGCCACATTGCGATGGAACCACGGCGGCCGGAAAGTATTTTGTGCCACCAGCCAACGCGGTGGAAAAATCACGAAATCACAATTGGCGGTGCCTGCGGTATCACTGGCCGAAGTCAGTACCGTAAAAATAGAAGGGTCCGGATGATCATAACTAATCGAACCGATCGCATTAAATTTTCTTAAATCATATTTGTAGGGCGCGTAATTACCGTGCCATGCCACCACATCAAGTGGTGAATGATTTATTTTTGCCGACCACAGATTACCCTGGAATTTTGCTAGTAACTCGAACTCGCCTTCGCGTTCTTCATACGCAGCAATGGGCGTTAAAAAATCGCGTGCATTCGCCAAGCCATTTGAACCAATTGGCCCAAGATCGGGCAAGCGTAAATGGGCACCGAAGTTTTCGCAAATATAACCCCGCGCAGTGGCATCCAGTAATTCAACACAGAAACGAATACCACGCGGAATCACCGCAATTTCCTGCGGTTCAATTTCAATCACTCCGCATTCGGTCGCAATTTTCAAGCGGCCTAGCTGTGGAACGATCAGCATTTCACCATCAGCATTATAAAAATAACGCCCCTGCATGGATTTATTGGCAGCATAAATATGGATACCAATACCTTGCTGCACCGCTGCATTTCCATTGCCGGCGACAGTAAACAGACCGTCGATAAAATCGGTTGGCGCGCTTGGCAATGGGCGTGGGTCCCAACGCAGTTGATTCGGTGTTGCCGGTTGATCGTCAAAGCGATTATGGAAATACGGGTGTGCGTCCAACTCAAACGGTGTGTGCATGGCCGCAGGACGAATGCGATAAAACCAGCTACGCAAATTCTGATGCCGCGGCGCAGTAAACGCGGAGCCTGAAATTTGCTCAGCGTATAAACCATGCGCGACTTGCTGCGGTGAGTTGCGGCCTTCAGGCAAAGCACCTTGGAGCGCTTCCGTTGCGAATTCGTTGCCGAAACCTGATTGGTATTTCACAGCCATAAAAATCCTCAGTTCTACTCCCCGCTCCCTCCGGGGGAGGGGTTGGGGGAGAGGGTACGCTCTAGTACTACTCTCAAAATTTCATCCATAACTGCATCAGTACTCAGCAAAACATCATGGTTCCAAAACCTTATAATCTCGATACCTTGCGAACGAATATAAACGGTACGGCGTAGATCCTGTTCTGCATCATGTTGCCCTCCATCAAGCTCAACGACCAGCCTTGCTTGATGGCAATAAAAATCAGCGACATAAGGTGGAATTGGATGTTGCCTTCTCCATTTCAAACTCAAAGTACGTTTCGCCCGAAGATAATACCAAAGTCGCAATTCCGCATCCGTGTTTTGCTTCCGCAGTTTTCTGGCAATTGCCAAAGTTGAACTGGGTAATGGCGGCTTGATGTTTTTGTTCATTTCTCAATCATTATTGATTGAGAAAAACTGGAACATCAGGCTTTGGCTAGTTTACGTATCGGACTTTCCCTACCCTTATCTCGTAATTTCACCCTCTCCCCCAACCCCTCTCCCGCAGGGAGAGGGGAGTAAGAATTACAACACACCACGCTTAATCTGATCGCGTTCAATACTTTCAAACAGGGCCTGAAAATTACCTTCGCCGAAACCTTCATTGCCTTTGCGTTGAATAATTTCAAAGAAAATCGGTCCTACAGCATTCAACGTAAAAATTTGCAACAGTTTGCGTTGCTTGGTTTCCAGATCGGCGTCCATCAGGATTTTATTTTTTGCCAAACGCGGGATGTCTTCACCGTGATTGGGAATGCGCTCGTCCAGTACTTCAAAATAACTGGAAGGCGTGTCCAGAAATTCCACGCCGGAAGCACGCATGGTTTCGATGGTCGTGTAAATATCATCAGTGAAGCACGCAATATGCTGGATGCCTTCGCCATGATAAGCATCGAGGTATTCGTTGATTTGCGATTTCGGGTCGGAACTTTCGTTCAGGGGAATACGCACGATGCCGTCAGGGGCGGTCATGGCTTTCGACACTAATCCGGTTTTCAGGCCCTTGATATCGAAATAGCGAATTTCACGGAAGTTGAACAGGCGTTCGTAATAATCCGACCATTTTTGCATATTGCCGAAATATAAATTGTGGGTGAGATGGTCGATAAAGGTCAGACCGAATCCAACCGGATTTTTTTCGGCACCTTCAATGGCAACAAACTCGTCGGCATAAATATCCTTGCCGTCTTGCACCAGATACAACATGCAATCACCGATGCCTTTAACCACGGGTGTCGGCACTACTTTGCTGGCCTCCTGGTCGGTGACTGCTTCACCACCATTGCCCAATACGGCCTGATAAACATCACTCACATTATTTTTGAAACGGATGGCAAAACCGCAGGCACAGGGGCCATGCGCCTTAGCAAATGTTGCAGCAAAAGAATCGGGATCTTCATTGACCAGAAAATTGACACCGCCCTGGCGATACACCGTAATGGCGCGCGATTTATGTTTCAACACAGCGCTAAAACCCATGCGCTTGAACATGGCGTGTAGCAGACCGGCGTCCGGCGCTGCAAATTCGACAAATTCAAAACCATTGATCCCCATCGGGTTTTCAAAAGTCATGACCTGCATTCCAAGATTGGGTTGGGCGCTCATGCGGATTCCTGCTTGCTATTTCGTGTCCGACAATATAGTTTCATCTGAAACTAATTGCAAATCGCCATGACTTCCGACCTTCTAGATCTGGAACATTTCCTACCCTACCGGCTTTCGGTGCTGAGCAATCGCATCAGCCAGGACATCGCCGCGCTGTATGCCGAACGCTTTAATCTGGGCATTACCGAATGGCGGATACTGGCGATTTTGGGCCGGTACCCTGGCCTGTCGGCCAATGAAGTGGCTGAACGTACGGCGATGGATAAAGTCGCAGTCAGCCGTGCGGTGGCGTCCTTGCTCAAGCAGAAACGCATCAAACGGCAATTTGATAAAAATGATTTGCGCCGATCGGTATTAAGCCTTAATGCCGCCGGTGAAAAAATTTATGCGCAAGTAGCGCCATTGGCCCGAGAATTGCAAAATGCATTGCTGGTGGATTTCGACGACAAGGAACGGGTCTTATTGAATTTGCTATTGGAGAAATTAGCGGCAGCGGAATTATCCGTACATGGATAAGCATTTCGGGCCTAGAAGGCCCTCCTACAAAAGCGCAATGGGTAGGAGGGCCTTCTAGGCCCGACCTTCCAAATAAAAACGGCAGCCGAAGCTGCCGTTTTTTTTTTAT
>JAYSQD010000115.1:0-7596 GCA_043721835.1 Arenimonas sp. | reverse complement strand
TGAAAGCAATCGACCGGGCAAACTTCCACGCAATCGGTGTATTTGCAGCGGATACAGTTCTCAACAACGACAAATGGCATAGCTTGTATTCCGGTGGTGGGCCAATATTTTGGCCTAAGTGTTTGATTTGAATAAGCAGGGCAGCTCAATCGGCAGGTTTTAGTCTGCTTGCATAGCTTGGCGTCGGCACAGCCGGTAGTATAACGGGCTTGTACAGCTCCGCCAAAACGGCGGCCCAGACCGGAAGGATTCCGGTGTCGAGCACATTAATGGACGAAACCGCCAACATCACTATTCAACTACAGCATCGCGTGATCACTCGTGACGCCCATGCTATTTCCCGTAAAGACATCAGTCCCAATGCCTTGCGCGTGCTTTATAAGTTGCGCGAGGGTGGTTTTGACGCCTATCTGGTGGGTGGTGCGGTGCGCGACTTATTAATTGGCGGGCATCCCAAAGACTTCGACGTGGCCACCAGCGCCACGCCCGACCAAGTTCGTAGCCTTTTCCGCAATTGCCGACTCATTGGCCGACGTTTCCGTTTGGCCCACATTATGTTTGGCCAGGAAATTATCGAGGTAGCGACTTTCCGTGCCAATTCCGACGACGGCAGCGGTGATCGCGAAACCGAAGACGGCGGGCGCTTACTGCGTGACAATGTGTACGGCACCATTGAAGACGACGCCGTTCGGCGTGACTTTACTGCCAACGCTTTGTATTACACGGTTGATGATTTTTCGGTGCGCGATTATGTCGGTGGTTTTGAAGACGTTAACGCACGGGTGCTGAAATTAATTGGTGACCCCGATTCGCGTTATCGCGAAGACCCGGTGCGAATGTTGCGTGCGATTCGCCTAGCAGCAAAATTGAATTTCCGTATTGATGAATCTGCTGCCGAGCCGATTTCGCGCCTGGCAAGTCTTGTCAGTGACGCACCACCGGCGCGTTTATTTGATGAATGCCTGAAAATGTTTTTATCGGGCCATGCTGAAAAAAGTTTTCTTGGTCTTGAAACTCACGGTCTGTTGAACGTGCTGTTTCCGGAAACCGCGAAAGCGCTAAGCACCAATAGCAGCGGGGCTTTACGTACGATGGTTTTGCAGGCGCTACGCAATACCGATGAGCGCATTGCCGAAGGAAAACCAGTAACGCCAGCATTTTTATTTGCCGCTTTATTGTGGCCGGCGTACTGCCGTGAGCTGGCTATTCTGCAAAAAACCGGCGTTGAATCCACAATTGCGCAACAACGCGCCGCCGATCGCGTGACTTTGCATCAAGCGCAGCGTATTGCATTGCCGCGTCGTTTTTCACTGCCGATGCAGGAAATCTGGTTATTGCAATCACGCTTTTCGCAGCGCGTTCGTAAGCGGGTATTTCGTTTGCTATCACACCCGCGTTTTCGTGCCGCGTTTGATTTTCTCGAATTGCGTTTAAGCGGCACCCCCGAAGTGGCTGAGGATGTTGCGTTCTGGCGTGAAGCACAGATTCAAAGTCCGGAAGCCCTCGCTTCGCGTCTGGATTCGAAAAGAACATTGCTTAGCTCCGAGCCAGGCGATCTTTCGGCGGCTCCCAAAAAACGCCGACGTCGCAAACCGCGCCCACTTTCGTCTGAAGTAAGCCCATGAACACTGAATCGCGGCGGGTGTTTATTGGTCTGGGCGGCAATGTGGGCGAAGTGGAAACCACGCTGATGGAAGCCTTGTTTGCGCTCGATGAAATTCCGCAGACTACATTGCGGCGTCAATCGAGTATTTATAGAACACCGGCCTGGGGCAATACCGATCAAGCCGATTTTTTGAACTGCGTGGCCGAATTGCAAACACGTCTAAGCCCCAATATTTTGCTCCAAAAATGTCTGGAAATTGAAGAGCGCTTTGGCCGTATTCGCCAACAGGAAGAGCGCTGGCAGCCACGCACGCTGGATTTGGATATTTTATTGTTTGGTGACGATATTATTAACGAAGCGCATCTACATGTTCCGCACCCGCATATGCACGAGCGTGCTTTCGTGCTGGTGCCATTGGCAGAGTTGGTAAACGACTTGGAAATTCCGGGGCAGGGCAGTTTGAAAGATTGCCTCGCAAAACTCGACATTTCCGACATTAAAATTTTAGAGTAGTGCAGGCCAGAAGAGAGCATTTATGTACGCAGATCAACCCAAGCCAGCGCGACGCCCCCAACTCACCGTACCGAAATTGCGTGAGATGAAAGCGGCGGGCGAAAAAATTGTAGCGATAACCGCTTATGACGCCAGCTTTGCACGTGCTATTGATGCCGCCGGTCTCGATGTAATTTTAGTAGGTGATTCATTGGGCATGGTGATGCAGGGCAAAAGCAGCACGGTGCCGGTCACAGTCGATGACATTGTGTATCACACTGCTTGTGTCGCCCGTGGCTTACGCACCGCATTATTAATTGCCGACATGCCGTTTCAAAGTTTTGCAACACCCGAACGTGCACTCGATGCCGCTACATTGCTAGTCGCTGAAGGCGGCGCGAGCATGGTGAAACTGGAAGGCGCCGGTTTTGTATTGGATAGCATTTCTTTTTTATCGGAACGCGATATTCCGGTCTGTGCCCATCTTGGTTTAACACCGCAGTCGGTGATGAAACTCGGTGGTTATCGTGTGCAGGGTCGTGACGGCGATGCCGCAAAAAAAATGCTTGCCGATGCAAAAGCCGTTGAGGCTGCCGGTGCCGATTGTCTGGTGCTGGAATGTGTGCCGACCGGCTTGGCAGAAGAAATTACCCGCAGCATTAAAATTCCTACCATTGGTATTGGTGCAGGCCCGCATTGCGACGGCCAAATTCTGGTCTTGCACGATATGCTGGGCATGAATAGTGGTCATCGTCGCCCGCGTTTTGTTAAAGATTTCATGGCCGAAGCCGGCAGTATTCAAGCCGCGTTTGAAGCGTATGCAAAAGCCGTACGTGAATCAACATTCCCCACTGCGGAACATAGCTACGAATGAAAACTTTTAATTCTGTTGCAGCGCTTCGCATACAAATTGCGGATTGGAAAAAAGCCGGTCTGCGTATTGGCTTCGTACCGACCATGGGTAACTTACATGCCGGTCATTTTGCCTTGGTTGAATTGGCCAAGCAGCATAGTGATAAAGTCGTCGCCAGTATTTTCGTGAATCCCACCCAGTTCGGACCCAACGAAGATTACGCGCATTATCCGCGCACTCCCGATAACGATATTAATGGGCTTGCCGGCAAAGGCTGCGATGCTTTGTTATTACCTACGGTAGAAGAGATGTATCCCTTCGGCACCATGGGTTGCGTGCAAATGCATGTGCCGGGCATTACCGATATTTTGTGTGGTATGCATCGCCCCGGTCATTTTAATGGCGTGGCGCAGGTGGTCGCGCGCTTGTTTAATATGGTGCAGGCCGATATTGCCGTGTTTGGTCGCAAGGATTATCAGCAACTGCAAGTCATTCGCTACATGGGTACGGAAATGAGTTTTCCGACCCGCATTATTCCCGCGCCAACGCTGCGTGAAGCCGATGGTTTGGCGATGAGTTCACGCAACCAATATTTGCAGGGCGATGAACGCCAGACAGCAACATTTATTTATCAAACATTGAATTTCATGAAAGACCAGGCTTCGCTCGGCATGCCCATCCATGGCATTGAAGCCGGAGCCAAACAGCGTCTGGAAATGATGGGCTTTGTGGTGGATTACGCCGAGATTCGTCGCAGCGATTTAGCACGCGCGATCGAACCCAATGAAAAAAATCTACTGGCCTTGATTGCCGCCAGGCTTGGCCGCACCCGTTTGATCGATAATATTGAGTTCGGTTTTGTATGATGTCTAAAAGCGATGCATGGAAAGCCGTACTTGCGCACGGCCAACGCTTGAAAGCTTTTCATTTGTGCGATGTGAGTCAAGACACCGCGCGCTGTGAAAAATTATCACTTAAGCTTGGACCTTTACGCGCCAGCTTTGCTCGTCAGCGCTTGGACGATAACGCATTAAGCGCTTTGTTCAATTTAGCTCAATCTTCATCGCTTACGAACGCTGTTGCTGGCATGTTTAATGGCAAGCAGGTTAATCAATCCGAACAGCGCGCAGCCTTGCATACTGCATTGCGTAGCGATTTAACGGATAGTGCCGATAGTAAAGCAGCGCATAGGCTTGCCCTGGATTCACACCAGCAAATGGCGGCCTTAATAGAAAAGCTTGAAGCCAGCGATGTCACCGATATTATTAATATTGGTATTGGCGGTTCTGACTTAGGGCCGCGCCTAGCGGTTGACGCACTGCGTGATTTTCATAGCGGTCGTTTTCGCATTCATTTTATTAGCAATGTTGATGGCAGCAGTGCACAACATGTTTTGAAATCGCTGGACCCAAGGAAAACGGCCGCGATTTTGGTGTCGAAAACATTTGGCACCCAGGAAACTTTGTTAAATGGTCGTATCGTTAAAGACTGGTTGCAAAATGATTCGCGTCTTTATGCAGTGAGTGCGAATATAGAAAAAGCGAATGTCTTTGGCGTTAACTCAAAAAATATTTTGCCGATGTGGGATTGGGTGGGTGGTCGCTATTCGCTCTGGTCCTGTGTTGGATTTTCTCTGGCATTGGCGATTGGCTTGCCGAAGTTTTTAGAAATGCTCAATGGTGCGGCTGAAATGGACGCGCATTTTTTGCATGCCCCACTGACAGAAAATCTACCGGTCTGGCATGCCTTGGTCGGCATTTGGAATCGCAACGCCATGGGCTTTTCAACTCAAGCGATTACGCCTTACGACGAGCGCCTCGGTTTTCTCCCCTCGTATTTACAGCAGTTAGTGATGGAGAGTTTGGGTAAATCGGTCGGGCCGGATAATAACCCGGCTTTGCATGCCACGGTTCCGGTTATTTGGGGCGGCACCGGCAGTTCAACCCAGCATAGTTTTTTCCAAGCCCTGCATCAGGGGACTGATATTATTCCAATGGATTTTATCGGCACCATCAAGCCTGCACATTCATTTACGG
This sequence comes from Arenimonas sp., assembly GCA_043721835.1. GTDB lineage: Bacteria > Pseudomonadota > Gammaproteobacteria > Xanthomonadales > Xanthomonadaceae > Arenimonas. Next base: position 2,609 of record JAYSQD010000115.1, on the reverse strand, counting down.
AAAATCATCAAGCTTTATTGGCCAATTTATTTGCCCAAACAGAAGCGTTGGCTAACGGCTCACAGGGCAACGAAGCGCAGAAAAATTATCAAGGTAATCGACCTTCGAGTTTGTTTTTGCTTGATGAATTGACCCCGCATAGTTTTGGCATGCTGCTCGCTTTGTACGAGCACAGTGTTTATGTACAGTCGGTTATTTGGGGCATTAATGCTTTTGACCAATGGGGTGTTGAGCTCGGTAAAAAATTGGCATCAGGATTAATGCCGAGTTTGGCAGATGCCAATATTCAGGCCGGCGATGCCATCACCCAATCACTATTGAAATTCGACCGGTAGGGGCGCTGCTTGCTGCGCCCTGTATCAGCATTGTCGCAAAGCATAGGCGCAGCAAGCGGGCGCCCCTACGAACACCGTATATAAATGTTGCAGATGCCAGTTTAAATTACGCGTACACTCTATTAGTTATTTTGATCCCGCACCTACACGAGGATATTCCCATGCGCTTATTTCGCTTTATTTCAGCATTCATGTTGATCGCAGTGCTTTCTGGCTGCGGTTATAACAAAATTCAAACTACCGATGAATCCGTGAAAGCACAATGGTCGGAAGTGCTCAATCAATATCAACGCCGCGCCGATTTGGTGCCTAACCTGGTCAATACCGTCAAAGGTTATGCCTCCCAGGAAGAACGTGTGCTAACCGAAGTCACCAATGCCCGTGCTCGCGTTGGTGGTGTCAGCATTAGCGCCGAGCAAGCGTCGGACCCTGCCAAGTTGGCCGAGTTCCAGAAAGCACAGGGTGAACTTTCCGGTGCTTTGTCGCGCTTGTTGGTAGTGTCTGAAAATTACCCTGATTTAAAATCGAATCAAAATTTTCTTGAGTTACAAGCCCAGCTTGAAGGCACCGAAAATCGTATTACCGTTGCGCGCAATCGCTACATTCAAAGCGTGCAGGAATACAATGTGCTCATACGCCAATTTCCGGTTAATTTGACGGCAAAAATGTTTAGCTATGCTGTCAAACCCAATTTTACGGTTGAAAACGAAGCAGCCATTTCCAAGCCGCCCAGTGTGGAGTTTGAACCCGCCAAGCCCGCACCAACGAAATAATACTTCGTGATTCACCGCATCTATGTTCTTGTTTTTGCTCTGCTCATCTTGGGGCTAGTATCGGTTTCTTCGGTATTTGCACAAGACGTGCCAGTGTTGAAGCAGCATGTCACCGATCAAACCGGTACGCTTGATGCCGCTCAAATTGCCGAACTAGAAGCTGAGTTGGTGGCGCTTGAACAACGCAAAGGTAGCCAGCTAACGGTGTTGATTGTTGCAACTACCGGCACTGAAGCGTTGGAGAATTATTCTTTAGCTGTGGCCGAAAAAAATAAACTGGGCCGTAAAAAAACAGATGACGGCATACTTTTATTAATTGCAAAAGACGACCGCAAGGCCCGCATCGAAGTGGGCTATGGTTTGGAAGGCGCCGTGCCCGATGCATTGGCCAGCCGCATTATTCGTGAATATTTGACACCGAAATTTCGCCAAGGTGATTTCTTTGGCGGCATCAAAGATTCGCTGCAAGCATTGACGAAATTAATTGACGGCGAAATTTTACCTGAGCCGATGACGTCGGATCAGCAGGGCTCGCAACCCGATTTTGTATTTGCCGGCATCATCGGTTTTTTTATCGGCGCCATTGCCGGTGCCACTGGCATGAAGCCGATGACGATCCGGCGCATGGGAGCAGGAGGCATCGCCGCGTTCATCGCGTTTCTCGCCTTTAGTTTTGGTTTTTCAACACTGGTAGCGGCCGTGGTCGCCATTATTGTGTCTGGCGGCAGCTCCGGGCGTTTTAGTTCGGGCAGTGGCGGCTGGGGTTCTTTCCCAGGCGGCGGTGGCAGTAGTGGTGGTGGTGGCGGTGGGTGGTCGGGTGGTGGTGGTTCTTTCGGAGGCGGTGGCGCCTCGGGGGGCTGGTGATGCAACGATTACTACAAAATATGTTTACTGGCTGGTTTCGCATGTCGCAGTGGTTTCCCAAAGAAACTCTGGTCCATATTCGTGATGTCATCGCACAAGGCGAGCGTGGCCACGCGGGCGAAATTTGTTTTGCCGTCGAAGCGCGTTTTTCTTTTTGGTCGGTATTGAACGGCCTGCAAACTCGAAGTCGTGCCAATCAATTATTTTCGATATTGCGAGTTTGGGACACCCAAGACAATAGTGGCGTACTTCTTTACTTACAGCTTGCGGAACGTCGCGTTGAACTGATTGCAGATCGTGGAATTGCTGCCCGGGTTGAAAGCACTCATTGGCAAAAAATATGCGATGAGTTTACGGCAGATATTAGCAATGGTCCCGCCGATGTCGCGGTGCTGGCGTGCATCAATAAAATCAATAAGCTGCTGAGTCAGAACTTCCCAGCGCTTGATGATAATCCGCGTGAGTTACCGGACGAGCCGGTGGTGTTATAAAAAAACGTAAATTTCACAAGGTGCGCTCAAGCGCACCGATGAAAATATCGCAATCTTAAAAATGCTGCGCTTGAGCACACCCTATGCCCTTCAATCCAGCTTATAAGAGCGTGGTACGACGCCGGGCAAGCCAAACGAAAGAATGG
>JAYSQD010000114.1:0-1905 GCA_043721835.1 Arenimonas sp. | reverse complement strand
CTGCTCCGCCCCCTGCGCACGGGCATGGGCCAGGCACGCATCAAGCGCCTGGATGTTGGCGTGAATGTCCGAGAGCAGGGCCAGCTTCATGGGCTATGGATCAATGGGGAGTCACCGATGGTCCCATCATGCCGTATGGGGGCTGGGGCGTGATGTTCCAGATCAAGCTTGGCGATGGTGCGGCTTGGTGCGGAGGTCTGCGGTGGGAGTGGTCCTTCAGGTCATTGCATTGAAGGGCGGCAAGGGGAGCAAAGTTGCTGCCTGATTTTTCGTATCTGGTGTCTGCAACGCGGGCGATACCCGACGGCCGCCAGTGCCCGCTTTCGGGCATGTGAATTGTTTGATTTACGGTGCCAGGATGGAGCGGTGTTTGATGCATTAAAGCTAGACGGGATGATGATCATTGCTAGCAATTACGGGCACACCTTTGCCCCCGGTGTCACAGATCGGTAACGCAATAGCTGCGTACCAGTAGAAAACATTGATTTCAAGGAGCAAAAATCCACCTCGATTGCTGTACGCTCTAGCCAAAATGATGTCGCCCGCATGACCAATGCGGCAAAGGCATAAATCCAAAGGGTCAGTTCCGGATGAATCATTACGAAATTCTGGGTGTAGGCCCGGACGCAACAGAACAGCAAATCAAGGAAGCCTATCGCCGCGAGGCAATGAAATGGCATCCGGATCGCCATGACAGTGCCGCAGCCAAGGGTGAAGCCGACCGGCGCTTCAAGGACTTGGCAGTTGCGTATCGCACACTACGTAATCCGGTTGACAGGGCCAATCACGACCGGCAACTTGAACAGAAATTACGCCAGGAATACGACACCCGACAAAAAGAGCAGGCCCAACAGGATTTTTCAGATAACGGGCCGCAGTTCGAAGAACAAACTGCCTCAAGCGACGATGCCAACCAGATGTTCTATGAACAGATGCTGGATTTGGCATTCGAGCTGGCTGGACGCGGGTTCCCTGAATTCAATATCTTTAAGGCACTGATCGCATTGGGGTGTCCCGAATCACTGGCAAAGGCAGTTGCTGCCACGGCGGCGAAACAGGGACGTGGCCAACAGGACAAAGCTACCTCTAAAGTCCAGAACACCGGATTCGAAAAATCAGAATCGAATGCCGAGTTTGTAGTCAAGCCTAAAAGACATTTAGCAATCCTCGGTGCGATATTCGGCCTCTGGTTAATTTACGAATGCATTAGCGGCTGGAGTCTATCGAAGAATGTTTGGAGCCTCTCCTTTCAATCTTTGGGTGGCCTATTTGGAGCATGGCTATTGATCCATTGGGGACAAGTCAGCATCGCTAATACATTGATGATCATTGACCACCAAGGCATTCGTTTCGCCCGCAATGGAGGGCGGATCACAAAATGGGCGGAGATTCAAAAGTTTTCTTTTAACGGTAAAAAGCTAAAAATTAGCGGCATCAAAAATGGCAAAAAGTGGGAGGAACAAATACCAAAGATGTTCGTTGCCGGTGACTGCCAAGAAATAGTTTCACGAATTGCCCGATTCAAAAATGGCCCAGATGGGGAAATCCTTCGCCCTACGTTTCCGGTTGGACATAGGCGCAGTCTGACATCAGTCTTCTTGACTCCAATGATCATTGTCGCTTTCGTAGGCATTTTCGCTGCCGTAGCACTGCCAGCCTATCAGGACTACACACGTCGAGCGCAAGTGGCAACAGGTTTTTCTCTTGGGTCTGAGGCAGCACAAAAAGTCGGCGCCTACTACGCGATTAAGAAAAAAGGACCGGACGACTTAGGTGTCGCTGGATTTTCTCTCACGTCATCAAAGACTCCTGATTCCGTGATCAAGGTATAATAAAATTGCATTTTCTTCAATTAAATCAATGACTTAGGTGTAAAATAGCTCTAACCCCAAAGGTGAGCTGCTT
>JAYSQD010000113.1:0-15071 GCA_043721835.1 Arenimonas sp. | reverse complement strand
ATCAGCTTAAAGTTTGCGCCCGAATAATTTACTCCGGGAGGAGAACCAATCCATGAGCACCATCGAAGAACGCGTCAAAAAGATCGTTGTAGAACAACTGGGCGTCAAAGAAGAAGAAGCCACCAACAATGCTTCGTTCGTTGATGATCTCGGCGCTGATTCGCTCGACACCGTTGAGTTGGTGATGGCACTTGAAGAAGAGTTCGAGTGCGAAATCCCGGACGAAGAAGCTGAAAAAATTACTTCCGTGCAACAAGCCATTGATTACATCAAGGCACATGTTAAAGCTTGATGTTTTGTATCTAGTTTGAATGTCGAGGCCGCGCATGCGCGGCCTTTGCATTTATACGTTTTAACTATAGTCGTCAATTGTCTATAGATTTATAATTATTCTTTCCGATTCCCGGCTTTGAGTTTGGAGTTTTTATGAGCAAGCGTCGCGTTGTTATCACCGGAATGGGCATTGTATCGCCCGTAGGCAATACTCTCGATGCTGCCTGGGACAGCATAAAAAACGGTCGCAGCGGCATCGGGCAAATCACCCATTTCGATACCGCGCAATTTGCCACCCGCATCGCCGGTGAAGTGCAGGACTTTGATCCAAAATCATTCCTGCCACCCAAAGATGTAAAAAAAATGGATACCTTTATCCATTATGGTCTGCACGCTTGCCTAAGCGCGCTGGAAGACTCCGGTCTGGAAATTACCGAAGCGAATGCAGAGCGTATTGGTGCTTTGGTCGGCTCCGGTATTGGTGGCGTGCGCGGCATTGAAGAAAGTGCGGTCGCTCTGCATTTAGGTGGTCCACGCAAAGTTTCACCGTTTTATATTCCCAGCACGATCATCAATATGTTGCCGGGTCAGTTGACCATCATGAAAGGCATTAAAGGCCCGAATTTTTCGGCGGTGTCGGCCTGTGCGAGTGCCAATCACGCATTCGGCATGGCGATGCGCATGATTCAATATGGCGACGCCGATGTGATGGTGGCCGGTGGCGCAGAACATGGCATTACACCGACATCGGTGGCCGGTTTCAGTTCGATGAAAGCCATGTCCACGCGTAACGATGAACCCCAGCGCGCCTCGCGCCCCTGGGACAAAGACCGCGATGGTTTTGTGCTGGGCGACGGCGCAGGTGTCCTGATTCTTGAAGAATACGAACACGCCAAAGCGCGCGGTGCAAAAATTTATGCCGAGCTCGCCGGTTTTGGCGCCAGCTCCGATGCCAATCATATGACCGCACCCAGTGAAAACGGTGATGGCCCTGCGCGCTGCATGACCATGGCAATGCGCGATGCCGGTGTAAATGCCGATCAAGTCGAATACTTGAATGCGCACGGCACTTCAACGCCGCTCGGTGATCTGGCTGAAACCCATGCAGTGAAACGCGCGTTTGGTGACCACGCCTATAAAACCATGGTGAGCTCGACAAAATCCATGACCGGACATTTGCTCGGCGCCGCCGGTGGTATCGAAGCCATATTTACCATATTGGCGTTACATACCGGTGTTATTCCGCCCACCATCAACCTGGAAAACCCGGGCGAAGGTTGCGATCTGGATTATGTTCCAAACACCGCGCGCGAAAAGAAAATTACCGTTGCCGTATCTAATGGTTTTGGTTTTGGCGGCACCAACGGAACCCTGGTTTTCAAAACACTCTAAATTAAAGCAAGGCAGCACAGGCCCCAATGATTCAGCAAGCGCTGCCTCGCGATTTGTCGTTGATTGATCTTCAGCGTCTCGCGCCTGAGCGATATGCTTTGTTGCTGGAGTCGGTTGCCGATAGCAAGGCATTGTCGCGCTGGGATTTTTTATTGATTGCCAATGGTGAGGGCCTTATTTGCGATGCCGCAGGTCAAACAGAAACTCTGGCCGGTGAAAAAATGCCGGGTTTATTTCTGGATGCGCTTGATACCGTCTGGAACAGCATGTTTGAATCTCTTGCACATTCAGACATCCCTTTTCGTGGCGGCTGGGCTTTATTTCTTGCTTACGAATTAGCCGGCCAAATCGAATCGCGTTTAAAACTTCCGCTTTCCGACAATCCATTGCCGATGGCTCTGGCTCTGCGTTGTCCCGCGGCAGTGTTACGAAATAAAAATACCGGCGAAGTATTTGCTATCGCCGAAGCGGGCAATGAAAATTTGCTGGCACAGCTTCAGCTCGATATTGCAGCGGCCTTAAAATTAATGCCGCTGCCCGAGTTGTCCAAGCCAGTGCATATCGATGAAGAAGCTCCCGAAAAATTTCTGGCAGGTATCGAAAAAATTCATTGGTATTTAAATGAAGGCGATACATTTCAAGTCAATTTATCGCGCGCCTGGCGCGCAGAATTTTTGCAAGCGCCAGAACCGGCATCGATGTATCAAAGTTTGTGTCGGCATAACCCGGCACCGTTTGCCGGTTCGCTGATCTATAAAAACTGGGCGCTGATAAGCTCCTCCCCCGAGCGTCTGGTGTCTTGCCGTCATGGCGATGTACAAACGCGTCCCATTGCCGGAACCCGGCCGCGTTTTGAAGGCGATAACGATGCGCATCGCATTCAGGAATTAGTCGGGCACCCCAAAGAGCGCGCCGAACACGTTATGTTGATCGATCTGGAACGCAATGACCTGGGCCGTGTTTGTGAGCCCGGCAGTGTGCATGTCGATGAATTAATGGCAGTCGAAAGTTATGCGCATGTGCATCATATTGTTTCTAATGTGCGCGGAAAATTACGCGATGATGTAACGCCGGGGCAGGTGATCGCAGCGGTATTTCCCGGTGGCACCATTACCGGTTGTCCGAAAGTGCGCTGCATGGAAATTATTGCCGAGCTCGAAGCCGAAGCGCGCGGGCCCTATACCGGCGCCCTGGGTTATTTGAATCATAACGGCGATATGGATTTGAATATTCTGATTCGTAGTGCATGGCTATCAGGAAAAAATTGTGAGCTGCGTGCCGGTGCCGGGATTGTGATTGACTCCGTCGGCGAGCACGAGTTGCAGGAAACCCGCGCGAAAGCCAAAGGCTTGCTGCGTGCACTCGGTGAAAATGTATGACAACAACGCGCGTCATTAATCTTGTCGGCCTTGAACAAAGCTTTGCACTCAATGACCGCGGCCTGGCCTATGGCGATGGCGTGTTTGAAACCCTTCTGGTGCATGCCGGTGAACCGGTGTGGTGGACTGAACATTGGCAACGATTGCTACGCGGCGCTGAAGTATTAAAAATTCCTGCGCCGAATGAAGTGATCGTTCGCAATGCCTGCCAGGCATTGCTGGACAATCAGGCCGATTGCGTTCTAAAAATTATTTTGACGCGGGGCAGTGGTGGTCGCGGCTATGCGGCTCCCGAAAATGTCGAACCCAGAATTATTCTTTCCGTGCACCCAGCACCGACAAAAATTGATCAGCCGGTTACTTTACGTTGGTGCGACACAACACTTGCTCGCCAGCCATTGTTGGCCGGTATAAAGCATCTAAATCGGCTTGAACAAGTATTGGCGCGCAATGAATGGCAGGATCAAAATATTTTTGATGGCCTGATGTGCGATACCGAAAACAATGTGACCTGCGCAACCTCGGCCAATGTGTTCGTGAAAATCCAGGGGCAATGGTTAAGTCCAAAAATAGATCAGGCCGGTATTGCCGGAATTGCGCGGGCCTGGGTATTCAAACAATGGCCGAACGCGCAAGAAGCTCATTTGTCGCGACTTGAAGTAGAGCAGGCCGAGGCAATTTTTATTTGTAATGCCGTGCGCGGTATCCTAGCGATCAAGCGTTTGGGGGATGCTGAATTTCCCGCAGATCAGGATATTGGGGATTTGCAAAGCCGGCTGGCAATAGAGCAGCCTGCGTTTGCAATGGGAGAAAGTCGTGGTGCGTAAAAAAATTACCAAGGGTCGCATCAAGAAAACTTTAGCCTTGCTAATGGTCGCCGCCATTGTTGCTGTGGGTTTGCTTTGGCAGCACTACCAGGCCTTTGCCGATAAAAGTTTAGTGATGAGTTCGGAAGAGCGTATTTTATCGGTGGAGCCGGGCGATGGCTTTCATGATGTGTTGAAAAAATTGCGAGCGCTTGGTGTCAATCAAGGCAATGATCTCGAATGGAAAGCGCTGGCCAAGCAAATGAAAGTAGCATCACATTTGCAAGTAGGTGATTACGCGATTACCTCGGGTTTAAGCCCACGCAGTATTTTGCAGCGACTGGAAGACGGCGATATTATTCAAAGAAAGTTTGCCTTGATTGATGGCTGGAATATTCGCGACTTGCGAAGAGCACTAAAAAATACTGCTCACATTGAACACATCACAGACCAACTAAGCGATACCGAATTAATGGCTAAGCTCGGCGCCGAAGGTGTGCATCCGGAAGGCCGTTTCCTGCCCGAGACCTATTTGTATAGTCGTGGTACCAGCGATTTTGATTTGCTGAAGCGCGCTTTCAAAGGCATGCAAGACGCACTCGCCGAAGCTTGGGATAAACGCCAAGACGGCTTGCCATTGACCAATGCAGACGAGTTACTGACGCTGGCATCCATTGTCGAAAAAGAAACCGGTGCTGCCGAAGAGCGGCCGGTGATCGCTGGAGTTTTTATTCGCCGAATGAATACCGGTATGCGTTTACAAACCGACCCCACGGTTATTTACGGCATTGGCTCGGCCTATGACGGCAATATTCGCAAGAAAGATTTACTAACCGACACGCCTTACAACACTTATACGCGTGATGGTTTGCCGCCGACGCCAATTGCCATGCCAGGCAAAGCTGCGCTTGAAGCAGCAGCGCAACCCGCCGATGGCGATGCGGTATTTTTTGTTGCGCGTGGCGACGGTAGTGGTCGCCATGTGTTTTCAAAGGATCTTAACGAACACAACGCCGCCGTGCGTCAATACTTGAATAATACGCGATGAGCGGATTCCTGATTTCCCTTGAGGGCGGCGAGGGCGCGGGTAAAACTACTGTGCTGAATGCTCTGCGCGAATGTTTACTCGAACATCATTTTGAAGTCGTCACTACACGTGAACCCGGCGGTAGTATTGCCGGTGAAAAAATTCGCGAAATTTTACTAAGCCCGGAACTAAAATTATTTTCAGAAACCGAATTGTTACTGATGTTTGCCGCCCGTGCCCAACTAGTGCGTGAGCTGATTCAGCCAGCAATCGCTCGCGGAGCTGCCGTCGTGAGTGATCGCTTTACTGATGCTTCATTCGCCTATCAGGGTGGTGGTCGTGGTTTAGACATGGGTCGCATTGCCGAGCTGGAACGCTGGGCGGCCGTGATTAAACCGGATCTCACTTTTTTATTGGACGTCTCGGTACAGCAGGGTTTGGAGCGAGCGCGCTTACGTGGTGGCGAGCTGGATCGTATTGAACTTGAGCGCGAAGATTTTTTTGAACGCGTGCGGACGACCTATTTGAATCGTGCAAAGAACGAGCCCGAAAGATTTCGCGTAATTGATGCCAGTCAATCGCCGGAAGCCGTGCTTATCGAGGTCAAAGAAAAATTAAAACGTTGGCTGCAAAAGAGAACTGCAGCATGATGGCGCCCTGGCAGCAGGAGGTGCTGGATAAAATCCTTGCCATTGCCGCTGAGGGTCGTTTGGGTCATGCGCTTTGTCTGGTCGGGCCGGAAAAAATGGGCAAGCTCGAGGTTGCCCAGCAACTTGCACGCGCTTTGCTTTGTAAATCGCCAAAACAAAATAAGCAGGCCTGTGGCGAATGCCGTAGCTGCCTGTTTATCAAAGCGGGAACGCACCCGGATTTTTTGGATATTAGCTACGAAGCCAACGAAAAAACCGGAAAATTATTTACCAATATCGTGATAGACCAGATCCGGCGTTTGTCGCAATGGTTTTCGCTAACGCCGCAATTGGGAGGCGCACAAGTGGCCATCGTGCATCCGGCCGACGGCATGAATTACGCGGCCAGTAATGCCCTGCTAAAGACACTCGAAGAACCTTCGCAAAATCGGTTTCTGATTCTGGTCACCGATAAACCCGGCGCACTGCCAGCGACGATTCGCAGCCGTTGCCAACGCATTTTGTTTCGCTTGCCCGAGCCAGCGCAAAGCCTCGATTGGCTCAAGCTGCGCGGCTACACCGCAGACCTTGCTGGGCCAGCACTTAGCGCAGCGCGTGGTCATCCGGGTCTTGCCTTGGACTGGCTGGAGCACGGCGGCCTGCAAATGCGGCGCGAGGTGCAGGCCGATATGAATGCGGTAGCCGCCAATAAAATGAGCCCGATCGAGCTGGCACAGCGCTGGTTAGGCGATGATCAGGCCGATTTACGCCTGCAATTTGCTGCCGATTTGAGTCTGGAAGCGGCCGGGCAGTTACAAGGCATGCCAAAACTTGTTAAATCGGGCTTGACCGCGCCGCCAGATTTTATGAAGCTGTCACAATGGTACGATGCATTGAATCGTTTGCGTTCACAGCTCGATAGCCCGATTCGCAGTGATTTACTGCTGGCGGGCCTGTTGGGTGAATGGCGTGCAATGCAACACTAATCTTGTTTTAAGGGGTGATAACAGTGACCGGAGCTGCAGCTGCCAGACAGGGTATTTTATCCCTGGCCATTAAAGACAAGGCCACGCTTTATAACGCCTATATGCCGTTTGTAAAAGGCGGCGGAATTTTTGTCAGCACGCCACGGCGTTATTTACTTGGCGACGAAGTCTTTATTTTATTATCATTACTTGAAGACAAGGATCGTTTGCCAGTCGCTGGTAAAGTAGTCTGGATTACGCCGGCCGGTGCGCAGGGCAATCGATCAGCGGGGATTGGTGTGCAGTTTGCAGAAAGTTCGGAAGCTGAAATTGTCAAAGGCAAAATAGAAACTTTATTAGCCGGTATTTTGGAATCGGATAAGCCCACTCACACGATGTAAGGCTTTACGCCGCATTTCACCCTAGGCAGAACACATGCAGACGCAAACATTGACGGAGCAAAAAATCGATGTCGCGCATCTAGCTACCGGCATGTATGTTTATCGCCTGGACCGAGACTGGCTTGGCACGCCATTTTCTCTGGAAGGTTTTTACATCCGGTCGCCGGAAGACATTCAGACCATTCGCAAAATATGCGATTACGTCATTATTGATTTGAAGCGCAGTAATCTGAATTTCGTTGTCAGCAAATATCACGAAAAACCACCCGAAGAAAAACTCAAGGTTCGGGAATATTTCAACACCACCACAATTTCGGAAGAATTGCCGGATGCAAAATTAGCTCACCAGAATGCTTCAGCACTTACAATAACGATTATTTCCGATTTGCGGGCCGGCAAAAAACTTAATTTAGAAGATGTCCGCTCGGCAGTTGAGCCGGTGGTGCAAAGTGTGTTGCGCAATCCGGATGCTTTTTTCTGGATCAGTAGCTTGCGCAAACGCGATGCTTATCAGTACAGTCATGCCATCAACTGTAGTGTATTGGCTGCTGCCCTTGGAAGGCACATGGGTTTTTCTGAATCGGTGTTAATGAATTTGGCGACTGGCGGTTTATTGCTGGATGTCGGCAAGGCCGAGTTGCCGCAGGATTTGCTGGATAATTTCGATTTATTGAGTAAAACCGAAATGGTATTAGTACGTCGTCATGTTGCTTTCAGTATGCATATTCTTGAAAACTCGGGCGTGCACAATCTGGACGTTATCAACATGGTTCGCACCCATCATGAACGCTATGACGGCAGTGGTTATCCGAGCCATTTAATTCGCAATCAAATATCATTATTTGGTCGTATGGCCGGTGTTATTGATAGTTATGATGCGATGACCAGTCACCGACCTTATCGTCAGGCGATGTCCCAGCACAGAGCGCTGCAAGAAATTTATCGAAAACGCAATGTACTTTATCAGAGCGACATTATCGAGCAATTTTTGCAGTGCCTGAGTGTCTATCCGACTGGCTCATTGGTAGAGCTAAACACTGGCGCAGTTGCCATTGTGATGGCGCAGAATCAGGCAAGGCGTCTGAGGCCACGAGTTATGGTCTTGACTGGTGCTGACAAAAAGTTGAAAGAACACTTCGAAGAAATTGATTTATTTTTACATGCTTTGAGTGAAGACAGTCAGCCCCATCTTGAAATTGTAAGCACGCTTGAAAATGGCGCATACGATATCGAGCCATCCGAGCTCTATCTTCTGTGATTCCGATGATTGAAAGTAAAGTGCTGGATCGGGAAGTTTTTTACTCAATGCTGTCGCAGAAAGTAGCAATGCTGCCCGCAAAAAAACGAATTGGACTGGTATTAGCAAGAGTTCAGCGTTTGGGTGAGGTCAATATCATTTTGGAAAGTGAGCTTGCAAAAGCCGCGCAGTCGCGTATAGAAAAAGTCTTGAGAAAAGATGATCGCCTCACAAAAATTGGTGAATGCGACTTTGTGATTTATCTGGCAGACTTAAAAAATGCTAATCACGCGGCGTTGGCAGCCAACAGTTTGGTTCGTGCTTTTCAGGAGCCGTTAATAGTAGCGGATGGGCCGGTACAGACGACCATCGTGTTAGGGATTTCGATTTCTCCAGACCATGGCAATCAGCTCGAAATGCTAAATAAACACGCCGAAATCGCTTACGGCCGGGCACTGCAATCAAGCGATCGATATGCGCTTTACGACACTCATCAGGAAAAAGTAAAAATTCTTTACCCAGAATTACATGAGGCAATCAGTAATAATCGACTAGAGGTTTACTTGCAACCGTTCTGGGATTTACGCAAACAAGTAGTCGTGGGTGCCGAGTCATTGGCACGCTGGAAAAGCCCGGTCCACGGCTTTGTCAGCCCGGACCAATTTATTCCCTTCGCAGAACAAACCGGCCTAATTGGTGCTCTCACACGCTGGAGTGTCAACTCAACTTTGTATCATTGCAGCGAATTGAAACAAGCCGGTTTTGATCTCTGCTTCGCAATTAATTTGTCAGCTCGGGTTTTTCATGAACAAGGCATTGTCGAACAAATAGTCGGCGCCTTGAATATCTTCGATGTACCGGCCACCAATTTAATACTGGAAGTCACTGAAAGCGCAATTATGTCCGACCTGCAACTCAGTGCCCGCGTACTGGAAAGCTTGCGTGATAAAGGCGCACGAATATCCATTGATGATTTCGGCTGCGGTTACTCATCGTTTGAATATCTTAAACAATTTCCGGCGACTGAATTGAAAATTGATAAATCCTTCGTCTTCGACATTACCCGCAGTGCACGCGCGGCGCAGTTGGTACGATCAATGATTGATCTTGCACATCATCTCGATATTGTCGCGATTGCCGAAGGTGTAGAAGACCAAGAAACCGCCGATATGCTGACCCAAATGGATTGCGACTTCGCCCAAGGTTATTTCTACAGCCGCCCAAAACCGGCCGAGCAATTTGTTGCCGAAATGATGAATTTGTAAATCTTGGTACCCCGGTCAGGCTCCACCGACCCGGGGCCAGTCTGCGATTCGGTCTGCACAAAAAAAGAAACACAAAGTGCAAAAAGCAATCACAAAGACCACAAAGATAAAACCGTAGAAGCGCTCACGAGCGCGAAAAATCTGCAACGCAGTTGGAAATAACGTAGCCCGGGTCATGCCCCACCGCCCCGGGTTGCGAAAATGCTGCAAAAAATACAGCCTAGTCTTGGTGTCGAAATTTTGTGTTGTATTTCAATCTGCAATCAACCCCGGGTCGGTGGGGCGTGACCCGGGCTACGTCCCGTGATTAAAAAGCATCAGTTAAAATATAGAAATACTTCTTAAAACAACAACGACCGAATCACCATCGCAAACGTCATAGCACCAATCAGGCCGAGCAGCATTAATTTTGTACGCAACAGCTTCTTCTCTGGGGTCATTGGGTTTTGATCCCTGAATTGCAGTCCGGGGATGTAAGGATTTTGAATTTTATCTTCCAGTAAATCGGCTTCATGCAGTATTTCGCGTGCTCTGGTGTAGTCTTCGGCTTTGATGACCCAGACTGCCGGATATTGGCTGCTATCGAGCTGGCGTTTTTTATCGGAATAACTGTGCTCGCGGCGACTATTACCCTTGTAACTGCGGCCCTGGGTAATCTTGGTTTCGATACCGGCGTCATTAAATAATTGGTTGACTCCTTCAACATTTTCCAGACGTGGGGATGAAAACATTTGTCGCATTACTTTACTTCCTTGGTATCTGTTTCAGGTAATACCCGAATCAAACCTTCCTGTGCCGTTGAAGCGACCAAAATTCCGTCGCGGGTAAAAAATTGTCCGCGTGCCAGTCCGCGTGCATTTTGTGCGGTCGGGCTGTCAAGTGAATACAGCAACCAGTCATCAACACGGAACGGACGGTGGAACCACATGGCATGGTCAAGGCTCGCCATTTGCACAGTGGGTTGGTAGTAACTAATGCCATGCGGAAAAGTGGTGGTGCCGAGCAAATAAAAATCCGATGCGTAGGCCAGCAGTGAACGATGGAACTCGGGCGCTTCATCCACCTTGTCAATCAAACGCAACCAAACTTGCTGATAAGGCGGGCGCTTCGGCGGTTTTACTTCGTCGCGTGGATAAATCGGTCGCATTTCAAACGGGCCCATGCGCGACAACCAGCGCTGCATTTTTGCCGGTAGTTTTTCCATCACTTCAGGCGATGGCGAAACATTGGGTTCGACATCTTCCGGCATCGGTACTTCAGGCATGTGGAATTGATGCGACATGCCGGGTTCTTCATGTTGAAACGAGGCGGCAAATACAAAAATCGGTTGCCCATGTTGAATGGCGGTTACCCGGCGAACCGAAAAACTATGGCCGTCACGGGTTCTATCGACGTTATAAATAATTGGCGCTTCAATATCGCCGGCCCGCAAAAAATAGGCATGAATGGAATGCACCGCACGCGCGTCATCAACGGTTTGCTGTGCGGCAGACAATGCCTGTCCCAATACCTGTCCACCAAAAACATATTTGGTGCCGATGTCCCGGCTTTGGCCGCGAAATAAATTATCTTCCAGCCGTTCGAGCGTGAGTAGTGCGACGAGTTCTGCAACAACGGGATGCGTCATAGTAATGCCTGCTTTATTTGTTTTAATTCGACCGCTGCCAATATTTCCTGCCAAGGGAACTGTGGCCCCGGGTCGCGTTTGCGAAAAACTTCTTTACTAGCATCATCGCTGGCAGGAACCGTGGCGGTATCCAGATCTTCATGGCCGGCAATAAATTTTAAATTCGGACAATATGATTTCAATTGCAGCAGCAATTTTTTTAGAACTGAAATCTGCTCGGCTGTGTAAGCTTCGGTCATCACTTGATTGGTCGAATCGAGCCAATTTGGATAACGACCTATATTCACCATTTCAATACCGACCGAACGCGGGTTGTAACCACGCGTGTGGTTAGCGGTATGTGCAGGATTTACGTACTCATAAATGCTGCCATCGCGATCAATATAATAATGCCCGCTGGCACCGGTGCCGGCTTCATACAGAACCCGCTCGCCGTATTCGCGCGCCATGGTCATATCGGGTAATTCGGTGCAATGCATAACGACTAAATCAATCTGCGATAGAGAACGTTGTGCGAGCAGCTCCACGTAGGGTAAAGGCTCTACAATAATCGCTAGATCCGGGCGCGAGCGGTGGTCGGTTTCAGAGGTCATCATCATGGCCCCATGTTACCATTGGCCTGCCTTTTTTGACCCATAAATGACATGAATACGCTGGCTAAATTAACGTCGCAATTCCCCCGCAGCGGCTGTGTGCAATGGATTGGTTTGCGCCCGAAGCGCGATGTGCCGATGCTGGAAGTCAATGAAGTGAATGCTATTTCCGGCAAGGGTTTGCAGGGAGATCGTTACGCGTCTGGCAGTGGCAAACGCGGCATTACCCTGATTCAAGCCGAACATTTGCCGGTAATTGCGGCATTAAGCGGCCATGAAAAAATTGCACCGGCAAGCTTGCGTCGCAATATGGTGGTCTCCGGCATTCCTTTAATTGCCTTGATCGGGAAAAAATTCCGTATCGGCGATGCCATCTTTGAAGGCACCGATGCCTGTGACCCCTGCGAGCGAATGGAAGCCGCGCTCGGCCCAGGCGCTTATAACGCGATGCTCGGTCACGGCGGTTTGTGCGCACGAATTTTGCAAGGCGGAAAAATAAGTATCGGCGATAGTTTGGTTGCGATCGACGAGGAACAAATTTGAAAGCGCACGTTATTATTTCGCATGGTTTGGAAAGTAGTCCCGATGCCACCAAGGCCACCGCGCTTAGTCATGTCGTTGAAACCATGGGCTGTACTTCCGAGCGACCGGATTATCGCCAGTGGGATAGTGATCAAAGCAAAAATCGTTTGGGTGATGTGCAGGGACGTATCGCCTGCTTGCATGCGCTAGCAAAAAAAGTGGACCGCCCATTAATTCTTGCCGGTTCCAGTATGGGCGCTTTTATTTCTGCAAGAGTTTCGCTGGCCGTTCCGGTGGCGGGTTTATTCTTGATGGCGCCGCCGACACAGTTGGAAGGCTTTGAAATAAAATTGGAAGCAGCTGATATTACAACCTGCATTGTGCATGGCTGGGACGATGAATTAATTCCGGCAAGTGAAGTTGTAAAATGGGCGCAGCCGCGTCGTAATCAATTGGTGCTGGTCAAGGATTCGCATCGTCTGGCCGAGCATGTGGAATTTTGTGCGGAAGTTTTCGCACGTTTTGTGCGGTCTTTATCATTGGGCTTGAAATGAAATTTTTTGTAGCATGTGCCAAAGGTCTGGAATATTTATTAGCCGATGAAATGTTGGCGCTCGGTGCCGAGAAAGCAACAGCGGCCGTGGCAGGCGTGAATGTCGAAGGCAGTGATGATCTACCTTATCGCGCCATATTGTGGGCACGGCTTGCCAGCCGTGTACACGTTCCGCTGGCAGAATTTGAATGCCCCGACGAGCAAGCCTTGTACGACAATGTGAATGCCATTGATTGGCCCATGCACCTCAAAGCCGAGGGCAGCTTGGTGGTCGACGCTCATGTCTCGGGCACGGTGCTAACGCATGAGCGTTATGTGGCTCAACGAATTAAAGACGCCGTGGTTGATCGTATGCGTGCTGAAAATGGCGTGCGGCCATCGGTCGATGCCATCGCTCCGGATTTGCGAATCAGTTTTGTGATTCGCAAAGGCAAGGGCACCGTATCGGTCGATCTTGGCGGTGGTGCATTGCATCGTCGTGGTTGGCGGCAATCTCAAGGCGAAGCACCACTCAAAGAAAATCTGGCAGCGGCCTTATTGATGCGCGGGCAGTGGCCAAAAATTTATAGTGAAGGCGGCGCTTTACTCGACCCCATGTGCGGTAGCGGCACTTTATTGATTGAAGGCGCGATGATGGCGGCCGATGTAGCGCCCGGTTTGCAACGCAATGCCGATCAGGCACCAAGCCGCTGGCTGCAATTTAATGCCGGACTTTGGCAGCGTTGTTTTTCCGAAGCACAGGAACGTGAAAAAATTGGCCGTGCCGCATTAAAGCCGGTATTTTTTGGTGCCGATATCGATCAGGAATCCCTGCGTTCGGCGATAGCGAATGCAAGCCGAGCCGGCGTGGCGGACTTCATTCAATTAGAAAGAAAACCCGTCACGGCGCTTCAGAGAAATAAATACGATCGTGGTCTAGTGGTGTGCAATCCACCTTATAACGCGCGCTTGGCAGCAGACGAACCTTTGTATCGCGAGCTTGGCGATGCCTTGCGTACCGCAGTACCAAACTGGCGTGCCAGCTTGTTATGCGGCGATGAAATGTTGGCACGTGCAACCCGTATTCGAGCCGATAAAAAATATACTTTGTTCAATGGTGCGCTTGAATGCACTTGGGTCATTGCCGATCCTGTGCAGCCACCGGAACGCGAAGTGCGTGAAGCGCAAACCTTGAGCGATGGCGCACAAATGGTCGCCAATCGCGTTCGAAAAAATATCAAGCATTTGCAAAGCTGGACCAAACGCGAAGACATCAGTTGCTATCGTATTTACGATGCCGACTTGCCTGAGTATTCTGCCGCCGTCGATTTGTATCAGGAATGCGAAGGCGAGAAACGCCGCTTTCTGCATGTGCAGGAATATCAGGCGCCCGATACCATCCCTGAAGCCGATACCAAACGCCGTTTTGGCGAATTATTGAATGCCTTGAAAGAGGTGTTCCAATTGCCGCGTGAACAAATCGCGGTAAAAACCCGCATGCGTGGTAAGGGCGGCAGCAAATACGGCGTCATGGATGAACGGCATGAGTTTATTGTTGTGGAAGAAGGTGCGGCGAAATTACGAATCAATCTTTTTGATTATCTGGATACTGGTTTATTTCTGGACCATCGCCCGATTCGACTACGCATTGCCAGCGAGGCCCGCGGCAAACGCTTCCTGAATTTATTTTGCTATACCGGTGCCGCGACCGTGCAAGCTGCGGTGGGTAATGCCGTGCAGACAACGAGTGTGGATTTATCGGCCACCTATCTGGATTGGGCGGCTGAAAACCTGAAAATAAATAATGCGGGTGGCAATAAAAACCGACTGGTGCAAGCCGACGCCATTCGCTGGCTTGAAGCCGATCGTGGCGAATACGATTTAATTTTTTGCGACCCACCAACTTTTTCAAATTCAAAACGTGCCGAAGATTTTGATGCCCAGCGTGATCATATTCGCCTATTGCGCGCATCGGTCGAGCGCTTGTCCGAGGATGGCGTGCTTATTTTTTCAAATAATTTCCGTCGCTTTAAACTGGACGAAGTTTCTTTATCCGAATTCGCCCAGTTCAAGGAAATCAGCCCGAAAACCATCGCGCCAGATTTTGAACGCGATGCCAAAATCCATCGCTGCTGGGAATTGCGAAAAATTTAATCCATCGGGTGCGCGTGTCGCGCGCCATGCCGGACTTATCTCAAAAGACGACCACACAATCCTAGCCCGGGTCACGCTCCGCCGACCCGGGGTGGTCTGCGGTGTTGCCTGTCACATACGTGATTTGA
Source organism: Arenimonas sp. (assembly GCA_043721835.1). Classification (GTDB taxonomy): domain Bacteria; phylum Pseudomonadota; class Gammaproteobacteria; order Xanthomonadales; family Xanthomonadaceae; genus Arenimonas. Next base: position 141 of record JAYSQD010000113.1, on the reverse strand, counting down.
AAGCCATAATATTTTTAGAGAATAAAAATATCCAATAATCGCATTTACATACAACCCGGGTCGGTGGAGCGTGACCCGGGCTACGTCGCTGCGCCCAAAGATTGTCGAGAAATCTGAGCGTGTAGGGGCGCCTGCTTGCTG
>JAYSQD010000112.1:0-5861 GCA_043721835.1 Arenimonas sp. | reverse complement strand
GGACGATCGAACTCCCACCCCGGGTCGGTGGAGCGTGACCCGGGCTACATTATTTTCGTGTAGCTATATCCGCCGTCAAACTCCAGCCCAAAATATCCTGTGATATTTGTTGCAAGGCATTATCAAACGCATTCATGACATCAGGAATTTTTTTACTGGTGGCAGGAATGCTGACTTGAAAACTTTTACTGGCAATAACGCGATTGCTTTTCAGTGATTGAATTTTGGCTTGCACCGATATTACAGCGGCTGCGCTGTGATCATTGTCTTGATAGACGGCTTCAAATTGTCGAATGTCGAGCAGCAAGAGCGCATCGCTGGCAGTATTATTATCGAGCCCGACAACGGCGGTAATTTTTCCGCTGTCGTTAAAAGTTTGGCTCAGGGTGCTCTGCAACAGGTCCGGCACGCTGTCGGACCAGCGTGCTGCCTCAAAAACTTGCAATGTATTATCCGAACGTCGAACGGCAATGCGAGTTGAGTCGAGAAATTCACCGCTATGTGGCGCATCGATACGAATCTGCCAGGTGACGGCAGTCCCGGAATTGGCAGACGGTGCGGGCATGCGTGGCGTATAGACAGTAGTATTTTTCGAGCCGGCAGAGGAAAAACAACTCGGCAGACACAGAATTAATATTGCGGCCAAGATTAGATGAAAAGAAGTTTTTTTCATGGCTTGAATTCTTTCGGTTGGTTGCGGCCTAAAACAAGACCGGCTGGGTTTTCATTGAGACGTGTGGATAGGCGATTCAAATCTTTAATCAAGGCGCGCAATTCACTTAAAGTGGGGCCGACTTGGGTCAAGCCTTGATTAGTGAAGGCATTAATTTGTTCACGATTTTCATCGACCAGGCCATTGGCACTGCTGCTGAGTTTTTCGAGTTGCGTCAGCGTTTTTTCCAACGATGCGACGACTTTAGGAAGTTCTTGAAACACCCCTTGATCAAGGCTGTCCATGCCTTTATCGAGTTTGCCCATCGCGCTGTCGGCTTTGGCCAAGGTGCTGTCGAGTTTTGCGGCGGCGTTGCGAGCATCTGTCAGCAGTTTGGCAATATCTTGTTTTTGTCCGGCCACGGTGCCGGTAATTTGTTCCAGGTTTTCAAGTGATTTGGAAACGCGATTTACATTGGCGTCGCTCAATACACGATTGATCCGAATCAAGACATCAGCGGCGGTGGTGGTGATGTCTTCAGTAGAATTTAATAGTTTTGAAATAGCGGATTCTTCGGCAAGAATAACCGGGATTTTTTCACTCGAACTGTCCCTCAATAAAGCACTGCTAGCCTTGCCGCCAGTGAATTGAATTTGTGCAACCCCCGTCAAACCAACAAAGGCTAGCTTTGCCTTGGTATCGATTTTTACTGGAGTATTTTCATCCACGCGAACGCGGGCAATAACTTTACTCGGGTCTTTTCTATCCAGACTGAGTTTGCGTACTTCGCCAACCGCAATGCCGTTGTACTGCACTAGGCTGCCTTTTGAAAGTCCGGTGACGGCTTCAACAAAGACCACATCGTATTCATTGAATTTCTGGTCGGAACCATATTTTGCCGCCCACAGTGCGAACATCACCGAAAATATGATGACCGCCAAAGTGAATGCACCGATTAGCACATGATTAGCACGGGTTTCCATATTATTTCTCCAGCAAATGTTGTGCGCTTTGTGCAGCGCGACCGCGCGGGCCATGAAAATATTCCTGCACCCAGGGGTGGTCAAAATTTTCTACTTCTTTAATTGGCGCATTGATCAGTATTTTTTTATCGGCGATAACGGCCACACGATCGCAAATGGTGTAGAGCGTATCCAAATCATGGGTAATTAAAAAAACGGTAAGCCCAAGTGCTTGCTGTAGTGTACGAATTAACTGATCAAAACCGGCCGCGCCAATCGGGTCAAGACCGGCAGTGGGCTCGTCTAAAAATAATAATGCCGGGTCCAGCGCCAAGGCGCGTGCAATGCCGGCACGTTTACGCATGCCGCCGGAAAGTTGTGATGGATATTTGCTGGACGCTTCGTCTGATAAACCCGACAAACGAATTTTCAGCATGCAAAGTTCATGTACTAATTTATCGGGTAATTGGCCGTAATGTTCTTTCAATGGTACGGCGACATTTTCTTCGACGGTAAGCGATGAGAACAAAGCACCATTCTGATACAGCACGCCGGTGTTGGTTTCAATTTTATGGCGCGCTTTAGTGTCTTCTGAATACACATCCAAACCAAACACTTCGATGTGACCCGCCTGCGGTCGCCGTAGTGCCAGAATGGCCCGCATCAATACCGATTTTCCGGAGCCCGAGCCACCGACCACGCCGATAATTTCTCCGCGTTTTACATCAAGGTCAAGATTATCGTGTACGACTTGTTCGCCGAAAGTATTGCGAAGGCCACGCACCGAGATAACGATATCGTCAGAAGTGCTTGGATCTATTGACGCACTCACCAATCCATCTCCATAAAAAACAGGGCAGCCAAGGCATCAATCAAGATGACCAGTGAGATCGTTTGAACTACGCTTGAAGTGGTGCGCTCACCGACGGATTCTGCCGTGCCTTGGACTTGAAAACCTTCTAGACAGCCGATTAGCGCGATGATGACGGCGAATATCGGTGCTTTGGAAATGCCGACCCAAAAATGTGTAATTGAAATCGAGTCATGCAAACGCACGGTAAATAATTCCGGCGAAATATCCAGACTCGCATAGCAGACCGCCATGCCGCCCGCTAGCCCGGCCATCATGGCAAGAAAGGTGAGCAAGGGCAGCATAAGTACCAATGCAAATAAACGCGGCAACACCAGTAATTCGATGGGGTCCAAACCCAGCGTGCGAATAGCATCGATTTCTTCGCCGCTTTGCATCGCGCCAATTTGTGCGGTGAACGCACTCGCGGTACGACCGGCTAAAAGTATCGCGGTGAGCAATACGGCAAACTCGCGCAGAAAGGCAATGCCAACCAATTCGACCACATAGACTTCGGCACCAAATTCTTTTAATACCGTTGAGCCAAGAAAGGCAATGACCGCGCCCACCATAAAACTCAATAGTAAAACCAAGGGCACCGCATCAACACCGACTTGTTCCATATGATGGAATGTCGACGTCACCCGAAAACGGCGAGGCTGAAAAAGCGTTTTAATTCCGGTTTGAATAGCCAAGCCGCCAAACCCGACTAAGGCGAGAGTTTCTTTAGCGTAGTCTTCCATCGCAAAGCCGAGGCGCTCGAGCATTTTACGAAAGCCATAATCTTTTTTGCGTGCGACCGGCGGCGTTTCGCATAATTGCCGCACGGCATTCATCATGGCTTGATGTTCGGGCCGCACGTCAATTTCTTTGAGTGCCAAACCAGTACGCGTTGCCAATTGCGATAAGAGCATGGCGCCCGTGGAGTCGAGTCGGACAATTTCGCGACCATCAATATCTTTGACTTGCGAGGGTGCTGTTTCGAGCAAGGCAATACAGGCCTGCGCGGTTTGCAGCGTCCACTCACCGGTCGCATTAATAATGTCCGGATCGTCGCGGTGCGGGCCAATTTGGGGTTCGGTACTTATCATCTTGCCCACAGCATGAACGAAACTCCACTTAAGGTCAGCCCCACCCCGATCAGTCCGCGTCGGGTCAGTGGCTCTTTCAACCAAAGCCATGCCAATAAGAGGATAAATACCGAGGCGGTTTCGTTAAGAATAGCCGCGACCGAGGCCGAGGTAAATTTATACCCGGCGAGCCAAAACACCATGGCGACAAACTGCCCCACGAAGGCGGCGGCAATCAAACGCCGCCAATGCAAGCCTTTTGGCGCTTTGAGCAAGACGAACTCCTGACGAAACCCCGCAATCAGCACCATGCCGAAAATAGCGCCGAGCATGCGCAAGCCGGTGACCCAGAGTAGCGGTTGCGATTCCAGAACCGGTTTCACCAGCACAATCGAAATGGCCATGAGACCTATTGATAACAAACCGAAAAGTAGGCCTCTGCGAAAATCATGCGCCGGTTTGGCGGCTTCTTTCGCGGTAGGTTTGGAAGCTAGGAATACACCAGTACTGACCAAGGCAAAGCCGCACCATTGCCAAGCATTCAAGCGATCACCCAAAAAAATAAAACTCAGCAGCAATACAAATGGCGAATAAAAATTACCCAAAATACCCATTCGACCAGCACCGAGCTCGTTGAGTGCGCGAAAGTACAGAGTGTCGGCCAGGCCAATGCCGATCAAACCGCTAAGTATTGATAACAAAATTTGACGGGTTTCAAATTGCGGAATCGCCATGCCATGCAATAAAGGAATGGCTGGGATAAGCATCCCGAACACGAGGCAGTTCTTCAAAAAATTAAGCTGCAAGGGCGGCAGACTTTCACCCAGACGGCGATATAAAATAACGCCAACGGCCCAGGCGGCGGCGCTCAAAATTGAAAATACTTCGCCGGTTCCGTTTGGCATTCGAGCGCCCTTGAATAAGGCTGCATTCTTGCATGCTGCAAGAACTTTCGCTTTGGGTCATGCTACACGCTCCATTTCTGCCCAGCTTCCGCAGGACATTCACGTGCAATCACCTCATCAAGCCGAACTTAAAAAGATTGAATTCATCGTGGAATTGGCGCGACGTTTGCATATCTACGGCACCTCGGCGCAACGATTGGAAGCGGCAGTCGAAAAAGTAGCCAAAAGATTGGCCATTGATGCCGAGGTCTGGTCGAACCCGACCGGAATGCTATTGAGCTTTCACGATACCGAACGTGGCACGCCCTACCGCATGACCCAGGTGATTCGACTCGAGCCGGGCGACGTGAATTTAGGGCGTTTGGCAAAAGCCGATGCGATTGCCGAAGAAGTGCTCGAAGGCACCCGCGACATCGTTACCGGCTTGGCAGATTTACGTGCGCTCGATAAACCACCGCGCCCGATTACGATTCCACTGACGATTCTGTGCTTTGGTTTAGCATCGGCATCGGTGACCGGCTTGTTACCTAAAACCGGTTGGGCTGATTTGTCGGCTGCGGCGCTTCTGGGTGTGATGATTGGTGCGATTACCATTTACACCGAAAAATCGCGACGCTGGGTCGATGCACACGAAGCGATCTCGGCATTTATTGTGACTTTACTGGCGAGTGCGATTGCCACTTTTATTGCGCCATTGTCTTTGCAGGGTGTGGTGATTGCCGCCTTGATTGTCTTGATGCCGGGGCTCACGCTGACCACGGCGATTACCGAATTATCAGCCAAACAATTGGTATCGGGCACTGCACGTTTTGCCGGTGCATTAACAATTTTGCTTAAACTGGTATTCGGTACCGTCGCCGCCACGCAAATTGTTGAGGTGCTCGGCTGGGTTCCATTATCCAATGCCAATATGCCAACTTTGCCGGAATGGATGCCATGGCTTACTTTGCTCGCCGGTTCGTTCGCATTCTCGGTATTATTTAAAACCGCGCGCCGCGATGTTTTATTGGTGATGGCCTCGGTATGGCTGGGTTACTTCATGACCAAACTGGGCGCAATGTTGCCTGGTGCCGCCGAAAGCCAATACCCGGTGGGTGTTTTTGTTGCGAGCTTTGTAGTGACTGCGGTCGCGAATGCTTATGGCCGTATTTTCAATCGGCCCGGCGCATTGATACGCGTGCCCGGCATTATTTTGTTGGTGCCCGGTAGTGTGGGCTTCCGAAGTTTTAGTTTTGTATTTGAACGCGATCTTTTGCTCGGGCTCGATCTGGCATTCGCCGTGGTCGCCGCCTTGATTGCCCTGTTAGCCGGTATTCTATTCGGCAATTTGCTGGTGTCGGCACGCCGTAGTTTGTGATTTTTCTGCAGGGAACGCCTGCTTGCTGCGCCCAATATTTACATCGTAGGGGCGCCTGCTTGCTG
>JAYSQD010000111.1:0-129572 GCA_043721835.1 Arenimonas sp. | reverse complement strand
TTTGGGCGCAGCAAGCATGCGCCCCTACGTCACGCCGCGCGATAATTTTCCTGTGGCTTGTCCAGATCTCGCATACCGGCCGATACCAATTCGGACGGATCAAAATCGTCGACCGAGATGGCGTCCCAGGTGAGCTCACGTAATTCTTCCAGCTGGGTTTTTTCTTCCGCCGTAATCCAGCCTTCTCGCACGCCTTCGTCAAGTTGATCTTTGAATTCGAGCGCTTCGATATCGCTGTTCTTCAAGGCCTTCAAAAATTTACGTTCTACTGGTTCGGCAAGAATTACTTTTGCGAGCGAGGCATTGATACGACCGGCCGGATTATTTTCGCAAGGAGTCAGGAAGACGCCATCGGCCAAACGATCACGGGCATCGCAAGGTGACATCAATAAGGCAGCCGCACGACGGCCTAAGCGATCGGAAGGTTCTTGTGCACGGCGGCCCCAAGGAAACACTAACAGCCACATCAACCATGCCGCCGGGCGAATCGGGAAGTTACGTAATGCACCCGATAATGCGCGTTCAATTTTGAAAGCGGAATCATGGAAGGCATAGGCGAGTAGAGGCTGTTCGGTGGCTGGGCGGCCTTCATCTTCATAACGCTTGAGCATGGCGCTGGCGATATACAAGTGACTCAGAACGTCGCCTAAACGACCGGATAATTTTTCTTTGAATTTGAGTTTGCCGCCGAGCAGTAACATTGAAGTATCAGCCAGCAATGCCAGGTTGGCGGAATAACGATTGAGCTTGCGGTAGTAACGCTTGGTGTAAGCGTCGCCGGGGGCGGAACCGATTTTCGATGCGGTTAAACCAAACCAGAAGCTACGCACGGCATTGGAAATGGCAAAGCCGATATGACCGAATAGATTTTTATCGAACTCGGGAACGCGTTTGCTTTCATCCGGATTTTGCGCGGCCTGCATTTCTTTCAATACCCAAGGGTGACAACGTATAGCGCCTTGACCGAAGATCATCAAACTGCGTGTCATGATGTTGGCGCCTTCGACCGTGATCGAAATCGGCGCTGCCTGCCAGCCACGACCCAAATAATTTTTCGGACCAAGAATCACGCCTTTACCGGCATTGACATCCATTGCATCGCCTGCCAATTGGCGCGCCATTTCTGTGCAGTGATATTTCGCGATAGCCGATGGCACCGCTGGTTTTTCACCACGATCAACCGCCGCTGCCGTCGCTTGTGAAAGCGCGCTGCAGGCGTAGGCATTGCCGGCAATGCGGGCAAGCGCTTCTTCAACGCCTTCAAAGCGACCAATCGATAAACCAAATTGTTTGCGAATGCGGGCGTAAGCGCCGGTGACCACTGCGCCGAGTTTTGAAGCGCCCGTAGATGTCGATGGCAGAGTAATCGCGCGACCGACCGATAAACATTCCACCAACATGCGCCAGCCGTGACCGATGAAATCTTCGCCACCAATTAATTGCGATAGCGGAAGGAATACGTCTTTGCCGTAAATAGGTCCGTTCTGGAACACGCAGTTCAGCGGGAAATGGCGGCGACCAATATCCATTCCGGGTGTGTTGCGTGGAATTAAAGCCAGCGTAATGCCGCGATCTTTTTCATCACTCAACAAGCCGTTCGGGTCATACAGACGGAAAGCCAAACCAATAATCGAGGCCACTGGTGCCAGCGTGATGTAGCGCTTTTCGAAATTCATTCTGACGCCGAGTACTTTCGCGCCATTCCATTCGCCTTCACAGACAATGCCGTAATCGGGAATGGACGTCGCATCGGAACCAGCGGTGGGGCCGGTCAAACCGAAGCAGGGAATTTCGCGACCATCGGCCAAACGCGGCAGGTAAAAATCTTTTTGTTCCTGGGTGCCGTAATGCACCAGCAACTCACCAGGCCCGAGCGAATTGGGAACACCAACGGTGGAGCTGAGCGTTGCCGATACCGACGCCAACTTCATAATGACGCGCGAGTGCGCGAAGGCAGAAAAACCAAGACCGCCAAATTGTTTTGGAATAATCATGCCGAAGAATTTATTTTTCTTCAGGAATTCCCAAATTTCCGGCGATAGGTCAGCGCGCACATGCGTGGTTTCCCAGTCATTGCACATCATACAAACCTGTTCGACCGGGCCATCGATAAACGCCTGTTCTTCAGTAGTTAGAACCGGCTTGGGTTGATTCAGCAAAATTTCCCATTTTGGATTGCCGGAAAATAATTCGCCTTCAAAGCCCACCGTGCCGGCTTCCAGCGCTACTTTTTCGGTATCAGAAAGTGGCGGCAGAATTTTGGTGTAAAAACCGAGCAAGGGTTTGGTAATGAATTGCTGGCGAAACGGCGTTATCAGTAATGGCAACACCACCACCGCGAGTAATACGCCGCAAATAACGGTGGCGATGAAATTGCCGCCAAAAATACCGACGGCAACTAATGCTGTGGCCGCAATGGCTGCGAAAACCGCCAATGAAAAGCGGTGGTAGGCCGCAATGCCGGTGATAAGAAGTAGAACCAGGATGGGAAGGGCGATGCTCATACAGAAACTCCAGTTACCGCGTAAGGCTGTTGGGATAGTGTGCGCTTGAAATTGAGTAATGTGTCATTGAAGGCATCGTTATCATCACCGGCCACCATATGGGTGGCGTGCGGTAGATGATGATGCAGTGCATGTGGAACGAGTTGTAAAAAATCGGCGACGGTGTGTTCCGACACGATATCGCTTTTGCCGCCGCTAATCAGCAAGGTCGGTACCTTGATTTGACGGGCGGCTTCGCGGATACCTTCCTGCAAGTGTTCGCTGTTTTCAACGAACTCAGTCAGCATGCGGGGGTCCCAGTGCCACAAAAAACGACCCTGATGTTCGCGCAATAAAAATTTGAGCTGCTTGTTGTTTTTACGCTCGCGACGTTGCGGCAAATAGTTGGCGATGACATCGGCAGCATGCTCGTAGGAATCAAAACCGTTCGGAAACGCATTCATGAAAGCCATGATTCTGGCGACGCCGGCAATTTCCCAACGCGGTGTGACATCGACTAAAACCAGTGCCGAAAAAACATCGTGCTGTGCTTGCGCCATCATGCCGGTCAAGCCGCCCATAGATGCGCCGACTAATAGGGGTTTTTCTTGAAATTGTTTCGATAACAAATGCATGTCTTCAGCGAATTGTTCCGCTTGATAATGCAGGGCTTCGGAATTACGGCCGGATTCACCATGGCCACGCATATCCCAGGCAATCGAGCCGATGCCTTCCTGCTCGAGTGCCAACTGTGCTCCCGACCAACTTTGACGCGTCTGTCCAAAACCATGGGCGAATAAGACGCTGGGAGGCGTGTCTGCGCAAATTTCTTCCCCGATCAAAACGACGGCATCCTTCGTCAGCCAATGATGGGCCTGATGGGTAAAGGTTTTTTCGGGGATGAGGCATGGTTCCATACGGGCTAGTATGTTCGATTGAATTTGACCTTGTCAATACCAGAGCGTATGGTTTAATAAAATCACGATTTCGTGAAGTGCCTCCGTACCGTTAAACTATGCACCGTATGGTCAACCAATCAGAAAAAATAGAAAAAATGGAAAAGCCCGCGCGCCTCAGTGCTGAAGATTGGGCTTTAGCCGCCCTCGACGTTATTGCCGAAAGTGGTTTGGCCTCTGTTGCCGTTGAGCCGCTTGCAAAACGGCTCGGCGTTACCAAGGGTAGTTTCTACTGGCATTTCCCTTCACGCGATGCGCTATTGGTCGCCGCGCTCGAGCGCTGGGAAGTCATGGAGCAGGAAGCCGTGTTCGGAAAACTCGAAGCGATTTCTGACCCGCGCGCACGTTTGCGCGATCTTTTTTTATTGGTGGCGCATGAATACAAGACGCATATTATTTACAGCGAATTACTCAAAGCGCTCGACCATCCGGCTGTGCAACCAGTATTAAGTCGTGTGTCAGAGCGTCGATTGGATTATTTAACTGCCAGTTTTCGCCAGGCGGGTTTGCCGCGCCTAGAAGCACAGCAACGTGCACGCCTAACCTATTCTGCCTATGTCGGCTTCTTGCAACTGTCATTGCAGCTCGCGCAACCACGATTGCACCACGATGAATTTGAAGCTTATGTTAGTCACGTGATGACGACGCTGATTCCGTAGGGGCGCCTGCTTGCTGCGCCCAAAAATTTCCGCAGTCTCCGGGCGCAGCAAGCAGGCGCTCCTACGTCAGGCATTGCAAAAAGACGGCAATGTCCTCCCTGCGACATTTAAAGATTTGCCTAATATACCGTAATCAATGCAACACTCATCAACGCATAAACGACGATAACCGCCCAAAAATATTTAGGCGTTTCGGTTTTGGAAATGGTATTGCCTCAAGCACCGGACTTTGCAAAGACTTTGCCTTGGCTAACGGTATAGATCGTATAAATAGCGACAAGAATTCCGAGCCCCTTGAACATTCTTTTCACCGCCTTGTTTTATTGTTCGCATCTGCGCTCATGCGGGCCCAAGGGTCCCCGCTTCACGACCATTCCGCCATTCCCATTGCTGCTTTATGGCATCGATTTGTTGCAGATAACGAAAAATCGAACGCACGGTAACGACTTTATATTGGCCTGATAAACGCGCACCTACCGAGTGATCAGTAAATACGGTATTAGCAGAAAATAAACCGCCCAGAATCCGTTGCGTGTAATCAATATGGATGATATCGGGTGTGAATCCTTGCGCTTTCTCCAGTGCTTGTGCGTTACTGCGTTTCGGCAAATTAGTCGCAGGCAGTTGTGCCGCTGAAAGCATGTCCAATACCCAAGCGGTAGAGTTTTGATATTGCGTTGAATCGTAACGGGCAATCACATTGTAGTCGGGGTCAAAAACTGAAGTCGTTGCTTGGCTGTTTAATAAAATAGCTAGTTGATCGGTTAATTCTGGTTTGAGCCAGACGATTCGTACGTCCTGGCTTTGCAAATCGTCCATGAAAAAATTGACTAAGCCTTGTGCATAAATATCAGATCGCGATGAGCCACATTGATTTAATAAATGCACAACGGTCCATTTGCCGTCTTGATGGTCACGAACAACAAAACCCACATGTGAATAATGCAATCCGTATTTGTCCAGATTGGTGCCGTGACGTGCCAGTAGTGCAACCGAAGCCGGATTTTTTTCAAGCTGCTTAAGTACCCGTTGCGCCGATTCAGCTGCTGTCGCCAATGCTCGCGGACTAGCGGTTTTTTCCGAACATTGGATGCCTGCAAAAACCGGCTGGCAGTAAATAAGCGTGAAAATAATTAATAGGCGTTTCATCGCGATAAATTCCGGTGGTGAATATGCGAACGGCAACTATCATTGGGTATAAATGCAACGGCTTCGCTACCGGCCATCAATAAAAATCCCGCGCTAACAACGGTGACTACCAATGCGCCACCAATAACGAGTCCACTAACTTTTAAAGCCTCGGAACCTATATGCAATACAATCGAAGCACCGGTCGCAACACTAATGGCCAACACTTCAACCAACTCGCCGACGGGCCGCAGTGATCTTACGATTAAACGTGATCCGGCCGGAATCGCCTGCAAGCCAATCGCCGCTAATTCAACCGAAGGTGCTAGGGAAATAGCAGAGGCTTGGCTAGGCGTGTCTGATTGAGGTTCGGCGTGCACGGGTAGTGCGAATATCAGCATGGATAGAAGTAGGGTCGTTTTCATGGGGTCTCCGGATTTCCGAGGTTCCCAAAGCTAGCCCGAACGCAAAAACTCGCAAATTTATTAGACAAAGGCTAGGCTTATTCCCTCTAACGTATTCAAAAGCGCTACTTATGAGCTTACGCATTGAACTAATTGCCGCGCTGAAGCGCTTATTGAAAGCCCAGGGCATTACCTATGCGGCCTTGGCCAAGCAACTTAATTTAAGTGAGGCGGCGGTCAAGCGCATGTTCTCGCAGCAGGCGATTAGTTTGGCTCGTCTTGAAGAAGTCTGCGCGGTACTGGATGTTGGTTTATCGGAATTAGCGACCGAAACCAAAAGTGGTGGGCCGCCACCTTTGGCGGAATTAAGTGAAGAAACCGAGCAGCTTCTGGTCGATAATCCGCCTTATTTATTGGGTCTTTATCTGACTTTAAATCGCTGGAAAGAAGAAGATGTATTGGTTCGATACGATTTTACCAAGCCGCAATGGATTGGCGTTCTGGCGAAACTGGATCGGTTTGGTGTGATTGAGTTATTGCCTGAAAACCGTTATCGCTTGCGTACCGCTCGTAATTTTCGGTGGCGTAAAGACGGCCCGATGGAGCGCTTTTTTTTAAAGCGCTTATTGCCCGAATATTTTAATCGACCATTTTTGGGTGCACATGAGCATCTTCTTTTGCTTAGCGGCATGATTTCGCCGGCATCGGCAGCCAAGATTGGTTTGCGGCTTGAAGAAGCGGCTGAAGAATTCGACAGCATGCTGGTGCAAGACGCTGTTTTACCGACGGCACAGCGTGTAGGTGTGAGCCTTGTACTTGCGCAACGTCCATGGTCCTTACAGTTGTTTGATCAATTGCGGCGAAAAAGTACCTGAGTAATGACTAGCGATGTAGCAAAACTACATATAAGAAAATTACGACACTCCGGTTACAATATTTCTATTGCATCGCGCATTCTTTTTTCTACTTTTTCAAGAGCATCCTATGGCCAGCCAACTTGCCGCGCTTAACTCGTGGGTCGAATCTGTCGCTTGTTTAACTCAGCCCGAGAATATTCACTGGTGCGATGGTACCGAAGCCGAATACAAATCCTTGGTCGATTTGATGCTGACTACTGGCGATCTGATCAAGCTCAACGAACAAACCCATCCCAATTGTTTCCTTCATCGTTCAAGTCCGTCCGATGTTGCGCGTGTTGAACATCTGACCTTTGTCTGCACTTCAAACAAAGAAGACGCCGGTCCCAACAATCATTGGATGGCACCCGCCGATGCGCAGGCCAAAATGGCTGACTTATATGCCGGTTGCATGCGTGGCCGCACGATGTACATCGTGCCTTATTGCATGGGCCCGATGGATTCGCCGCTCGCACGTTGCGGTGTTGAAATTACCGATAGTCCGTATGTAGTCGCCAATATGCGCATCATGACCCGCATGGGTGATGCGGCATTGAAACGAATTGAACGTGAGGGCAGTTTCGTCAAGGGTTTGCATTCGATTGGTGATTTAAATCCTGATCGTCGTTTCATCATGCATTTCCCCGAAGAACTATCGATTCAAAGTTTTGGTTCCGGTTACGGTGGCAATGCCTTGCTGGGCAAAAAATGCCATGCGTTGCGTATTGCTTCCTACCAAGCTCGTACCGAAGGTTGGTTGGCCGAGCACATGCTGATCGTCGGTATCGAAAATCCAAAAGCTGAAACCCATTATATCGCCGCCGCATTCCCGAGCGCCTGCGGTAAAACCAATCTTGCAATGCTGATTCCGCCCGACGGTTACAAAAAAGACGGCTGGAAAGTCTGGACCGTTGGCGACGATATTTGCTGGATGCGTCCCGGTGCCGATGGTCGTTTGTATGCGATCAACCCCGAAGCCGGTTATTTTGGTGTTGCACCGGGTACAAGTGCAAAAACAAATCCGAACGCGTTAGCGATGTTGAACCAGGATGCAATTTTCACCAATGTCGGTTTGACTGCCGATAATCAACCTTGGTGGGAAGGTTTGCCAGACGGCGTGCCAGTGAAAGATTGGCAGGGTCGCGATTACGACAAGGCCAACGGCCCGGCCGCGCATCCCAATTCGCGCTTTACGGTGTCGGCAAAGCATTGCCCGAGCTATACCGATAAGGCCGAAGACCCGCAGGGGGTGCCTTTATCGGCCATCGTTTTTGGCGGTCGTCGCGAATCATTAGTGCCATTAGTATTTGAAGCCCGCAACTGGACGCACGGCGTTTTAGTCGGCGCTTCAATGGCATCGGAAACCACCGCAGCTGCCACTGGTGCGGTGGGCATAGTACGTCGCGATTCAATGGCAATGAAACCGTTTGCCGGTTATAACTTTGCCGATTATTTTTCACACTGGCTGAGTTTCGATAAGCCCGGTGCGAAGTTACCGAAAATTTTCCACGTCAACTGGTTTCGCAAAAATAGCGATGGCAAATTTATGTGGCCGGGCTTTGGCGATAATCTTCGCGTGCTGGAATGGATGTTGAAACGCGTGACTGGCCAAGCTGCCGCGAACGAAACACCCATCGGCAACTTGCCTAATGCGAGTGATTTGAATATCGAAGGTTTGAATCTTGATGCTGCCGCATTGAACCAACTGTTAGAAGTGAACCGCGAAGACTGGTATGAAGAAATGGAAGCCGTTGGCGAATATTTGCAAAGCTACGGCGACCGCACGCCGAAAGCCTTGTTGGATGAGCAGGCGAAGATTGCGAAGCAACTGGCGTAGTAGCTCCCGAAGGGATCTACTCCCTCTCCCTCTGGGATCCCGCAGGGAGGGGTTTCATCAGAGGGTGCCCCGCAGGGGCGGGAGAGGGTACGAATACGCCGGATATAAACCAGCATCCATGAAAGCCTACTACTGCCACCACTTTGTATTGCCATTGCCCGAAGGCCACAGCTTTCCAATGGACAAATACCGCTTGCTTTACGAGCGGGTAAAACAAAATGCAACGCTATGGAATATCGATTTGATCGAGCCGGTCGCTGCAAGCGACGAAGATTTGTTGCGTGTGCATTGTCCCGATTACATTCAACGAATGAGTGTGGGTAATCCGAGCGAACAGGAAATGCGGCGGATTGGATTCCCATGGTCGGCACAAATGGTTGAGCGCACGCGCCGGTCATCCGGCGCCACCATGCAAGCACTCGAGTCAGCGATTCAAGGTGATAAAATTTCGGTGAATCTTGCCGGTGGTACGCATCACGCTGCCTATGATCGCGGCGGTGGTTATTGTGTTTTCAATGACAGCGTCGTTGCCGCCCGCCATGTGCAGGCAAAAAAACTGGCCAAAAAAATATTAATCGTTGATCTAGATGTACATCAAGGTAATGGCACCGCTGAATTATGTCGGGACGATGCCAGTATTTTTACTTTTTCAATGCATGCAGAAAAAAATTACCCCGCTATCAAGCCTAATTCTGATCTTGATGTATCGCTGCGCAATCACACCGGCGATGCCGAATACCTAGACAGCTTGGCGCAGTATCTGCCCATTGCCATTGAGCGAGCAGAACCCGATGCCGTGATTTATCTGGCCGGTGCCGATCCTTACGAAGATGATCGCCTGGGCTATCTATCATTGAGCAAGCTCGGTTTGGCGCATCGCGATCGTTTCGTTATGCAGACTTGCCATCGGGCAAACTTGCCAATGGCCGTTTCCATGGCCGGTGGCTATTGCCCGCAAGTGGAGCATATTGCCGATATCCACGCGCAAACCGTGCAACTGGCAGCGAGTTTCGCATAGGAGCGCTCACGAGCGCGATAGATCTTGAATCTGCGATATCAATAAAATAGAACGTCTTCCTGATGTAAGCGTGGATAACGAACTATTTGTTTGCGTC
The DNA here is from genome assembly GCA_043721835.1 of Arenimonas sp. Classification (GTDB taxonomy): domain Bacteria; phylum Pseudomonadota; class Gammaproteobacteria; order Xanthomonadales; family Xanthomonadaceae; genus Arenimonas. The sequence goes on along the minus strand of JAYSQD010000111.1, from coordinate 120,094 downwards.
GCAGGCCTATCGCGCTCGTGAGCGGTCCTAAGGGTTAAATTTATGGCTAAGCTCCAATAGCCCACACCCGCACGCCATTGATTAATTCGAAGTATCAGCTTTAAACCATTGGCTGCATTCCGGCATCAGAGTGTTTATGCTCAATGCCGCCATGACCATGATTGACGCCCTTCATACCGAATCGTTTGCGGATGCACGCGAAGACGATTTCGTTCTGGTGCGGGCGGCGAGCGGTGGTGATCAAAAAGCCTTCGAGCAACTGTATCGAAAACATTCCAAGCGCTTGATGTCGGTAATCTGGCGTTTGTGTGGCGGCCAGCAAGCGCGTGCCGAAGATTGTTTGCAGGAAGCTTTCGTCAAAGCCTGGCAGTCTTTGCCGAGTTTTCGTTATGAAAGCGCGTTCTCTACCTGGCTGCATCGTCTGGCGGTAAATATTGCTTTGATGCAATTGCGTTCACGTAAAGGCACCGAAGATCTGGAACAAGACGATAGCGTTTTGGAGTTCGAGCGAAGTACCGATACCGCGAGTCATCAAACCCGTATGCAAATGGATCTGGAACGGGCCGTCAGCAGTTTGCCGCCACGTGCCCGTGCGGTGCTGGTGTTATTTGATATTGAAGGCTGGACCCACGAAGCCATTGCGGAATATTGCGATATGGCGGTGGGCAGTTCAAAAGCGCAATTGCACCGCGCTAGAAGTCTATTGCGCGAAAAATTAGGAGCTTATCGTGAATAAAAACCACCACAGTCAAATAAATGATGCCGAGCTTCGCTTGCAGCTTCGCGGCCTTCCAAAAGAACGCGGCTTGGAGCGCGATCTGTGGTCGGGTATTGAGGCGAGTATTCAAAATACCTCAAGGCAAAAAAAATACTGGCCGTGGTCGAGTTTTGCCATGGCGGCGAGCTTGGCATTGGTGGCGGTCATCGCATTGCCTTTGTTTTCAGGGCAGCCATTAAGTACACCGAACACCATCGAAGCGCAGGTGGTCTCGACCCAAGTTAAAGCCATGGATACCGAATACCAGGCAGCGCTGAAAGAATTTTCGACCGTCGAATTAGCACCTGAAGTAAAAATGGATTTGGCCTTGCTTGATAACTCCGCCAACAAACTCCGCCAAGCCTTGAATCAAAGTCCACAATCACTTTATCTCATCCCCATGTTGCGTCGTACCTATTTACAGCGATTGCAGTTGACCCAACGTGCAATGGCTCCCCATTTTTCCTAGGAAATAGTATGAAAACTTATCAAACATTTTTATTGGCTATCGCTTTTGCAGCGTTCCCGCTGCTTTCATTGGCCGCCACTCCTATCAATCAAACCCGTGCATTGAATGCCGACGGCGAAATCAAGGTAGAAAACATTAGCGGCCTGATCAAAGTACGCGTGTGGAACGAAGCCAAAGTACAAATCACCGGCTCCCTGGGCGAGGGCGCCGAAAAATTGATTATTGAAGGCGATGCCCGCAGCCTGCACATCAAAGTGAAATACCCGGAACGCAAGGGTGGTTGGTTCAACTGGGGCGGCGGCATCAATGTAAAACAAGAGACCCGCTTGGAGCTGATGGTGCCAGTCAAGGCAGCGCTGGCACTGGAAGCCGTCAGCGCCAATATCGACGTGCAGGGCAGTGCCGCTCCGCGCATGAGCATTAATAGTGTGAGTGGCGATAGCAGCGTACTCGCCTCATCGCCCGGAAAGCTGACGGTAGAAAGTGTCAGCGGCAACGTCAGCTTGAAGCTCACCAGCTCGCAAGTCAGCGTCAATACCGTTAGCGGCGATATGAAAATGCTGGGGCATCTCAATGGCCGTGTGGATATTGAAACCGTTTCAGGCAATGTAGAGCTCGATACCCCAGTGTTGAATCAACTGCATTTCAACTCGGTGTCGGGCGACGGCCGCTTCCAGACTAGCTTAGCCAATGACGGTCGAGTCGAAATGGACTCCGTCAGTGGTGATTTACACCTCGCGCTTCCTAAAACCAGCTCGGCCCAATTTAAGGTCGAAAGCTTCAGCGGTGACATTTCCAGCGCAATCGGCAAAGTTGTTAAGGAAGAGTATGGGCCCGGTCAAAGTCTCAATGCTCGTTTGGGCGAGGGTAAAGCCCGCATTGACCTCAATACTATGTCGGGCGACATTGCTATTGAGCTGAAGTAAGTTGCTGAAAATAAAGATAAAAAATAGAAATTAGAATTTTTACACCAGACAATTTCTCGATTTGACTAGTAACGCACGCTTTACCCCCTCTTTACGGGTTTGGCACTACGTAAAAATTGCGTTATGCTCGCTGAGCCAGGGTACCTGACCAAAACCGGACAGTCACCCCGAGGCTTTATCCTAGAACTCACATGAGTCAATGAACTCTGACGTTGGAGAGAGAGTAAATGTCTAAAATTAATCAGCTGTCTAATGCAATCAAATTTGCATTATTTGTCGGCGCTTCTGCTTCTTTAGCAACTGCTTCGGCATTTGCGCAAGATGCCGCCAAGAAAGATGAAGCAAAAGAACTCGAGCGTGTTGAAGTAACCGGTTCGCGTATTAAACGCGTCGATGCAGAAACATCGCAGCCCGTATTCGTTTTGACCAAACAGGCGATTGCCGAACAAGGTCTTACATCCATTGGTGATGTAATCCAAAATTTAACCGCCAACGGCTCAACATTGAACACCACGTTCAACAACGGCGGTAATGGCGAAACCCGTGTAAGCCTGCGTAACTTGGGCTCTAACCGCACCTTGGTGTTGGTGAATGGTCGTCGTTGGGTCGGCGGTACAGGTTTAGGTGGTGCGGTCGATTTAAACACCATTCCAACCGCAGCCGTTGAACGTATTGAAGTGCTGAAAGACGGCGCTTCTACTTTATACGGTTCAGATGCTATTGCCGGTGTAGTTAACATCGTGCTGAAAAAAAGCTATGAGGGTGCTGAAGTAAATGCCTATTACGGCCAATTTTCTGAAGGTGATGGTGCCAAGGAATCTGTTGACGTAACCGTCGGTTCTGCCTCTGATGATGGTCGTTTCAGTGCCATGATGGGTGCTTCTTATGTGAAAGAAGATCCAGTCGGCGCGGGTGATCGCTACATTTCTACCGAGCCAAAAATTGGCACCGGTACTCTGTTTGGCAGCTCTACCATTCCTGGTGGTCGTTTCGCACTTTGCAACGGCACATTCAATGGCACCACGGGTACCTGCTCAGTGGCACAAACACGGCCAAATGGTACGGTCGGTCAATTCACCTACAATGCCGGTCAGTCGGGTCTAAATTGGCGTAATCGTACTGGCGCAGATTTGTACAACTTTGCCCCAGACAATTATTTAGCTACCCCGCAAGAGCGCATCTCTACTTTTGCCCGCGGTCGTTTCCAAATTACCGATAACATTGCATTTGATGCTCAGATTACGTTTAACAACCGTAAATCAGAACAACTGCTAGCGTCCATGCCTATTGTATTGGGTTCGGGCCCTGGCGCTGGCGTTCAAGCGAGACAAATCACGATCAGCCGATACAGCCAATACAATCCTTTTGGCGTACAAGTGTCGCGTATCCAGCGCCGTGCCATTGAAACTGGTGGCCGTAGCTTCAACCAGAATGTCGATACTTTTGGCTTCTCCGGTGGCCTGGAAGGCTCGTTTGATATTGGTGAGCGTTATTTCTCCTGGGACGCAGGCATGGTGTATGCCCGCAATGAAGAAAGCGATACCACCAATGGTCTGTTCAATGTGCTTGCACTTCGTAACGCATTGGGCCCATCGCGCGGCGGTATTTGCTATCAAAACTCTGACGGCATTACCTTTACCGGTCCTATTGCAGGTTGCGTACCGTTAAATCTGCTAGGCAATGTGGGTACTATTACCCCGGCAATGCTGGGTTATTCCACATTTGTTGCCCACGATACTACGGGTTATAAAATGCTGCAGTATTACGCTAATGTCAGCGGCGACTTGTTCGAGCTGCCAGGTGGCACCATGGGTTTTGCAGCAGGTTTAGAGCACCGTACTGAAGAAGGTTTTGACTCGCCGGATGCCTTGATCAGCTCAGGCAACACCACGGGCAATGCACGCACAGCAACAAGCGGTTCTTACAGCTTGGATGAAGCCTATCTCGAATTGGCTATCCCAGTGCTTAAAGATGTGGCTTTCGCCAAAACCTTGGAATTCAGCCTAGCTACTCGCTACTCTGATTACAGCAACTTTGGTAATACCACCAATAGTAAATTCGGTTTCAAATGGAAACCAATTGATGATTTATTAATTCGTGGTAACTGGTCGGAAGGCTTCCGCGCTCCATCTATTGGCGAGTTGTTCGCAGGCGTAGCCGACAGCTTCCCGCAAGTGGGTGATCCTTGTAATAACTCGCTTTATGCTGGCTTAACCCCTACACAGCAAGCGCGTTGTACCTCCCAAGGTGTTCCTGCCGGTGGCTATGATCAAGGTAACGCGCAGATCCGTACCTCGGTCGGTGGCAATGTTAATTTGACACCAGAAACTTCGATTTCCAAAACACTTGGTTTTGTTTGGTCGCCTAGCTTTATTGAAGGCTTCGATGTTTCTCTTGATTGGTGGAAAATTAACCTTGAGAACACTATTTCAGCCTATGGTGCTCAGTTCATCCTCGACCAGTGTATTAAAGGCGGCTTTGCTAACTACTGCTCTTTGTACTCACGTAATTCAACGGGCGCAATTGATACCTTGTTATCGGCAGGTCTAAACTCCGGCAAACAAGTGGTTGAAGGTTATGACTTGACCTTTAACTATCGTTTTGACGCAGGTAGCTGGGGTGCTTTCTCATTCAATTGGGACACCACCTATATGTCTAACAACGAGTCTGACCAGAACGCGGATGGTGTGATCAACGCAGATGATGGTGGCAGCATAGTTGGTTTGTACCAAAATCGTAATAATAACTGGAAATACCGTTCCAACTTGTCTTCGCGTTGGACGAAAGGCGATTTTGGTGCTTCTTTGACAACCCGTTTCTATTCGGAACAAGTTGAAGGTTGCGCGGATTTGGAATACTACGGTTTTGCTTACCTGTGTTCCGATCCAAATCCCAATTACGGTGCTGCTGTAAATGGAGCAACTGGTACGAATCACATCGGTGCTACCACGTATCACGATATCCAGTTCTTCTACAAAACACCTTGGGACGCAAAAGTCTCGCTCGGTATCAACAACGTGTTCTCAAAAGATCCACCACGTTCAGTTACTACTTTTGCCAACAGCTTCGACCCGCAGTATGAAATTCCAGGACGTTTCTGGTACATGAAGTACGAACAAAAATTCTGATCCTTATTCATTTAATTCAGAAATCAAACGGCCCCTATATGGGGCCGTTTTTTTGTATTGTAAAATTATGTGCTTTTAGATTAGTCAGTAAGCTTGCGAGTTATTTATAGCTACTCTTGTAAATAACTCAATTGTTGGCAAACCAGATCCCATCATTAAAATCAAAAAACGTCACCCCGAATGCTTTTGTGGGGGACCCAGCGACTTCATGCGCAGAGCAACGACGCAGATGCCCGCCTGCGTGGGGATGACAATTAAATTATTCGATCAGTAAAACACTTGATTAGGAGTATTTAGAGGATTAGCGATAGCAGAGTATTCGTAATGCTTATTTCAGTATGCTTGAATACCTTCGTGCGCACAGCTCTCAAGATATACTCAGGCGCTTGCGTGTCTATCATTTTGCTTTGACGGATTGTAGTTCGGCACGCTCACCACTTTCGACAATAGCTCGGCCCTGCGCACGAAGAAACAGGACGTTCCGCTACTGCACATACCAACAAAAATTGTAACTCGGAAATTACACGTCCCTAAATGGGCTTTTTTTATGGAACAAAATTAAGTGATTTAAATTTGGCTAGCATGGGTTCAAGTTGTTCGGCATAGCGTTTCCACTGTTCATTTCGGTCTGCTTGAATACCTTCGCGCACACTCACGGTACTTGCGGTGGTGACGTTTGATTTTCTATCGCGCACGTCAATCATTTTGCCTTGATACTCAATGCCCAGGGACTGACAAACTTCGCGCATTGAAGTTTCTGGTTCGCTCACTAGATTCTGGTATGGCATATCAAGTATCTGGCCGGGGAATTGGCTATGCCAAAATGTCATTAAATCTCTGTACCAAGAAAAATAGTCTGCCAGTTCAGTTTGATCATAGGAATAAGCACATTCAAAATGGAACAATGTCCTAAGATTGGAAAAGCAGGTGCTCATTGGATCACGCACTAAGTGAATGATCTTTGCATTCGGTATGGCCTTCAGAATGAAGCCAATCAATAAAAAATTAGAGGGTAATTTTTCAGTAAAGTAGGGTGACTTACCGAAACGCCACGTTGATTTTTCTGCGAACCAGCCAGCAACTTGCGATAAATCCGTTTGCTGGAGTTTTTCGACAAATGCTTGCTTTAAATCACCGGGATAATTCGCCGCCCGTTTAAGTTGTGACAAGAAAGTGGATGACTCACCGCCATCGCTAATCTCGGAATGCCCCGCCAGCATTTGTTCTAGTAAAGTTGTGCCGGAGCGGTGCATGCCCACGATAAAAATGGGAGTGCCTTGTCCTGCTTGTGGAATTGTCGATGATTGCATGCTGCCCCAGTCCACCGATTTAAGAGCATCAAATAGTGCCTTGGTATCGGCAGGGCTGTAAGCAACTTTTTTTCGCTTTGCATGGCAGCCATATTCCAGTGCATGCCAGGACCCAGATATATCTCCCCGTTTATGCAACTCGTTGTGCATAGCGTAAGAAAAATAAACTTCATCGCTTCCGCCCACGGTTGCCTGTTTAAGCTGATTGCTTAAATTATCTGCAAGCATTGCCGGGATTTCTTTGCTCGATAATCCTGATAGAGCCCAATACGCTTGTGCAAAGCGTGGGTTTAATTTTAGACAGTGCTCAAGGTCCGCGCGAGCTTGCACCTGGTCACCAGCAAAGGTGTGCAAATTGCCACGAAAATAAAAAGCGGGAGCAAAGCCAGGGTCAAGTTCGATCGCGCGATTAACAAAGCTAAGGGCATGATTATTTTCACTGATGGCATTCAACAGTACACTCATCTCCGCCAACACCATCGGCTTTTGAAATTTACGAAAACATATTTGGGTTAAGTAGTGGCTCAATTTTTGTGATTCTGAAAATAGCATCAATTGTCTAGCGGCCATAGCCATGGCCGTTTCATCATCGGTGTCAATTTGGCAGGCACGTAGCGTGTAGTTACGTGCGCCATTGTAGTCACCCAATTGAAGTTGAACGCTGGCCAATCTAATCAAGCTATGAACGTGTTGGCCGTCTTTGGTAATAATGGATTGGTAATGCTTGCCTGCAGTCAACCAATCTTTTTTTATGAGCGCAGTTTCTGCCGCATGCCAATGGCGTTGTATTTCAGGGGAGAGATTATTCATTAATTGTCCAAAAAAGGGTTTAGATATTGTTCTGACCATCTCAACGCAAGATTTAGATCGTCGCGATATTTGTTCATTAGCAAATTATCTTCATAATTTTTTTCTTTTGGATTGTATGGTCTTGTAGTTGATTTAGCATGTTGTTTCATGACCGAGTTGATTTGGGTTTCAATCACATTAGCGGGAATCGACCAATCAAGCCAGTTTAGGCAGCTTGCAAGTGTTTCATTAGGCATATCTAGCAAGTCTGTTTCCCACATGAGTTTTATATTATGTGCATTTGAACCATTGAGTAATTTTTGGATTACCGATTGTTGTGCATACCATTGCAATGCAACGCCGCATAAAAATGTCGGCGGAGAAAATGCCGGGGATGGTAATCTGGTTGGGAAGTCGGATGCCGACATAAAGCGTTCAACTAATTCAGGCACTTTTTGCTGGCTCTGTGCTGATTTTTTAATATTACTTACTAGGAAATCTTTTAATGTTGACGTGATAAGCAACGCTCTTGCTTCAGGTCGAGAAGACAGCATGGGTTCGGCTATATTTAAAGCTACGTGGGTCGGTTTGATTAGTACTGCGTAATCTTCAGCGACCGAACGAAATAGTAGATTAAGTGCTGTTTGATGAAGCGCTTTGTCTTGGTTGCCAACAAGTTCGGCGTCAGATAAGCGACGCAGAATGAGGGGTTCTTTTAGTACGAGAGAATGATCGGTAAAATCCAAGAGGCGCGCTAGTAGGGTTGAGCAGCAAAAAGATGTATGAAAAAGAAAGCCAGTCTTTGGGGCGAGATCCCAATGCATCGATGAAAACTCTGCAAGTTCAAGTCTTTTCAGTTCTAAATCTGCCTGGAAAAAGCGGTTGTCTAAAAATGTATTGTTTCTAAGGGCTTCAAGCGAAGTGCTCTTGAAAAAAAAGCATTTAGATTTGACATCTAGATCGACAGGGAAAAATAACGAGCCATTTTTCTGTATTTTCAGGTCTAGCACTGTACCCATAGAATAATCTCAGAATAATCGTGGAAAGGATCCGCGATCATTTGTCATGTTATTACCAGATTTTTATTGTATTCAAATTTGCCTGAGCATATTGAATACGAATTACTTCAATAACTGAATATGCACTCGCTGGCGGGAAGTTCTCGAAAATAGTTTCAGTCGAACAATCGGATCTGGCCTCTGCTTCAACCAAAACCACCTACAAATCCACTTCATACTTCACAAACGGTACTGCGCCGTTGTCCAGTGGGTTGTTGTCACTGGCTTTGAAGGGATTGGTTCCCGAGCTGTTGATATTGTCTGCACCGACCGACAATTTACCGCGCCATGGGGTTTTCCAGGTGACGCCTGCGCCAACGCTTTTAAAGCTGTTGGTTTGTCCGGGTATTTGAATATTCGAGCCGGTGATTTCGCCGCCAAAATTGCCGCGACCGGCACCAATAGTGACGGAATTTGTTTGCCACTCATCAGGCAATAAGCCGCGGCCCGATAATTGCGATGCGGGAATGACTCTGGCCTGCGCCAGTGTGCCACCCAGGTTCAACCAGCTTTTTTGGCCGATAGCAATTTCACCGCTAAGGCTGACTTCTTTTTGCTGCACGGTTGCGGTAGTTATTCTTGAGTTGCCACTACTCAACAATGCAGACTTATTATTGCCGGTGAAAGCATTGAAATTAAATTGCGACCACACACCACCTGCTGACAACAATAAATTTTTATAGCGTAACTGCGATTGCATTAGCAAATCGGGCCTTGAACTACCAAAATTATTGTTCGGGTTTAGTAAATCGCCAATGCGGCAGTTTTGCGCCAGATTGCCCAGATTATTAAATGATCCAGGTTGTCCATTACACACCAAGCCAAGGCCGGGATTATTGGAAAGGCTTAACGCGCTGCTGAATTTTAGTTGCGAGGTCAGCGGAATATTCAAAGTTGCCAATGAATTCGCGGGACGAATTACAGTACGGCTATTATTGCCATTGGACTCGACCAATAGCATGCCTTCCATTTTGCCGTTGAGGGTATTCCAAATGGGCAGCATGGTAGGTGCTTGGCGATCAAAAAGTGCTGATTTGGCGGAATTTTGCGCGTGCGCAGCCGTTGCCGTAGCGGCAATGATCAAGCTGGCGAGTAGTCGCAATTTCACGTTAAAACCCCTTTCGAGAGTAGCTTTGGAACATCAGGAACCCGTAAAGTTCCAGTTCTTAACATACACCATTTTACGGGATTTTAACCAAATCGGGCAGTTTATTGCAGCCGTTCTGAGCCTGGTGCGCTGGTGATAGGGACCGTGAACAGGTTTTCTATATTTTCTCTTGTAAAAACATAGGCTTGGCCGCAGAAATCACAATGAACGGTTGCCAACTCTTCTTCTGATGAAGCGAATGCTTCATCTGGGCCTAGGCTTCGCATGACGTCTTCAACTCTTGCGCGCGAACAAGAACAGCCAAACTCGAGCTGCTTGCTGTCTAGTAATTGCACACCTTCTTCGTGAAATAGCCGCCAAAGTAGTGTTTCGTGATTCGTGCTCAACAATTCTTCATTACCCAAGGTCTCAAAAAGCGCCGATACCCGTTGCCAGGCATCGTCATCACTTTTTTGGTTGGGCAACTGCTGGATCAATAAACCTGCGGTATGGGTTTCGGTCGCAGCGAGCAGAATATGCGTGGGCAATTGTTCCGATTGCAGAAAATAATTCTCGAAGGCATCGGCCAAACTATCGGCTTCAAGACTCACGATGCCCTGATATCGAACTGGCTCACGTGCACCGGGTGCCAAGGTTTCGATCGTGATGGCCAGTAGCGAGCCTTCACCAAACGAATCAGGCGTGAGCACGAGCGGAACCGGTTCGTCATAACGTGCAATGCCGCGCAGGGTTCCTTCGGCGGTACATTCGGCGAACAAGGTACGAAGCGCACCAGTGCCGCGAAGTTGAACACTCAGTCGGCCCTCGACTTTTACATGGCCGGTAAACAACGCCGCTGCCGTGCAGGTTTCGCCTAATCGATGCAGTACGCCACTCGGGTAACTGGCGCGCGCCTGAATCGCCTGCCAAGAATGTTCCAAGCGAACCCACACACCGCGTACGCCAGCGCGTTCGAGCATAAAACGATGAAGTGAGTCGTAGGCTTTTTCTGTCATGCGCTCATTTTAACGGGTTTCACGAGTTTTCGCGTGCCAGACATCAATCTATCTTGGTGTATGACGGGTACTGGTTTAGCATGGAGTCACCAGCACGCCTGCTTGAGCCATCCCATTTTATGACCGCGACCAAAATGAAGCCACGCCGTTCACGTGGACGAAAATTCTTACGTTTTATTTTTCTCTGGTTGCCACTGTTATTTATTTTGATATCGATATCGCAAGTAGTGGTATTGCGTTGGGTGGATCCATTTACCTCCAGTTTTATGATCGGCCGACAAGTCGATGCCTGGCTTGAAAAAGACTGGAGTTTTCGCGCTTCTTATGAATGGAAAGATGAAGATCAGTTGTCCAAGCATTTGCCAATTGCCTTAGTCGCCGCCGAAGATCAAAAATTCCCCGACCATGATGGTTTTGATTTTGAAGCGATGGAAAAGGCGCTGGAAAATAATAAGAAAAATAAAAAAATAAAAGGCGGCAGCACTATTAGCCAACAAGTAGCAAAGAATTTATTTTGCTGGAACGGCCGCGGCTTTATGCGTTATTTACGCAAGCCATTTGAAGCTTGGTACACCTTGTTGATCGAGATGATGTGGCCTAAACATCGCATTATTGAAGTCTATGCCAACATCGCCGAATTTGGTGATGGTGTGTATGGTGCAGAGTCTGCTGCGAAAAGATTTTTTGGTAAATCGGCGAAAAATCTTACCCCTAGTGAAAGTGCGAGACTCGCAGCGGTATTGCCGAACCCGAAAAAATATAGTGCTAAAAATCCCAGCGCCTATGTGCAAAGGCGCGCGCGCTGGATTCAACGGCAAATGCGGCAATTAGGCGGCCCGGGTTATTTGGCTGAAGATTCAGAAACCGAAGTGCCAATCGCAAAGCCAAAAACAAAACGAAAAAGAAGATAAGCCAGGCACGCACCGATTAATTGCGCCGCGATAAAACCCAAAACATCCTCAGGCCGAATACCAGCAAAACTTTGCGTTAATGAGCGCGCAATAGTGACCGCCGGATTGGCAAATGACGTGCTTGAAGTGAACCAGTAAGCCGCAAAAATATAGCTGGCGACCAAGGCAGGAATTTGAGTCGATTTTTGTTTTGCGGCAAGCAAGATCGTTATAAGCAAACCGAAGGTCGCCGTTGCTTCAGATAAATATTGTGCAAAACCACTACGCATGTGCGTTCCAGGCTGTATTAATGTTTGTTCAAACATCGCGTGCGTAAGCAGCACGCCCAGTACTGCGCCAAACAATTGCGCGACAAAATACAATAAAAGCTCGCGATTATTTAATTCACCATTAACCCGCGTTACCAAGCTTACCGCCGGATTAAAATGCGCGCCCGAAATAGGCCCGAGCGTACTGATCAATACATACAAAATGCCCGCCGTTGCCGCAGCATTGGCTAACAAGGCGACGGCATTATTTCCCTGAGATAAATTCACACCCATAATGCCGCTACCGACAACGGTCGCTAATAACACGCCGGTGCCTAAAAATTCGGCAATCACTTTATTTCGTAAGCTCATGCCAGTGATGCCAGTAGGTTTTTTACGCGCGCAGAAATTTCATCACGAACGATTCGGTAATTTTCATCATCCATATTTTTCGGATCAGGCAAGCCCCAGTCTTCGCGTAATTTGGTCGGCACCCAGGGGCAGTTATCGCCACAACCCATGGTAATCACGGCATCAAACTCACCTTCAATATCATCAAGCGATTTTGAAGCATGCCGACTAAGGTCGTAATTCAACTCACCCATAAAGCGAATCGCTTTCGGGTTAATTACCCCCGAAGGTTTTGAGCCAGCACTTTGCGCATCAACAGAATCACCGCCATGAATATGCGCAAAGGCTTCCGCCATTTGGCTGCGATTGGAGTTTTCCACACAGACAAATAATATGCGTTTCATTTCAGCACTCTTTACAAATAGTTGAAGTCTCACAAACAGCACCTTGGCAGCAGTTTTCTGTGAGAAAGCCTTGCAAAGCATTCATGCGCGAATAATCGGCACGGATGCGAATGACCCGGCCCTGGCGTTGGTCTAAGACTAACCCCGCTGCACGCAAAATATTTAGATGCGCCGTTAATGTGGCCGGTGGAATATCCAATGCTTCACGTAAGTCGCCGACCGCCATGCCGGGCTCTCCGGCCTGTACCAGTAAACGGAAGGCAGCTAGGCGGCTTTCTTGTGCGAGTGCTTTTAAGGCATTGAGTGCAGATGTATTGTCCATTATTCGATAATTCCAGAAATATAGAATAATGTCAACAAGTCGCTTAAAACCTTTACCATTCAGCCATGAGCACAAACGAAAAAATTAGCCTACTGGTTGCTGCCTATAACGAAGAAGCCAGTCTGCCGACCCTGCATATGCGTCTTTGCGATGCCATAAAAAACTGCGATGCAGAATTTGAAATGCTTTACATTGATGACGGTAGTACCGATGCCACGTGGGCCTTGCTCGAAAAAATCGCCGAGTCAGATTCACGCGTTGCTCTCATTCGCTTATCACGGAATTTCGGCAAGGAAGCTGCACTTACCGCAGGCTTGGATCACGTCGCAAACGATAGTAGTGCCTTGATTGTGCTCGATGCTGATGGTCAAGATCCGCCGGAATTAATCCCTGAATTTATTGCGAAATGGCGGGAAGGGTTTGATGTTGTTTACGGTACGCGTTCGGAACGTGAAGGCGAAAGCTGGTTTAAGCGAGCAACTTCAGCCGCGTTTTATCGAGTGATAAATTCATTGTCCAATATTGCCATCCCGGCCGATACGGGTGATTTCCGTTTGTTGTCACGTAATGTTCTGGACGCCTTGTCACAAATGGGTGAGCGTCAACGATTCATGAAAGGCCTATTTGCCTGGGTCGGGTTCCGGCAAACCGCATTGCACTACACACGACAAGCACGAATTGCCGGTGCGAGTAAATTCAATTACTGGCGTTTATGGAATCTGGCACTCGAAGGCATTACCAGTTTTTCAACAGCGCCATTGCGGCTGGCAACTTATATCGGCTTATTGACTGCCTTGCTAGCCTTTATTTACGGGCTCTGGATCGTTTTGAAAACCCTGGTCTGGGGCGATAACGTACAGGGCTGGCCAACCATGATGACCGTAATTTTATTGCTCGGCGGCATGCAGCTCATGGCGCTGGGTATGGTGGGCGAATACCTCGGGCGTTTGTATATGGAAACCAAACGGCGGCCACTGTATTTAATCGCCAAACAATATCCAGTACCGCGCAACAGGCATATGATAGAGAGCACAAGTCACAACCCAAACGGAGGCTGATATGCGCAACGTCCAGCAAATTTTGGATCAAAAAGGCCATCGCGTTATCAGCGTCGCCCCGACTGCTACCGTACGTGATGTCATCAGCCTAATGGCCGAACATAATATTGCCGCCGTGTTGGTGATGAAAGGCAATGAACTTGCTGGTATAAGCACCGAACGCGATTACGCCAGAAAGGTTGTGCTACTCGGTAGAAATTCCGCCGACACGCCGATCAGCGACATCATGACCAGCCCGGTACTCTGCGTTTCACCCGGCGACACTGCGCAAAGATGCATGAGTTTGATGACGGAGAAAAAATGTCGTCATTTACCTGTGCGCGATAATGGAGAAATTATCGGAATGGTGTCGATTGGTGATTTAGTGAAAGCGGTGATTGAAGATCAACAGCAAGAAATACAGGCTTTGCAGCAGTATATTAGTAGTTAGCGTGTGCCTGGTATCCGATGAAAAGCGTAGATTTTCATCGGATGAGAGGGTGTTCCTATCGCCCTAAGTTCAGCTGGTTTTTCGCGCTCGTGAGCGCTCCTGCGGGTTTATCTTTGTGGCCTTTGTGATTGCTTTGTAACCTTTGTGTTTTCTTTTTGTGTTGGCAAAATCGCAGGCCATCCCGGGTCAGTGGAGCGTGACCCGGGCTACGTAATTTTCAACTGCGTCGCAGGTTTATCGCGCTCGTGAGTGCTCTTACAAGAGGACTTGTCTGCTGATGGCGACGAAGTGGCTGGCGCTGCCTAGCATCACGAATACATGCCAGATGGCGTGGGTGTAGCGGATTTTTTTGCTCATGTAGAAAATGGTGCCGAGGGTATAGAAAAAGCCGCCGACAAACAGCCAGATTAAAGTGGCCATATCGATATGTTGCAGCATGGGTTTGATGGCGAAAACCACTAGCCAGCCCATGCCGATGTAAATCAGGGTTGAGACTAATTCAAAGCGGCCGGTGTAAAACAATTTGAAGATCACACCTGCTAAAGCAAGTGTCCAAATGATGCCGAATAACCACCAGCCGCCATGTTCACGCAGGCCGATCAAGGTGAAGGGTGTGTAGCTGCCGGCGATCAAAATATAAATAGCGCAGTGGTCAAAAACTTTTAGTTTTTGTTTGGCGCTGATATGCGGAATGGAGTGGTACAAAGTTGATGCGGTGTAGAGCAGCATCAATGCCATCGTGAAAACAATCGCGCTGATAAGTTGCCAGTTAGTGCCTTTCAGTGCCGCCAGCGTTATTAATACTGCGCCACCGGCAACGCTGAGTATGGCGCCAAGACCGTGGGTAATGGCATTCCAAAGCTCTTCTCGAACATCATGCATATCCGTCATACATTACTCATGGTCAGGGCGCGTTGTGAGTGTGACGGTGCCAGAATTAAATCGAGGTGTCACCCTAAAATGAAAAGCCTATTTATCTTTGTCGTCTAAATGAAACCGGTGTAGCAGGCGATGTGCAAACGGTGCAATCAATAATGCGGCGACACCAATAAAAAATAAACCCGAGAATAATGCGTAAGCGGACGAGAATAATTTTGCAGCATTGCCGTCCAGAGTATTCACCGGACCCATGCCGCCGAGAATCATCGAGGCATTCAATATGGAATCAACCCAACCCAATTTGCCAAGCAAGTGATACCCGATAACACCAAGGCCGAGCGCCAACACAATGGCCAGCAATGAAATCGAGCTATGCAGCAATACACGGCGATAAAACAGATGCGGGTTCAACAGCGGTTTTTTCTTGTGCTCAAACATGGCCTGTCCTGGTGGAGGTAGAGGATGCCTTACTATGATCAATCAATACTGCGCTCAATCAATGCTGCACTCAATCAATGCTAATGGCATAGGCGTGCTCACGTGTTGCGGCAAAAGTGAAGTCGGGCCAGCGCTCCTGCGTCAATTGCAGGTTAACCCGCGATGGCGCCAGATAAACCAATTGTCCGGCCGCATCAATCGCTAGGTTCATCGCGTTTTTATCGCGAAACTCTTCCATTTTTTTGGCAGTGCCACCACGCACCCAACGGGCAGTCGCAACGCTCACCGGCTCAAAGCTGGCATCGACGCTGTATTCGTCTTTTAAACGATACGCCACGACTTCAAACTGGAGCACGCCGACCGCGCCAAGAATTAAATCATTGCTCATGAGTGGCCGAAAGAATTGCGTAGCACCTTCTTCCGATAATTGTGCCAAACCTTTTTGCAGTTGTTTCAATTTTAACGGGTCACGCAGGCGCGCACGTCGAAATAATTCGGGTGCGAAATTTGGAATGCCGGTAAAGCTGACCGACTCGCCTGCGGTAAAGGTATCGCCGATAGAAATAGTGCCGTGATTGTGCAAACCAATCACGTCGCCAGGATAGGCGGTTTCGACAATTTCACGATCACTCGCCATGAAGGTAAGCGCGTTAGCCAGTTTTTGTTCCTTGCCACTGCGGACATGAAAAGCTTTCATGCCTGCATCAAAACGACCAGAACAAATGCGCATGAATGCAACCCGGTCACGATGTTGCGGGTCCATATTGGCTTGAATTTTGAAGACGAATCCGGAGAAAGTTTCTTCTTCCGGTTGAATTTCACGGCCGGTAGTGCCGTGTGATTTCGGTGCTGGTGCATGTTCAACGAAAAAATCCAGCAGCAATTGCACGCCGAAATTATTCACGGCCGAACCAAAAAATACCGGCGTTTGCTGGCCGGACAAATATTTTTCCTTATCGAAGGGATGTGATGCACCTTCGACGAGTTCCAGTTCTTCGCGCACTTCTCTCAGCATGTCGGCACCGAGACGCCTGGCTAATTGCGGGTCATCAAGCGATGAAAAAATGGTGGAATCTTGCCGTGTGAAATTACGCCCTTGTTCGTAGATATGGATTTCGCCGCTAATTAAGTGCACCACACCTTTCAAGCGCGAACCCATGCCAATGGGCCAGGTAATTGGCGCGCATTGAATGCCGAGCACCGACTCGACTTCATCAAGCAAATCAATCGGTGATTTACCTTCGCGATCTAATTTATTGATGAAGGTCATAATGGGCGTGTCACGCAGGCGACAAACTTCCATTAATTTAATCGTGCGTTCTTCAACGCCCTTGGCGCAGTCGATCACCATCAATGCCGAATCGACCGCTGTAAGCACGCGATAAGTATCTTCCGAAAAGTCGGCATGGCCTGGCGTGTCGAGCAAATTAATGATGCGATCTTCATAAGGAAATTGCATGACCGATGAGGTCACCGAAATGCCACGCTCTTTTTCCAGCGCCATCCAATCTGAAGTGGCATGACGAGCAGCTTTACGCGACTTGACACTGCCCGCCATTTGAATGGCACCGCCGAATAATAATAATTTTTCGGTGAGGGTGGTTTTACCCGCATCGGGATGCGAGACGATCGCAAACGTGCGGCGTCGATGGGTTTGGTTCAGATGTTCAGACATTAGGCGGGCCGCGAGGGCTTGAAGACAAGGGCGGCATTATATCGCAAGCTCAGCTGCGTAAGGCCTCTGAAACCCTGCTCGCAGGAATTGTTCGCCGAATAATATTTCCGTAGGAGGCCGCTTGCGGGCGACGGATTCGGTCTTGCCCAAGGGCCCTCCCACATGGCCATCAAAGGCCGGCGCAGCAAGCGGGCGCCCCTAATGGGACAATGGGAGAAAACCCTGCGGCCCAACCATTTGAAAGGGAATCGATGTCAGCCGCATGCCGGTATTGATTTGCAAGGCAAAATGTAAATGCGGGCCGCTGGAAAAACCGGTGTTGCCGGAGTAGGCAATCGGTTCACCTAATCCGACTCGTTGGCCGGTACTTACCAGAATGCCGTTTTCTTTCAAGTGTGCATAAAGCGCCATGCTGCCGTCGTCATGCAGAATGCGGATAAAGTTAGCGCGATTGGCATACATTTTTGCGTTTTGTCCGCCGGTACTGTAACTGGCGATGGTTTCCATCACCACGCCGGCACGTGCTGCCAATACGGGTGTGCCGATAGGCACAATAAAATCGACGGCATAACGATTTTGTTCATCATGATGTGAATATTCGCCGTTAAATTCCTGGCCTAATTCCCAGCGACTTTTTTCATCGATAGGGAGCGAATAGCTCACTTCATCGGGAATGGCGTGCGGGTCGCCGGGTATGCGCAAACTTTGCAAATCACGAATCATCGGTGCATTGGTGTCGATGGCTTGCAGTTGAGTGAGTAACTTTCGCTTCTTGGCTTCAAGCACATACGTGACGGGCAATGAAGGCCAAGCATCCATATTGCGAGTTGAACTGCCAGCACTTAATTGCACCTGCAAGGGACCTGCCAAAAGGTTGTTGACATAAACATAAACGATGCCATTGTTTGTTTCAAATTCTATTTCATTGCCAAATGATGAAGGCGAGGCTTGTCCTGCAGCTTCATTGTGTGCAGCAGATTTTTTTAGTATTTGTTTTTTCGGACCATTGGCTTGTTGGTTTCCAATTAATGGCAATGGCACAAACTGCAAGCCAATGATCAGGAAACCACAAAAACCAAGAGCACAGGAAAATAGATAACGTGTATTCATTCGCTAATTTTAGAGCTTATGGCAGAAAAATACTCGTCTATGGGTTCGGGAGTGTGAATGCCGAAGCCTTGCGCATAATCTACGTTCAGGCTCAGCAATATTTCTGCCAGTTCCTCATTTTCGCAGTGTTCAGCGGTAGTCTTTTTGTTGAGCACATGGGCGATGTCGGTAATCGATTTAATGACTGCCGTTGATAAAGAGGAGCTTTGCAGGTCGCGGACAAAGCTGCCGTCAATTTTGAAGTAATCTACATCCAGGTTTCGCAAATAATTAAATGAACAAAACCCAGTGCCGAAATCATCCAGTGCAAACCGACAGCCCAGTGCCCGCATGTCATTGATCAAGTTTTGTGCGCGTGACAAATCACGCACGGCGCTGGTTTCGGTAATTTCAAAAATAATTTTTCTGGCAGAAAAACTTGAAGTCAATATACGGGTTTTTAAAAATTGCGAAAAACTTTCATCCACCATGGAGGCGGCCGTTAGATTAATCGAACAGCCACTGACGGTTTCGGCGGCTTCGGGATGTTTTTCCATCCAACTCAAGACCAGTTCAACGACATGTCGATCAATTTGGGTGCCGAGATGAAAGCGCTCGGCCGCCGGAATAAAATACCCTGGCAATAAGCGTTGTTGGGTTACCGGGTCTCGCATGCGAAGTAATACTTCAAAATAACGTCCGCGATCGCTCGGGTTTTTTAAGGAGATTATGGTTTGGCAATCAATTTCAAACAAATTTTGATTGAGTGCATCACGAATACGCACGGCCCAACGCATGGCTTCGGTACGATCTTGTGATAGTGGTTCAAGTAAACTGGAAATAAAAACGCGATTGCCACCGAGTTCTTTTGCAGTAAAACAAGCCGCATCGGCTTGTGAAAGCAAGGCGGCAAATTCACTTTGACCTGGACGCAAAGTCACCATGCCAATACTGGCAGTGGTGGAAATCATATTGGATGCCCAGCCGATTCTAAAAGCCTCAATCGCTTGTAGAATTCGCTGGCAACGAAGTTCGGCTTCTTTGCCTTCGCAAAGTAGCAGCAATGCAAATTCATCGCCGCCAATTCGAAATAGACGATCACCAACATGCAATTTGGTGACGAGCAATGAAGAAATGCCCTGTAGTAATTCATCGCCCGCTGCGTGGCTGGCAGTGTCGTTGACGAGAGTAAAATGATCCAGATCAAGATACGCCAGTGTTTGTGGTAAACCACTTTTGCCAAGTGCTTCGCGGGCGGCTTCTTCAAAGGCAGTACGGTTGGCAAGCCCGGTGGCGCTATCGGTGGTTGCACGGCGAATCATTTTTCGCGTTGCAATTCTATTTTCGTGATTGGCAGCCACCAAGACCAAGGGAATAATCGAGATTAGGCATAAAAAAGTCAGTAACAGCGCGGCATCGATTAAGGTGTCCGGCGGTTTGAAACCCGCCATGCCAAAGCCGGTCATGGAAGTCAAAATTAATATGGTGACGGTAATGCCGGCGGCGGTCCATATCGGTTGAAAACGAATCGAGCTCCAAATAATCAAGGCGATGGGTAATGCCGATAGCCCAAGAGCGTAATTGCTACCAGTGCTGCCGCCTAAAAAAACCAAGGCATAGGTAGAGAATAGGGAAATCAGCCAGCTTATTTTTTCCCGGGTTTTTCCATATTCGCTGTTTAAGGGCTGGTCGGGATTGGTCGATGGATGAGTGGTCAATAAAAAAACCGTGGGCGCTACGCTAATAATGCCGAGCAAATCGCCCATAACCCATTTTGCAAATGCTGGCCAGAGAGTTTCACTGTCGATCATGTCGGCAACATGCAGGCCAAACGTGCCAATCAATGCACTAACACTCGCCATGATTATTCCGCCACGTAACAAGACAAAGCCGCTACGAACTGAAATAAAAGTAGGTAAATTTTTACGGCGCACGTAAATAGCCGCCAGCGCACCGCCAGTCACATTACTCATCACGGAGAAAAACAAAAAACTGATAGGTACTGGACTTATGAAAAGATGTACCAACACAATGGCGAAGACGAGTGCTATAAGCCAGCGCAACCCATAACGAATCAGAAAACCAAGGGCTAGGCCAGACGATGGCCAGAATAATGACACTTGGCCAGGCGCATGAATAAATGCCTCGGCAAGATAGGCGCCGAGCAGATAGAGAACAAAAAAAAGTAGTACACGCGTCATGCGTTATCCAGTTGCAGCCATGCTTGTTTTATGCACCGATGTTAGACCGAAATCAAGGGGCATGGCATCTTGATATCAGCATTCGATAACATTGACGGCCAGCCCGCCACGCGATGTTTCCTTGTATTTTTCGGCCATATCACGACCGGTGTCACGCATGGTTTTAATAACCTTGTCTAGCGAAACCCGATGTTTACCATCGCCACGCAAAGCCATGCGACTGGCGTTGATTGCCTTTACCGCGCCCATCGCATTGCGCTCAATGCAGGGGATTTGCACCAAGCCACCTATAGGGTCGCAGGTAAGGCCAAGGTTGTGTTCCATGCCAATTTCGGCAGCGTTTTCGACTTGCCCTAAACTGCCGCCCAATGCAGCAGTTAAACCACCTGCTGCCATCGAGCAGGCAACGCCGACTTCGCCTTGGCAACCGACTTCAGCGCCGGAGATCGATGCATTTTCTTTATATAAAATGCCAATGGCCGATGCCGTTAGTAGAAAATCAAACACACCTTGTTCGCTGGCATTGGCACAGAAGCGATCAAAATAATGCAGCACGGAAGGAATAATGCCGGCGGCACCATTAGTTGGAGCGGTCACGACGCGACCGCCGGCGGCATTTTCTTCGTTGACGGCGAGCGCATATAAATTCACCCAGTCGAGTACGGTGAGCGGGTCTTTCATGGCGGCTTCGGGCCGCATCACAAGATCGTTATGCATGGCAGGTGCGCGGCGCACTACTTTCAAGCCGCCGGGTAAAATGCCTTCTTCACGGATGCCGCGGGCAACACAGTCTTGCATCGCGCACCAAATTTCTCGCAGACCTGCAAATATTTCAGCTTCGTTACGCCAGGCTTTTTCGTTTTCAAACATTAACTGCGCAATGGTAATTTTATTTTTTTCGCACTGTGCCAGAAGTTCGTCGCCACTGTGAAAGGGATATTTGAGTTCGGTGGTATCGGCCACAATGCGATTTTCTGCGGCTTCATCCTGATTGACGACAAAGCCGCCGCCGACCGAATAATAATCGCGAGTTGCCAATACATTGGCATCGGAGTCGTAGGCAGTAAAGCGCATGCCATTGGAATGAAACGGCAGTTTTTGTCGCTTGTTGAATACCAGATCGGTTTTTTCGTCGAAAGAAATTTCATGGGTATTCAAGACGAGAAGTTTTTTGTCTTTACGTATGCGAGCGAGCGTGTCGGGAATATCGTCGGGATTTATTTCATTCGGCCAATGACCTTCAAGCCCCATCAATATGGCTTTGTCGGTGCCGTGGCCACGACCCGTGAGCGCCAGTGAACCAAATAATTCCACACGAACGCGTGTCGTGTTTTTCATCAAGTCGGTATCGCGCAACCAGCGTTGTGCAAAGCGAACCGCCGCGCGCATCGGACCTACGGTATGCGAAGAAGACGGCCCAATGCCGATCTTGAATAAATCAAACGTACTAACCGCCATGATGAGCTTCCCTTTACGATGGCGTATTGTATGCCTTTAAGAGCCGGGGCTGGGGGCTACGGATTGGAGGCTTTTCTGCTGGTATGCTGCCTCCAAATTGCTAGCGTTAAATCATCATGTGATTAAATCAATGAAACGCAGGATTAGTATAATTTAGATTTTTTTGACGAAGCCATAATCCCTAGCCTCCAGCCCCAAGCCCCTATTAATGTCTCATTTAATTCTTTTTCAGCGTGATCACTGCCATCTGTGCGAACTAGCATGGGAAGTGTTGGCACAAGCGCAGGTGTCTGATTTCGAGTCAATCTGGATTGAAGGCGATACCTCATTGGAAAATCAATACGGGTTGCGTGTGCCAGTGCTCAAGTACACACGCAACAGTATGGAGTTGGATTGGCCTTTTACAGCCGAACAGGTGCGGGAGCTTATGGCTTCTTCGGAACAGGTTTGATTGCGTTAACTGGCGTTGTAGCGGGCGACAATAGTAAACGGGTATTGACAGTGACGGCATTCGGAATTAATTCCACATCATCCCAATCACCGATACCTACTTTGAAATCGAGTCGCTGAATTTTTGCGCTGCCGACTAATTGTGGTTTGGCGCCCGTTATCCAGGTAAAGGTAAGCGGCGTTGCTTTTGAAATGCCCCGCAGGCTCAGCACGCCATCGGCAACAAAACGGTTATTGCCCAGCGCGCGAAATTTTGTCGCGACATAACGTGCTTCAGGCTGTGCTTTGGAATTGAAAAAATCCGAAGACAATAACATTTCATCGCGCTCGGAATTTTTTGTATTGGCGCTGCCGAGTGTTATGCGAACATCGAAACGACTTTGTGCCAGTTTTGCAGGATCAAAATTAATGCTGGAATTAAATTTTGCAAAACTACCACTGAAGGCCTCGCCCTGATAGCTTCCGGTGAAGCCCAGACTCGAACCTGCTTGCTGTGCATACTCGGTTGCAAAAACATTGCCACTGAACAGAACACAGAAAAAAATTAATGCGCGCATGGTGAACCTCATGATTTTTTCGCAAGCCAAGGTAGCATGCGGGTTAGGGTATTATCTTTATCGAGATAATGATGTTTCAGCGCGGCACTGGCGTGCATTAACATCAATAACGCCAGAATGTAGAAAAAAGTAGTGTGCGCATCGCCTGCAAGTTGTTTTAACTCGGGATCGTAAACGCTTAGCTTGGGCAGTTTAAACAGGCCAAAATATTTCAGGGGGAAACCGGCGGCCGAGTTATAAAGCCAGCCGCTGATCGGCATGGCGAATAGCAATAAGTAAAGCAGGCCATGGGTTAATTTGGCGATCCACTTTTGCCATGCAGGAGTATTAATGGTGATTTCAGGCGTGGTGGAGAGTAGTCGCCAAAGTAATCGAATGATGGTTAAAGCCAATACGGTCAGGCCAAAACTTTTATGCAGGGCGTAAACCTGTATTTTCAGCGGACCATTCGCCAAGTCGGTCATGATCAAGCCGACCATTGCCAGACCTAAAATCAGGATAAAGGTCAGCCAATGCAAACCGATGCTCAGGCTGCCCCAGGCTTGCGAATTATTTCGTATCGACACTGTTTTCTCCGAGCGGTTCGGTTTTACTGCGCGTGGCTTCAAGTTCAATAATAATTTTTACTTCATCGCCAATAAGATTGCTCCACGCAGCAATGCCGAATGCCTTTCGGCTTAGTGTAGCTGTTGCTGAAAAACCAATCGTTTTTTTAAAGTTCAATGGATGTCGTTTCAAGGCATTCAAGGTGAAGTTAAGGTCGACCGGTTGACTGCTGCCATGAATAGTCAAAGTTCCATGCGCAATGCCGCTGTGGTCGGATAGTTTTTCAATGCGTTGCGAAACGAAAGTTGCCGCGGGAAATTTTTTGACGTTGAAGAATGTGCTGTCGAGTATTTTTTCCTGCCAATTTAAATCACCCAAATTCAAACTCGCCAATGGAATATTGGCTGATACCGACGATTGGCTCCAGTTGCCTTCATCAAATTGCAATTGCCCGGTACTGCCGGAGAAAGTTCCGATTGGATTCGAGAATCCAGCATGCGACACCATGAAAGCAACGCGAGTATGTATTGGGTCGATATCAAACGGCTCAGGTTTGGCCTGCACATTGCCATTAAGTAATAAGCCGAGAGGAAATAAAAATGCGTGTGCGAACAGTTTGAGTTTCATAGAATTCTCCTTGGCGCATTCTAGCGCTACGACGGTGTTTGAATACTAACCGTAATGAAATGAACCGTTGCAGGCTGGAAACATCAAAGTAGTGATGCGTAAGGTATTGCTCAATTTGACGATCTTTGAAACGATTGAGTTGGTGACTTTGGGGAAATCTAATGCGTTTATGCCTATTGCTTGGGCTGCTGCTGTGCTGCTCTTCGGTGTTAGCGGGACTGCCGGAAACGCCACAATTCCGGCAATTGACGGTGGCCGATGGTTTGCCGTCGAGCACTTTGTATGCTGTCACGCAAGATAAAAAAGGCTATCTGTGGATAGCCAGTAAAGACGGCTTAGCCCGTTACGACGGGGTTGGCTATAAAATTTATCGTTATGCTCCCGGTGATGACAATTCCTTGCCTGGCAATGTAGTGCAAGCCTTGCATGTTGATAAACAGGACCGGCTGTGGATTGCGATTGAAGGGCAGGGTATTAGCCGTTTGAATGCGGAACGTACCGATATGACACATTTTCGCAGAAGGACACATCCTGAAATCGGTAGCGATGATATTTGGGCGATGACTTCAACCGCCGATGGCAGCTTGTGGTTTGGTACCTATGGTGGTGGTCTGCACCGTATGGATGCCAATGGGCATATTAAGCGTTTTATGCCGGGAAAAAATAGTAATGACTCCCTACCCAGCGAGACGATTATGTCTTTGGCTGTTGATAAACGCGATCGACTTTGGATTGGTACTACAAAGGGTTTATGTTTTTGGGACGGGAAAAAATTTACCACCCTTAAGATGGGTGATCAGCTCAACACTTTTATTTTGCAACTGATGGCGGATCAAGATGGAAGTATCTGGGCAGGAACCAATAAAGGACTAATCCATCTATCTGATAAAGGCGAGAAGCTGGATGAGGTGTTTTTACCAGGAAAATCAATTACCGGTCTCTGGCAAGATCAGCAGAGTGCGATTTGGTTTAGTGATGGTCCCAATGTTTTTCAATGGCGAGATAAACAGTTGTTGAGTTATACACCGGACGCGCAAACACCAGCAAAAATATACGGTGTATTCGAAGATCACGAAGGCGGATTCTGGTTTCCGACGGAAGATCGTGGTCTTTTACGATTGCCTGCCGGGTGGCGTAATTTTTCGGTTTTTCGACATGAGGGTTTGAATACGAAAACGTTGTCGGGTGCTATGGTGCATGCGGCATCTGAAGCTGACAAAGATCATGTTTGGTCAGTGAGTCAAGGTGGCGGCTTAGACAGGATAAATCTGTTAATAGGTAGCATTGAGCAGGTGCTCGTCGACACGGAAAAGTGGACAACACATATATGGTCGGTGTTACAAACTCGTGATGGCGCTGTTTGGCTGGGGCATGACAAGGGCTTGTTACGGTTTGATCCACCAGCTCGGCAATCAAAATACTTTACTATCCGTTCTAAGATGGGAGGTACGTTATTAGGTCCAGTTCGCCTCCTAATCCAAACCAACGACGGCCTACTATGGTCAGCCTCCTACGGCGGTGGTATTCAGGCACGCGATGAAAGTGGCCATGTCATACATCAGATTGTCCCTGGTGATGGCAAAGGCTTGGCGTCTGCAGACCCAGATCAATTTGCTTTGAGTCCAGACGGAGAGTTGTGGGTTGCCACTGCGGAAGGCTTATTGCGATGGGATGATGATGCTCAAAAATTCTTTAGGATCGCAGGTAGTCCGAACGAGCGCGTAGATGCTTTCTGTTTTTTAGCCGCAGATACTGTTTGGGTGCATCATATTGGTGTTCTGGAAGCGCTTCAGTGGGATGGAAAAAAACTTCAAAGTTTGCGGCGTGTTAGCAGTGATGATGGTTTACCGCCGGTAGAGGTCGGCTCAATTGTGCCTGACCGAAGCGGCAACTTATGGCTGACCACGACACGCGGATTACTGCGTTATAACGTCTTGACCCATCAGCTGCGCATGTTTGGTGAACGTGATGGACTGCCTAGCCAAGAGTTTGATATGCAGCCGGCCTTGCTCATGTCAAGCGGGCTTGTGCTGGTTAGCACGACCAAGGGATTGGTCGTGTTTGATCCTGCAAAAATTCGTAATCAAAGTGTTTTGTCACCACTTGTATTGGATAGTATTTCAGTGCGGCGTGGTGAGGATAAAATATATTTTCCTAATACCTCGCCGATAGTTGATTTGCAGTCGGATGATCGTGATTTAACAGTCAAGCTGCGATTGCTTTCATTTGCGGATGCATCCATGCATCGTTATCGTTTTTTACTGAAAGCTTACGACAATGACTGGGTAGATGCTGGCAGCTCGGGCGAACGCGTATTTTCAAGTTTGCCGGCAGGGAATTATCAGCTACTGGCAAAAGCTGCCGATGCCGAAGGTCGCTGGTCTGAGCCACTAAAATTCCAATTTATTGTACAGCCACCATGGTGGAAAACGGCTTGGGCGAAAATTCTTTGGGGGTTATTATTTGGCATGGTTTTTCTGGCGCTGGCTTTGCTTTATCGTCGCCGTGTAAAACTACGTCATCAACAAGGCTTGCGCGACCAGGAACGTGAAATAGCACAGCACAATTCTGCTGCCAAGTCTCATTTTTTGGCGACCTTGGGTCATGAGATTCGCACGCCCATGACAGGTGTGTTGGGTATGGCTGAGCTACTACAGGCGGGTGAGTTAAATTTGCAACAGCGGCATCGTGTCAGTGCCATTCAACGTGCGGGCCAACATTTGCTACGCTTGGTTAATGACGTGCTAGATTTGGCGCAGATTGAAGCAGGCAAGTTACGTTTGCATGATGAAGTATTTGATGTCAAGGCGCTGATTCTGGAAGTGGCAGAACTACTCAAGCCCTTGGCAGAAATTAAGGGCTTAAGCTTCAGTTGTCTGATAGATAAAAGCACGCCGGATTTTTGCCGTGGTGATGCCGGTCGAGTACGGCAAATATTACTCAATCTAGGCAACAACGCTATTAAATTTACCGAGCAGGGTCAGGTATTAATTCGTAGTGCCGGGTTGATTCCACAGGGTCTGCAATTACAAGTCTCCGACACAGGTCCAGGGATGAGCGACGAACAGCAAGCGCGTTTATTTCAACGATTTGAACAGGCCGAGGGTAATCGTACTAACCAGCGTTACGGCGGCAGTGGTTTGGGCTTGGCAATTTGTCAGGAATTAGCCATGGCAATGAATGGTCATGTCGAAATAAAAAGCAGTCTTGGTCAAGGCGCCATTTTTATCGTTGAACTGGCGTTACCTAGGGCAGAAAAAATGATTGAAGGTAGTATTTCGGAGACCCAGAAACCTTATCAAAATAGTGCCTTGAAAATACTTTTGGTTGAAGATGAGCCACTGGTAGCGGAAGTGTTAATGGGGTTGTTACAGGCAATGGGGCATCACGTCAGTCATGCACAGCAAGGCTTACAAGCGCTTTCTCAGTTGGCCTTGCAAAATTTCGACTTGGCATTACTAGATCTGGATTTGCCGGGCATAGACGGGCTCGAGCTAGCACGTTTAATTCAAGCCCAAGCCTATTGTTTGCCATTAGTGGCCATTACTGCACGTGCCGATGCACAAGCAGAACCCGCTGCCCTAGCAGCGGGAATGAAGGCTTTTATTCGCAAACCTGTTAACACGGCAGATTTACAAGAGTTACTGCAAACTCTGGTATTTACTGATCCTTAGGTATGACAAGCCACAACACCAAATACACCAAAATGCCAGGAAATGCGGCCGATAAAACTGAGCCGCCGACGAACACGATACGCAATAGATTGGCGTCTAGCCCAAAATACTGCGCTGCTCCACCCATTACGCCTGCGATCATTTTGTCCTGGCTTGTTCTGCGAAGTAAACGAGTGCTCTCCACGACTTTTCTCTTGTTGTGTACTGCAACATTAAATAATATCTACGGGCAGGGCATGTGCTGGAAGTGTGGGTGACTAAGGATGCAAAGCATGCCCCGGCGAAATGATGAAAACAACGCTGTTGCAAACTGGTTTGGCGAAGCGTTTTTCCAACTGCATCCTGATTTGCAATTGCTCCATCGTGATGGCGGGACATTGGTAGGAAAAGTTAGTTTAAATTTTGGCGAAAGATTGGCCGGATTTGTTGGCAAACGCCTGGCAAAAAAACTCGGTATTCCCCTGCAACCGGGCGAGCATGAATTAAGAGTGGAAATTCGTCATCGCGAAAATAGTCTGTATTGGAATCGTTGTTTTGATCGGCAAAATACAGTGCTATCGATTTTTCAGGCTTTCGGAAATTACCCTGCTGGATATTGGCTGGAAAAAACCGGGCCGATTGAGCTAAAGCTTACTATCGATATTATTGATTCTGCCTGGCATTGGCGGGTGCTTGGCGTCTGTGTTTTTGGCTGGCCAATACCCCTGGTGCTATTCCCGCATTCAAAGGCCTACAAAAAAATTGTCGATCAGTATTACCAATTCCATGTCAGTTTTTCGATGCCATGGATTGGGCAGTTATTCTGCTATGAAGGACGATTGGTTTTTGAGCCGCCTCATCGATAACGCGCCGGTTTCTGAAACGCAGCGCGTTATTCTCGATTAGAAAATATCTTCAAAATCGGTTTTGTCACCGCCTGGCACTTCCCAGTTATAGCCGCTGGAAATGAGGCGGTCGTAATCTTCTTGTTTGAAGTATTCGGTCAATGCGCCTGGAGTGCCTTCGGGCAGCAGATTTCCACTTGCGCTGATCTTGGCGGTCACAATGCCATTGGGTGGCGTTAGATCGGTTTCGGGAACGTCTTTTAATGTAACGCCCATAAAATCAATCCAGATTGGTAGTGCGGCACGACCACCGTATTCACCATAGCCGAGTGGTTTAAAATTATCTTTGCCGACCCAAACCGTCGTTACTACATTTCCGCCGAAACCACTGAACCAAGCGTCACGGTGATCATTGGTAGAGCCGGTTTTTCCACCAATGTCTTCGCGCTTTAATACCTTGGCAGCGGTAGCGGTGCCGCGTTTTACAACGTCGCGCATCATGGAGCTAAGTAGATAGGCAATGCGTTCATCAATGGCACGTGGCGCCAGGGAAAGTTCCTGTGGCCCGACAAAATTCGGGTCTTTGGTTTTTGATGGTTCTGTAACCGCTGCTTTTTTAGGGCCACCGGCACTGAAATCAAAGCCATCCACCACCGTTGCCGTGCGCTGATCCATCGACGTGCGTTGCGAACATGCGCGGCAAGCGGTTAGTGGCCGCGTCAGGGCAACGGCATCACCATTGCGATCAATAATTTTTTCTATGAAATAGGGAGTCACCAAAAAACCGCCATTGGCAAAAACCGTATAACCACGTGCAATTGACATCGGTGTTAGCGAAGCAGTTCCCAAGGACATGGAAAGATTGGGTGGCAGTTGTTCTTTATCAAAACCAAATCGCGTGATGTAGGTTCTTGCGAAATCGGTGCCAATAGCCGATAGCAAACGTACCGAGACAAGATTGCGCGACTGCACCAGCGCTTCACGAACTCGAATGGGGCCAGCAAATCGTCCACCATCATTTTGTGGGCGCCAGACTTTGCCATTGCCGTATTTGAACTCGACCGGTGCATCATTGACGATGCTCGCTGGCGTGTAGCCGCGCTCAAAAGCGGCCGCATACACAAAGGGTTTGAAGCTCGAACCGGGCTGGCGCGTCGCTTGAATCGCGCGATTAAAGCTATTTTGGTTAAAGCTGAAGCCACCGACTATCGCGCGCAGCGCGCCATCTTCAGGGTTTAGCGATACCAGTGCCGCTTGCGCAGAAGGTAGCTGCGATAGTGTGTAAGTCTGGGTTTTATCCCCCGGCTTGTTCTCATCCAGTTTTTTATCGTTGAGCAATAAGCGAACAATATCGCCACGCTTCAGCAATGCCGCGGGCGAGCGCCCGGTCCACTTGCTTGCCGTACTGGTTAGCAGATAGTCAGTGCCATTGAATATCACCAGGTTCGCATCGTTACCGGTAAAGCCAGTGACGATGGCCGCCGGGAAATCGGTAATAACAGGCACGCTACGCGCCTTTTCGATATAGGCCGCTGTGCTGGCATCCGCTGGCAAATCGACATGGCTTTCTGCTCCACGCCAGCCATGGCGATGGTCGTATTCAATGAGGCCGGAGCGAACGGCTTTTTCGGCATTAATCTGGTCAATGCTGTTGACCGTGGTGTAAACCTTGAAGCCACTGACGAGCGCCTCCTCACCATAACGGTCGAGCATTTCACGGCGTACCATTTCGGCAAGATACGGCGCATTCATTTCGACTTTGGGTTCGTGTCGCCTCGCCGTATTGGGTTCGGCATTGGCGGCATCGAGTTGAGCCTGCGTGATATAGCTTTCTTCCAGCATTTGTCTTAAAACGTAAGCGCGACGCTCCATCGCGCGCTTGGGATTGACGATTGGGTTGCCGCTGGAAGGAAATTTTGGCAATGAAGCCAAGGTGGCTGCTTCCGCCAGCGTCAATTCATCGAGTTTTTTACCGTAATAAAACTCTGACGCTGCCGCAATACCGTAAGCGCGGTGGCCAAAAAAGATCTTATTCAGGTACAAACCAAGAATTTCTTCTTTGCTCAGTTCGCGCTCCATCTTCAGCGCCAGCAGCATTTCTTTGAGTTTGCGGCTGTAATCCACGTCACGGCTGAGCTCGAAATAGTTTCGGGCTACCTGCTGGGTAATGGTGCTGCCACCCGGCACTCGCTTGTCGCTAGTAGTCATTGTCAGCCAGATCGCGCGGCCAATCCCTTTGTAATCTAGACCCTCATGCTCATAAAAGCGGGCGTCCTCACTGGCGATGAAAGCTTGCTTCACTTGCAGTGGAACGTCCTTGATATCGACCGGATAGCGTCGAGTCTCACCAAATTGCGCAATAAGCTTAGTGTCCTTGGTATAGACGCTTAAAGGCACTTGTAGCTTGATGTCCCTAAGTTCTTGTACATCCGGCAGCTTGGGCATTAAATAGAAATAAGTCCCCACCGCCACGGCAAGCCCAAGTAAGGCAAAAATGAGACCAATAATGAAAAGTTTGCGCAATAGTCGAAAAAAACCGGCCATCCTGGGCCACTCCTGAAGGTTTACTTATTTTGAAGTGCGAAGTATAGAACGTGCGGGGCTTCACAGTAAAAAACCCGTTATTTAGGGGTTTCAGCGTCCGGTTTAGACTATAAACTGCGTCAAATGAGCTGTGATGAGGGAGGCGATGTGGACCAATTTAAAGAAAATTTGGCTGGGGGCATTGCCAATTCGAAAAAATTTGTTATTAATGTAACTGCACACGAGTTGCGTGTAAGCGCCTGTCGCTAGGGGAGAAATCGTGGGTCTTCTTGGAAATACTAAGGCACCGTTGGTCGGGGTGGACATCAGTTCAACCGCGGTCAAACTATTACAGCTCAGCGAAAGCGGTGGTCGCTATCGTGTTGAGCATTATGCTGTCGAGCCTCTGCCGCCCAACGCGGTGGTAGAAAAGAACATCGTCGAGGTAGAAGCGGTGGGCGAGGCGATAAAGCGTGCCGTGGCACGCTCGGGAACCAAGCTAAAACATGGCGCGGCTGCAGTCTCTGGCTCTTCGGTCATCACCAAAATCATCCCGATGCAGGGCGATTTGGAGGAAGACGAGCTGGAAGATCAGGTTCAAGTGGAAGCTGCCAACTACATTCCTTATCCCATTGACGAAGTCAGTCTGGATTTTGAAGTGCTTGGTCCAGTGCCGAATAATCCTGAAATGATTCAAATTTTGCTGGCGGCTTCGCGAACAGAAAACGTCGAGATCCGGCAAACAGCGCTTGAGTTAGGCGGTTTGACAGCAAGAGTCGTTGATGTCGAAGCTTTCGCCATGGAAAATGCGTTCAGGCTCGTGTCTGACCAGCTTTCAGTCCCGCGCGATGCTGTTGTCGCCCTAGTGGATGTTGGCGCGACGATGACAACGCTCAACGTATTGCGTAACCAGCGCAGCATCTATACCCGCGAACAAATTTTCGGTGGCAAGCAATTGACCGATGAAGTTATGCGTCGTTATGGCCTGAGTTATGACGAAGCAGGGCAAGCCAAGCGTCAAGGCGGCTTGCCAGAAAGTTACGAAATCGAAGTGCTGGAGCCATTCAAAGAGGCGATGGTGCAACAAGTGAGTCGTCTCCTGCAATTTTTCTATGCTGGTAGTGACTTTAATCGTGTTGATCAAATTGTTCTTGCCGGCGGCTGTGCTTCAATCAGCGGCATTGCCCAATTGGTAGAAGAGCAGATTGGTGTTCCTACGGTTATGGCCAATCCCTTGGCCAATATGTCTTTGGGCCCGAAAGTCCAAGCGCATGCATTAGCACAGGACGCTCCTGCCTTGATGATTGCCTGTGGCCTCGCGTTGAGGAGCTTTGACTAATGGCTAAAATTAATCTATTACCGTGGCGCCTTGAGCGCCGCAAACTGAAGCAAAAAGAATTTATCACCATGCTTGGTACCGCAGCTGCCATCGCGGTAGGCCTCAGTATTTTAATTGTCTTGTATTACAACGGCCAGATCAGCGGTCAAGAAGGCCGTAATAATTATCTAACGACTCAAATTGCAACGATTGATAAGCAAATTGAAGAAATTAAAGATCTAGATAAACAAAAAGCGGATTTGCTGTCGCGTAAAAAAGCGATTGAATGCTTACAAGGACGCCGCTCCTTGATGGTGCATTTATTTGATGATTTAGTCCGTACCATTCCTGATGGCGTGAAGCTTACAAGCCTTGAGCAAGATGGCAGCAAGCTGACGGTGAATGGCAGTTCACAGTCAAATGCTCGCGTCAGTGCCTACATGCGAAATTTGCAAGTATCGGGCTGGATGAGTCAGCCAGAACTTACCATTATTGAAGCGAAGGGTGGCGATAAGGGATTGCCTTATCAATTCACATTGATAACGACGATTGGTAATCCGAGCACTAAAGCCGATGCTGAAAGCTCTACTGGCACAGTGGCAGCAATACCGCCTGCAGCCGGTACCGCACCTGCAGCGACTCCTGCTGCACCCGCGGCCGTAACCCCCGCCGCCGCTGCATCGTCATCTAGCGATGATTGTGACTTAGACGCAAGTACGACAACAGGAGGTGCCCAATGAGCAAGAAAAAATTTGAATTGAGCTCTCTGGATATCAACAACACTGGCGTATGGCCATACCCGGCAAAAGTGGGTGCTTGTCTGCTAATAGGTGCTGTGATTTTATTCTTGGCTTGGTATCTGTTCGTCAGTTCAAGGCAGGACACGCTTAAATCCTTAGAAGCTCAAGAAGGCACTCTCAAGCAGACACTGACTGAGAAACAAGGTCAGGCAGCTAATTTGGAACCACTGAAATTGCAATTGGTTCAGATGGAACAAATGCTCAAGCAAATGTTGAGGCAGTTGCCCAGCAAAAATGAAATGCCTGACTTGATCGTGGATATTTCACAGACGGCACTTGCAACCGGCATTAATAACGAACTCTTTGAACCACAGCCTGAAACTAAGCGCGAGTTCTATGCTGAAAAACCTATTAATTTAAGAATGGTGGGTAGTTATCATCAGTTCGGTGCATTTGTGAGCGGTGTAGCTTCATTGCCGCGTGTGGTTATCATGACCATGCATAATATTTCATTGAAGCCAAGAAGCCCGACTGATCCAGCATTGGAGCTGAAGGGAACTGTCAGAACTTATCGCTATCTCTCAGAAGATGAAGCCGAGGCTGAAGTAGCACCAGCAGCGGGAGCAGCCAAATGACCAATATGATCAAGCTCAGTAAGGTCATTAGTCGTAGCATGCTGTCGCTTTCGCTGCTATTGGTTCTCGTCGGGTGTACGCGGGGGCAATCAGATCTAGAGACTTGGGTTGCTAAAACCAAAGCAGAGCCTGCTCCGCCGTTGCAACCGCTTCCTGTGATGCAGCAGTTTGAGAGTTTTGAATACGCTGCTCAAAATTTGCGTGACCCATTCTCGCCGCCGGTTCCGGATCGCAACGAAGGCTCAGGCCCTAGGCCAGATCCTGAACGCAGAAAAGAGGTCCTTGAAGCCTTTCCACTCGATAGCATGAATATGGCAGGTACTATCGGTGCTGGTAAAGCTTTGGTTGGGTTGGTAACTGCACCTGACAAAGTTACTTACAGGATTAGACCAGGGAACTACCTTGGACAAAATGATGGTCGGGTAACAGCTGTTTACGAAGACCGTATCGAGATTGTAGAACTTGTACCAGATGGGGCCGGCGGTTGGTTGGAACGCCAAGCCAAAATAGCCCTAGAAGATAATTGATTGGGGGATAGCATGATGACCACAAAGACAAACAACGGAGTGAGCATGAATAAGCCACGTGCATGGATGATCAACGTGGCACTACTAGCTTTTGGGCTGGTAGTTGTCATGCCCGCAATGGCCGCGAATGTCCTCCAAGATGTTCGATACGCATCTGCGCCAGGCGGCAAAGTAGATATTACTTTGCAGTTCGCCGAGCCGGTAGGTGACGTTCAAGCCTTTACTACCGATAGCCCACCACGGATTGCTATTGATCTGCCCGGCACTAGCAATGGACTTAGCGCTCGTCGTATAGCGATCGGTGCAGGTGCAACATCGGCGGTGTCGGCAGCTGAGGCGGGTGGTAGAACCAGAGTGGTAGTTGATTTATTCAGGCCAGCTGGTTACACCACACGCAGTAACGGAAACCTCCTCGTTCTTACCGTTGATGCTGGCTCCAAGGGAGGCGGTGCATCAGCAGCAATGGCTTCTGGGAATGATCCAGCCAAGCGTTCGGCAAACACGGTTTCAGTTTCTAATATTGATTTTCGTCGTGGGGAAAACGGAGCTGGCCGTATTATTCTGAAGTTTGATGGAGATGCGGCAAACGCAGATATGCGTAACGAAGGCAATAAAATTGTCGTCGATGTCAGCAATGCGCAACTTCCTGAAAGACTGCGCCGCAAGATGGATGTCTCTGATTTCGCAACGCCAGTATCGAGCTTAGAGCCAAATACCAATGCTGGTGGTACGCGTTTGGTGATCAATACAGCGGGTAATTCGGATTCAATGGCCTATCAAACGGGCAATGAGTACGTAATAGAAATCAGCCCTAAGCGTAGTGCCCAAGCAGCCTCTAATAAAGTGGCATCAGGCCGCTCAGCCGGCGCTGTAAACAGCACCAGCCCACAGCGTTATGGCGGAAAACCAGTAACATTTAATTTTCAAGATGTGCCAGTCAGGACTGTGTTGCAGTTAATTGCAGAAGAGTCCAATTTGAATATTGTGGCATCTGATTCAGTGTCTGGAAACCTGACGCTTCGACTGATCAATGTGCCGTGGGACCAAGCCTTGGAAATAGTTCTTCGTGCAAAGTCTCTGGACAAACGTCGTGACGGAAATGTTGTTTGGGTTGGTCCTCAGAAAGAACTGTCGGACTATGAACAAGCCCGTGAAGATGCTCGTATTGCACTTGAAACACGTGCTGAAACTATCACTGAATACATAGCAATTAATTATGGTAACGCGGAAGATATTGCAAAATTGCTAACAGACAACAGCAAGGGCAGTTCTAGTGGTGGCGCTTCAGGTAGTGGTGCTCAGCAACAGAAAGGATTTTTGTCTCCACGCGGCAGCGTGAGTTTCGACACTCGTACAAATACATTGCTGGTGATTGATATACCTAAAAAAGTTCAAGAAATAAAAGAACTTTTGACCATTTTGGATCGCCCAGTGGATCAAGTGCTGATCGAAGCTCGTATTGTGATTGCAGATCAAAGTTTTGCTAAAGAAATTGGAGCTCGATTTGGTGTCAGCACGCCGCATGAAGGCAATAGTCATACTGGCAACTTGAGCGGCAGTCTTGGCGCGAATAGTTCTACAATAAACTCCATTAACTCTGTAGCATTGCAAAATGCCAACAATCAACAACTATATCGAAATGCCTTGCTGACCAACCCAAACGCTGCTCCACCAGCGATTTTGGCTCCGACCATTTCACGTGGCTTGATTACCGACCTCGCTGTTAATAACCCTGCGGGTGCGTTGGCTTTCTCGGTGCTTAATGCCGCAGGTGCTTTGGATGTTGAGCTTTCGGCACTGGAACAATCGGGTCGAGGCGAGATTGTTGCTAATCCGCGGGTCATCACAAGTAATCAACGTGAAGCAGTTATCCGTCAGGGCCAAGAAATCGGTTATGTAACGTCTACGCCTGGTGCTAGTGGTTCGCAAGCTGCTTCAACCGTAGCATTTAAAGAGGCATTGCTAGAGTTAAAAGTGACTCCTACAATCACGCAAGACGGCAGGGTGTATCTAACCATTGCAATCAAGAAGGACGACGTGAGTGGATTCACACAAACATCTGCTGGCTCTGTTCCATCTTTTACCAAGCGCGAAATTAACACGGCCGTTTTGGTAGAAAATGCTCAGACAGTAGTGATTGGTGGCGTCTACGAGTTCCGTAATCGCGATGATGTGAAGAAGGTGCCTTTTCTTGGTGATTTGCCATTCTTCGGTAACTTCTTTCGCAATAAGGGCAAGAGCGATAGCAAAGCAGAGCTATTGGTTTTTTTGACTCCTCGCGTATTGCAAACCGCACGTTCTCAGACTCAGGTGCTGAGTCCTCCTGAATTCCGTAATTGATTGATTTGTTTATTACATCCCAAACAGGGCCGCATATGCGGCCTTGTTTTTTTGTAAAATACGTTAGATATAGATAGCTTGTTCACGCGCATATATTCGAGTGCCAATATGGATCGCATAGTTCTAGAAAAAGGCCAGGTGCTGTTCAGGGAGGGTGACCCACCTACCGTGGCTTACCTGATTGAATCGGGCGAAATTGAGATCAGTACACATCAGGCCGGTGAACGGCTAGTGCTTAGCAAGCTGGGGGCGGGTGATTTGCTAGGCGAGATGGCGGTTATTGATGATGCTCCGCGTACTGCGACGGCTATTGCTTTGACTGACTCGGTCTTGTTTCAAATTGATAAAACCCAAATTTCCGAGCGGCTCGCGGGTACCGACCCCATTATTCGGGCCTTGCTTGAAGGCCAGCTCAAGCGCTATCGAGGGGCTTTGGCGGCAATGCAAGGCAAAGCCGTCCATAAAAGCGATAGTGACAGTGGATCCGAGAAATTAGGTATCGGAAAAATTCGTCTCGAATCGCAACTGCGCGAAGCGCTAAGCACTGGTGGGCTGGATGTTCGCTATCAACCATTGCTGCACGTGCAGAGTAATAAAATTGCAGGCTATGAAGCCTTGGTGCGCTGGAATCATCCAGAACGTGGGCCGATATCGCCAGTAGAATTTGTAGCCCTGGCAGAAGAAACTTCACTCATCGTACCCGTGGGCGAATATGTATTTGATACCGCCTGCGCTGCAGTAAAAACATTTATCGAACACGGCGCCGACCCCAAACCATTTATTGCAGTGAATGTTTCTGCACGACAGTTATCGCATCCGGGATTAATCGAACGCATTGTCGCAAGAGTGGATGCTGCTGGTTTACCACAAGGTAGTTTAAAAGTTGAAATTACCGAAAGCCAGGCATTGAATTACGAGATGGTGGAAAAGGTAATTTCGCTATGCCATAGCCATGGCATAAAAGTCGCCCTAGATGATTTCGGCACCGGATATTCGCATCTCACTCACTTGCATAGACTCGCTTTCGACACCATGAAAGTGGACCAGGCGTTTACCAGAGCCATGCTGGAACACCCACGCTCGATGGCCTTGGTGAAGGCTATTGTTGCGATGGCAAAAGCTATTGATGCCGATATTGTTGTTGAAGGCATTGAAACCGAAGCGATGTTGCAAGCCCTGCGTGATTTGGGCTGTGATTATGCCCAAGGCTATTTGATTGGCAAGCCGCAAACGCTGGAAGAATTACTAAAATAAAACACTAGCCGTTTCAGGCAAGTTTAAACTGGTGTAATCTCAGCCAACAGTTCCGGGGGGTCACAATATGTCTGCAAGAACTTCGCTAATCGCGTTGTTGACGTTTTTTTATGCCAGCGCAAGTAACGCGACCGGTATTGATGAAAAATTATCAAATGCAATGAAGCCGGTAGCAGACGCGGTATCCACGGTAGTTTTCTATCCGATCACTATGTTCGGGCAAAGCGTTCCCTGGATTTTATTCTGGCTGATCACGGTTTCCTTGTTTTGCACGTTTTATTTCAACTTCATCAATGTGCGAGGCTTCAAGCAAGGCTTTAAAATTATTCGCGGAGATTACAGTGACCCACGCGGCCCTGGCGAAGTTAGTCACTTTCAAGCATTAGCAACAGCACTTTCGGGCACCGTCGGCTTAGGAAATATTTCCGGCGTTGCATTGGCCGTTGCCATTGGCGGTCCAGGTGCAACATTCTGGATGATTGTCGCCGGTATTCTTGGCATGTCGGCAAAGTTTTGCGAATGCACATTGGGTGTCATGTATCGAAATGACAATCCTGATGGCACGGTATCCGGCGGCCCGATGTACTACTTGAGCAAAGGCATTGCCCAGCAATATCCGGCATTGGCACCGGTCGGGAAAATACTCGGCGTCTTGTTTGCCATTTTTTGTATCGGTGGTGCCATTGGTGCCGGCAATATGTTTCAGGCCAATGCAGCCTACCAACAATTGAAATTTATCAGCGGCGGTGAAGCCAGTTTTCTTGCCGGTAATGCCGCAATGTTTGGCG
This sequence comes from Arenimonas sp., assembly GCA_043721835.1. Classification (GTDB taxonomy): domain Bacteria; phylum Pseudomonadota; class Gammaproteobacteria; order Xanthomonadales; family Xanthomonadaceae; genus Arenimonas. The sequence goes on along the minus strand of JAYSQD010000111.1, from coordinate 81,287 downwards.
TTGTAGTCGCTGTTCTTGTGGGCATGGTAATCATCGGCGGCATGAAAAGTATCGCTCGGGTGACAGACAAGCTAGTCCCTTTCATGGCAGCGATTTTCATGCTGGCAGGTGTTGTGGTTATTGGTGCGCATATTCAGCAATTGCCTAATGCAATCATGACCATTTTTAATGGTGCATTTACTGCAGTGGGCATCACTGGTGGTGTTATCGGCGTCATGCTCACGGGCTTTCGTCGCGCAGCTTTTTCAAACGAAGCAGGCATCGGCACAGCAGCTATTGCCCACTCGGCGGTGAAGACGAAAGAGCCGATTACCGAGGGACTGGTTTCTTTATGGGAACCCTTCATCGATACCGTGGTGATGTGCACGATGACTGCGTTAATGATCGTGATCTCGGGTGTGGCTGGCCCAGGCGGCAGCGCCGATGGGGTGGAGCTCACTTCCAATGCGTTTGCAACAGTGATGCCATGGTTTCCGAATGTGTTGGCAGTCATTGTGTTTATGTTTGCATTTGCCACCATGATTGCTTATTCCTATTACGGGTTGAAGGCAACCACTTACTTATTCGGTGAGAATCGCTGGGTCGAGATAATTTATAAATTCGTATTTTTAATTTTGCTTGTTGTCGGTTGCACGATGGACTTCAAAAAGTTGGTAGATTTTTCGGATGCCATTTATTTCTTGATGGCAGTACCCAATGTCATCGGACTTTATTTGCTGGCACCTGTCGTTAAACGTGAAATGAAATCCTATTTTGCCCGGCTAAAATCAGGCGAGTTAAAACCACATCGAGAGCCACTCGATGAGCCCGTTGCGTCGCTATAAGGATTATCTATGACTAATCAACCCGCAATGACAGAAAAAAAACCTGGCATTCCACTGCACATAAAAGTGCTGATTGGTTTTATTCTAGGCGCGCTAATCGGTATCGCTGTGCATGAATATGTCGGTGCTGATGACCCGCGGGTGCAGGGCATCATCACTTATGTCGCCAACCCCTTCGGTCAAATATTTTTGCATTTGTTGTTTATGCTGGTAATACCGCTGATGTTTTCAGCTTTGGTTTTGGGCGTTGCTGAATTAGGTGATATCGCAAGTTTAGGGCGATTAGGTTGGCGCACCTTGATTTACACTGCCACAATGACTGGTATTGCCGTCGCCATTGGTTTATTGATGGTGAATTTAATCCAGCCGGGCTTGCACTTGGATCAAGCGCTCGTCGCTAAGGCAATGGAGCAATACGCCAGCAAGACGGGAGAAATTGTGGCGTCCGGGCAGCAGATGAACTTCATGGATCTGCTGATTAATATTGTTCCGAAAAATTTGCTTGCCGCTGCAATTGACGATAAACAAAAACTGGGCGTGGTGTTTTTTGCGCTGATGTTTGGTATTGGTTTGGTGATGACGCCATCGCCAGCGACACAAGCGTTTAAAAATGCACTGCAGGGTTTATTTGAAATATGCATGCGCTTGATTGGCTTGTTTGTTAAGCTGGCGCCGTATGCCGTCGCTTGCTTCATGTTTATCTTGTGCGCCAACTTAGGCTGGGATGTGCTGAAAGGCCTGGCGTATTTCGTGGCAACGGTTTTAATAGCGCTGGCAATTCACGGGTTTATTGTCTTGCCACTATGGGTGAAAATAATGGGCGGCATGTCGCCGCGTTCGTTCTTTCGCGACAGCCAGGAAGCCATATTAACGGCCTTTGCAACGGCCTCATCGGCCGCAACTTTGCCGGTAACTTTGCGAGTCGCCGAAGAAAATTTAAAATTACCGCGCAAAGTATCACGTTTCGTTTTGACCGTTGGCGCTTCTGCCAATCATCACGGCACGGCTTTATTTGAAGGCATTACGGTTTTATTTTTGGCACAGGTGTCAGGCTTGCATTTGCCTTTGACGCAGCAAGTGATGGTACTCGGCCTATGTATTCTAGGCGGCATCGGTACCGCGGGTATTCCCTCAGGTTCTTTGCCGGTAATTGCCATGATTTGCGGCATTATCGGCCTGAAACCCGAAGGCATCGGCATTATTCTGGGCGTGAATACCTTCCTGGATATGTGCCGGACTTCGTTGAATGTAACTGGCGATTTAGCGACCGCCGTGGTGGTATCGAAGCGCAGTGGAGAGGCCGAACTGGCCGTTGTCGATGAAATCCAGAGCTAGCATTCAAGGTTTGCTAAATCAATCGCGACATCTGCGTCGGTCTCTGAGAAAATAGGCTGCCCGACGATCTGGGCAGCCCTTATCTGAATGAGCCGCCCATGCCGACTACCCAGCCAACTCGCCGCGAACTCGCCAATGCCATCCGCTTTCTTGCTATTGATGCCGTAGAAGCCGCCAAATCCGGGCATCCCGGCATGCCGATGGGCATGGCCGATATCGCTGAAGTGCTTTGGAACGACTTCTACAGTCATAACCCGAATAACCCGAAGTGGTTTAACCGAGACCGCTTTGTGCTGTCTAACGGGCACGGCTCAATGCTGCATTACGCACTCTTGCATTTGTCCGGCTATAACTTGCCGATGGAAGAATTGAAAAAATTCCGCCAATTGCATTCAAAAACGGCCGGGCATCCAGAAGCCAGCGAAACACCCGGCATTGAAACGACTACCGGTCCGCTGGGGCAGGGCTTGGCAAACGCAGTAGGTTTTGCCTTGGCGGAAAAATTATTGGCGCAGCGTTTTAATCGCCCGGAATTTTCAATCGTTGATCACAACACCTGGGTATTTTTGGGTGATGGTTGTTTGATGGAAGGTATTTCACATGAAGTGGCTTCGCTCGCCGGTACTTGGGGTTTGGGAAAATTAACCTGCTTCTGGGACGATAATAAAATTTCGATTGACGGCAATACTGACGGCTGGTTCACCGATAACACGCCCGCCCGTTTTGAAGCCTATGGCTGGCAAGTTATTCGCGGCGTTGACGGCCACGATAGCGATGAAATTATCCAGGCGATTAAAACCGCGCAAGCAGAAACCCATAAGCCAACCTTAATTTGCTGCCGTACCACCATTGGTTTTGGCTCACCGCATAAAGCCGGTAAAGAATCGGCACACGGTGCACCGCTGGGTAAAGAAGAAGTTGAAGCCACTCGCAAACAATTGAATTGGCCGTATGCCGCTTTTGAAATTCCCGAAGAAATTTATGCCGGTTGGCGCGCAGGCAATACTGGTTTGGTGCGCGAAGAACAATGGAACCGACTGTTCGATAAATATGCAGATGTGTTTCCAAAAGAAGCCTTGGAATTAACCCGACGCTCGCACGGTGTGTTACCGGAAACGTTTGCCGATGATGCCGATGCCTATATAGCCAAGCTGCAAATCGAAGGCCCGGTCGTGGCCTCGCGTAAAGCCTCGCAAATGGCGATTGAAACCTTTGCGCCATTATTGCCGGAATTGATCGGCGGTTCGGCCGATCTTGCACACTCGAATCTCACCTTATGGAAAGGCAGCAAATCGGTTACTTCCAGCGATGCCGATGCCAACTACGTGTATTACGGTGTTCGCGAATTTGGCATGAGCGCGATCAGCAATGGCCTTGCATTGCATGGCGGCTTCCTGCCCTACGATGCAACATTTCTGGTGTTTTCGGATTACTCGCGCAATGCCTTGCGGATGTCGGCATTAATTCCTGCACGCAGCATTCATGTGTTTACTCACGACTCGATTGGTCTGGGTGAAGACGGCCCGACGCATCAGCCGGTCGAACATATGGCCTCGTTGCGTTATATCCCGAACAATGATTTATGGCGTCCTTGCGATGCAGTTGAATCGGCGGTTAGTTGGAAGAAAGCGATTGAACGCAAAGATGGTCCGACCTGCTTGATTTTCTCGCGTCAAAATCTTGCCCATCAAATTCGTGATGAAAAACAGGTTGCCAATATTGAACGTGGCGCTTATGTTTTGCATGATGTGGCGAACTTCGATGTCATTATTATTGCGACTGGTTCCGAGGTTGAGCTGGCGATGCAAACCGCAAAACAACTCGATACCCAGGGTATCAAGGCGCGCGTGGTATCAATGCCAAGTACCAATACCTTCGACAAACAAGACCAAGCCTATCGTGAATCGGTACTGCCAGCGGCTTGTCGCAAACGTGTGGCCATTGAAGCGGGTGTCACCGATTTCTGGCGCAAGTACGTCGGCCTTGATGGCGCGGTGATTGGCATCGACAGCTTTGGTGCATCGGCACCCATTGAGGCACTTTATAAATACTTCGGCATTACGGTGGATGCCGCTGTCGCCGCCGTAAAGGCGCTGTAAGGCCATGACGCAAGCAATAGCATTCCTGCAAGAGATCGCCGCGATCTGGTGGGTGTGGCTGATTGTGGCCTTTGTGATGACAGGTTCGGCGGCATTCTCGGGCATGTTCGCACTGGCATCGGGTACCGCGTTTGGCACCCATTACCACACGCTGACTTCGCGTCAGCGCTGGATGAGCCGTTTTGCTTTGTACAGCGCTATATTGACCTGCTTTTTTACCACGCTGGTCGGCTTTGCCGCCGCTATTTATTGCGTAGTTTTGTTGCTGCGATAAAACCAATCGCGAGCAGAGCTCGCTCCTACAGTTGGACTACCTGCCAAAAACCTTCCGCAACAAACTGCTGCTTTGTTTCAGCGGATTTTTGCGAATATCTTTTTCCTGTTCGGCGACATAGTGATACAAGCCATCCATGGATTTATCGGTAACGTAGCGATCAAGATCAATCGATTCACCGCCGCCCAGTAATTTTGTTATTCCGGAATTTTTACCGGACATTTCATTGTAGCGTTTTGTCACGCCGGTTTTTGCAGTGGCATCGGCAACAATCGGCATAAATTTTGCCCGCAGTTTCTCTTCCGTTACTCGACGAAAAAATTGCGTGCCGGCATCTTCATTGCCACGCACAATATTGATGGCGTCTTGCACGGTCATTTGGCGTACTGCATCGGCAAAAATATCGGCGGCAGCAGGTATCGCTTTTTCAGCAGCGCGGTTCATCGATAATTCAAATTGATCAACTTTTTTTCCGGCGCCTAACTGGCGTGCCATATCAGCGATTTTTCGCATTTGCTTTGGCACTAAAATGCGCACAACTGGATCATTATTAAAACCATCTTCGCGGCCTAGTTGCGTAATGGCACGCTTTACACCTTGCGCCATGGCTTCTTTAATGCCGCCTGCGGCTTCGGCTTGGCTGACGTTAGTGTTCGTATAATTGGAATTATTTTGTTTTTTTAACTGCTGCTCAATCTTTGAGCCCAAAGAGTCAGCATGAGTAATGCCAACCAGCGAGAATGATAAAGCCGCCGATACGACAACAATAAAAATGCGCACCATGATGCTCCAGCATAAGTGAAAGCGGAAATCATGTTAACGCTAAATAGCGCTGATGCCCATCACCAGCGCCACCATTATTCACTCATTAATCTTGTAATTTACCGGCACCAGGGCCAGCGCAGGAATTGCGATGCCCTGATACATGGCCGGATGAAAACGCCAAGTTGCCAACACGTGTTTCATGGCATTTTTATCAAGCTCGCGATAGCCGCTACTTTTCTTCAGTGTGACGTCAATGGGCTTGCCGGTAGCATCGACTTTGACCAGCAACAATACCGTACCTTCTTCGCCATTACGTATGGATAGCGGTGGGTAATTTGGTGCAGGTGCATATTCCGTGCTCAAGCTAATTGGGCCGCTAGGTGGTTGGAACGGAGTGCCAATAACTTCAGGTATTGTAGTCTCGACGTAGGGAATATCCATCTCGCCACCGTCAGCCACAACAACCGTGGGAATCTCGACCTTGGTGGTGGTCGATGGGGTTCTCACTAAAGGCACTACCTCAGGTTTACGAATGATATTAATGACAGGTGGAAGCGGAGTCACTGGCACGATCGGCTTTATAAATTCCGGCACAAAAATCTGCTCCTGCACATCAGCCATCGGCGGCACATAGCTCATCGGTGCCATCAGCAGCATAAAAGCGGCCACATGCATGGCCATGGCGCTGGCTATGCCGCCGATGCGTGGCGGGCTAAGGGGTTCGGTTAAGTGGATTAAAGCTTGGCTCATGGCACACCTCCTGCGTTGGATAAGTGCATTAACGTGCCATTGATAAAAGAGGGGTTAAACTGAACCACAAGCAGCTATTAAATCGCGCCACGGCAGAACTTCATCGGGTATTCATTCGCTAAGTTCAAACTGGTCGTCCCTGAAACAGGAGTTGTTCTTATGAATTTTCGCAATTTATTACTCGCATTGGGCTTGGCTTTCAGTTTCAATGCCCAGGCCCAAGTTGATAATTATATATTCGGTTTCAATCCCCGCACTGGCGATGTCTGGATGGACGCACAGCTCAGTGATATGAACCGATATGAGCGTGATGACCGCAATTATTTCATTGATGATGTAGTCAATAGCTTCGGTGCACCGCGTTACGTGGTAAACGAATATATTGTTGACCGCCGCTGGGCACCTGGTGACGTTTACTACGGCTGCGCGTTGGCTTATCAGCTTCGCGTACCCTGCCAAAATGTGTTGCGCGATTACGATAAAAATCATGGACAAGGCTGGGGCGTTATTGCTAAACGCATGGGCATCAAACCTGGCTCGGAAGCTTTTCATGCCTTAAAGGGCAAGGTTGGTAAATCAAACGGCAAGTTCAAGACCAAAGGACATGGCAAAGATAAGGGCTCAAATATGCATGGCGGCAACGACCACGGCCCTGGAAATTCAAATAAAGGCGGCAAATCGAAAGACATGGGCAAGCCTGCTAAAGGCAAGGAAAAGAACGGTAAAGGCCACTAATGATTCAAGGCTCTGACTGGACTACTCATCGCGGCGGCTGTCATTGTCGCCGCGTTGTTTTTGAGGTCGATGCACCTGCCAATATCACCGTGCAAGACTGCAATTGCTCATTATGTAGCCTGACCGGATTTTTACATTTGATCGTGCCACGCCCGGCATTTCGACTGACTAGCGGTCATGAATTTTTGACCGAATACACCTTCAATACCGGTGTCGCCAAACATATTTTCTGTAAAGTCTGTGGCATAAAAAGTTTTTACACCCCGCGCAGTAATCCCGATGGTGTTGATGTCAACGCCCGTTGCTTGGAACCCGGAACGGTCACGAAAATGACGGTTGAGGCGTTTGATGGGCAGAATTGGGAAGACAATGCGGCGAAATTGGCACATCTTTCCAAAGGCTAGATGGAGCCCAGCACCGTTTCCATTGAAATAGCTGATTCATAAAAAGTTTGTTGTCCACAGATGGCATTATTTTGCGTTCTATTTTCTAAAGGCATCCCTTGAAGTGGTGCGCTCTGCCGAGTAGGAGAAGTGAAGTGATTGCAATGTTAGCCAGTTCTTCGAGAGAATCAGGGTTGATGTCTGCTCATCAAAAAAAAACAGCAAATCGCTCGGCTCGCTCGATGCAAATTCAACGCAAGTCTAGCTGTGCCTGTGGTGGCGGCTGCGCCCGTTGCCAAGCAGGTTCCGAATCAGACGACACAAGCAAGCTACAAAAAAAACTTAGCATTGGTGCAAGTAATGATCCCTTAGAGCAAGAGGCCGATCGAGTAGCAGATCAGATCATGGCGACATCTACGCATTCGGCAGTGAGCAACTCGGCGCCACGTATTCAGCGCTTCACAGCACATGCTGCGGAAGCATCGAATAATGCAGCACCCGCAAGCGTAGACCACGTGCTTGCAGGTTCGGGTAAGCCGCTTGAAGCTTCCATACAACATGATATGGGACAGCGCTTTGGTAATGATTTTTCAGCTGTGCGAGTGCATTCCGGAGCCGCCGCAGAACAATCGGCCCGCGATGTAAGTGCCAATGCTTATACGGTTGGAAATAATATTGTATTTGGTGCAGGCCAGTACACACCAACAACGAATCAAGGCAAGCGATTGCTGGCGCATGAGTTGACGCATGTGGTGCAGCAGTCTGCTTTCGATCCACAAGATACTCCACGGCTGCGCCCGCAAATGCCTATGAGCCAGGGTTCTGCGACTTTGCAGCGTCAGCCTGAAGCGGAAGTTGGTCATGAGAACGCTGGTGCCAAAAGTAATGAAGAAAAAATCAATAAGCTTGATCCCAACGAAAAAGATGCCAAGAGTTTTGTAGAGGGAGTGATTTGGTTGCTGTCTTTCAGCGGCTGGCAATACAGTAGCGGTGAACTATTGTCACATCCAGAACGCTTCCCCAATAGTTTGCGCGATGACTTAATTGTCATGCGCAAATGGTTCCTTGAAGCTCGTGATCGCACAAGCAAAAGCTTGAACAGCGATCCTGACTTGCAAAAAAAACTTATAGAAAATTATCGCTATTATGTTTTCACGGCCATTGTTGCGTTTGAAGCAAAAGACAAGATGCCGTCATGGGAACTATATGACATTAATAAAGACGTCATTGATTCTTTAGCTGGTACTCCACCGACACCTAAGAAAAAGCCGCCGACACTGAACGCGATGGATGACCAGGTAATGCCTAAGCTGAGACAGGCTCGTTGCGGTATCGTCAACAAGGGCCTTGAATTTTGCGGCAACATTATCGCTAGGTCGGATGGAAGCTATCGAATTACCGGTCCGGTTTCCGGCAAACTCAATGAATGTGGACAGATTGTAAAACAAGAGACTCCCGATGAAAAACTGGTAGGCTTTTATCATTCGCATCCACATGACACGAGCCATGTCTATGCCGACGGTGACCCCAATCTGGATTTGTCGGAATTCGATAAAGACAAGGCAGATGAATCGAAGATCAACTACTACCTTGTCAACTGGAAAAACGAAGTTCTTAAATATTATCCAAAAACTAATCCGGATGCTGTACATGGAATTATTGAGCATCTTCCCAAGTTCGAGAATCTGGAATGTGATAAAAAATTACGATGACTTTTTCAATTAATCTAGTGTAGTTTCATTGCCAGTTTCGTTAGCATTGTTGGTGGGTGATATGTTTCGCTAGCTTCTGGCAGTGTTCGTTGTACAAGGGCAATGTGCATTGATTTCAGGTGATACTTGTCGCCCCGTATCCAACTAAATTTGATATGCGGATTATTGTCTTCCAACCATTTGAGATCAGCATCGCAATTCGGGCAAATGTTGCGCCCGAAAACGAGCACATCAACGCTGGTAACATTTTCTTTCCATTTCAGGCTTTGGCCATGAAACCATTCTATGAATTGCCTTTCGGCATGCGAGGGTTTGTTGTCACTTCTGGGAGCGCCGGTATTCCAGGCTAAGACCTCCAATTGTGCCGACTGTCCCAAAGGGCGGACGATCATTCCGGTGGAAGGCTGGTTGCCTGCTTTCGCCGGTGTTCCGGGCGGCTGTGTTACTTGTGGCAGCATCGCCGCTTCGCCGATTCCACCCAGTGCTTGGGCACGCGTATTATCCATTTTCGTGAACCCAGCATGCGTGAGTCCGGTTAAAACATTTTCGGTGCCGACGTTTATCTTCGCCTGCACTCCAACTATCACCGGTTTGTCGGCGAGGGTTTCGATTCTCTACCTGATCGCAGATACGTCCTGCGGAGGTGTAATAAAGGCGGGCGTTATTTGCCGATCGGGTGTTTGAATATTTACAAAGCGTCGCTGTCCCTGACCAATCGCTGGCTTGGTTGTTATGACGGGAGTAGCTGGCTTTGATCCGACCGCAGGGTCGGGTGAAGCTGGCTTTGCCGAATCAATAGTAGATGTTGGATTTGGTTTCGTTGTTTGGACAGGTATAGGCGTTGAAGTTGCTGCTGGAGTCGAAGTTGGTTTAGTCATTGGCGCAGCAATTGATTTCAGTATTGTATTAGACACGGGCAGCGGCATGTATCGATATGGTGTAGCACCGGCCCTTAAAGAAAAAAAAGAAAAGCATGAAAACAAAGGCAAAGATAAAATGGGATATTGATCCATGCAAGTTTCCGATATTGTTATTCATCGCGGTGCTTGCCATTGCCGCCACCTACAATTGATTAGCGGGCATGAATTTTGAGCGAATACACTTTCAACACGGACGTTGCCAAACATAGTTTTTTGTAAAGTTTGCGGCATCAAAAGTTTTTACATTCCCCGCAGCAATCCCGATGGTGTGGATGTGAATGCCCGTTGCTTGGATGCGGGAACCGTTATGAATATGACCGTGGAAGCTTTTGATGGACAAAACTGGGAAGACAATGCGACCCAACTGTCGCATTTGTCGACTTGATCATTATTTTCAAATGATCATTCGATATCAGCAATTCGTTATTCAAAGTAACCGCGGTCAAAAATAAGGACTGCCTTGACGGGTAGCTCCGGATTTTTTTCCGCCGACGGTGCGTATAGGCCGAAACCGTATTTCATGCTTTTGAGCCCTGCGCCATCCAGAAGAACATGATGATCCAATGTTTTTATCCAGGCTGCGATGTTGCCAAACGGCTCTCCAATCAACTCGCGGCCCTCGAAGGTCGGGCTGGCGGGGCCAGTGAATTCCACGGCCTGGCAAATGCCTGGCGAGCGGTAATCCACGAAGATACCGAGCGATTTGAAAAAATCCGAAGGCATATCTTTGCCTGGCTTCAATGAATTTCCAAGTTCGCTATCAAGTGTTTTTCGAACTTCGGCAATCGTCATCCGGAAATTGATTTGTCCGACTCCGGAATAGGGTTTGATCGGGTAATTCATTGACTATCTCCCATGTTCAGAATTCGCCAGGTCTGAGCGTTTTGACATATTCCAGCATTTCCTGGATACCGACATCATACTTCGACCCAAATTTTGATCGGATGTCGTCAATATCCATTTTTATTGCTTCCATATACTTGCCTTGCTTTATCAAATCCTTTTGCATTGCACGCCATTCGGAAGCCGAGGAGATGTGATACTTTCCTGTCGGCTTGAAATTGCGCTGGCCCGAACTATTGAGTTGCTTGTGATCTTCTATTTCCATCCAGATGGCCGGTCCTTTGCCGGTAGGGATTTTGGTGGAATCGTCTGCCGGGATATGGTTTCTCTCGCCACCGGCGACCTCTAGTGCGCTGTGTGCGCCGCCACGGGCTTTGCCAGGTCCCGGTCCAATCTGGCGGGGCGGTGGTGGATTTAGTGTCTTGTCGATTATGTCATTGTGTGAACGAAGGTTTTGACGTTCTGCGGCAGCTTCATCGGCGAGTCTTTTTTCATTGCGAGCCTGTCTTTTTGCATTGGCAGCCTTTTCGCGGAAATCCGAAGTTTTCCGTTCAGCCTCGATACGAGTCGCTTTGTCGTTATAGTCTTTTTGATTTGTCTGGTGTTTTCGAATCTTGTCGTCAAGTTCGGCGATGCGTTTTTCGTTGGCCAGCTTTGCCTCTTCCATCGCCTGTCTTGGGTTGACCGGAGGTTTTGTTGTTGCCGGTTTGACAGTAGCTTGAGTCTCTGCGGGTTTGATAGCGGGTTCAGTGGTCGAGGGCTTGATGGCAGGTTCTGTCGCTACCGGTTTGACAGCAGGTGGAGTCACTGAAGGTTTGACTGCAGGTTCTGTGATTGTCGATGTCAGGACGGGCTCGGCAATGCCGGGTTTCACGATGGGTTCAATAATGGTCGGTGCAGCAGTTGCCAATTTCGGTAGTGAAGGTCTTGCCGTTACCGAAGGTTTGGTGACTTGGTGGATGACGACGGTCGCGACGATGGGAGCCGCAGACAAGGCACAATCAAAGCTAAAACCATCCTTGCAGGCTTGGTAGGCCTCGTTACCCATCATTCCCATCTGCATGCCGGTATAAATGCCGGCAATAGGCGCTCCCAATACGGCCATGGCAAACGGTTGAAGAATGGTAGCAGGCGATGAAAGCTGATCTCCCTGTGCTTCCCAGTTGTTTTCTTTTTGGATCTCGAAATTGCGCCTGTCTTGAGCCTGGCGTTCTTCACGCTCTTCGCGCTCAAGCTCTTGTAGCGCACCTTGTTCCTTGTAAACGCGTGCCTTCTCGCTTTCGATGAAAAGACTGCCGTAGTAGCCTGCGTGCCAGACCTCCTCTCCAGTCATTTTTTCATTGGCTTCGTGTGCCGAGTACCAATAGTCTGACCGGGAGCGTGCTTTTTGTCTGGCCGCATATAGCCTGTCCTTGAATGGCTTCATCGATATGCGGCGTTCTTTTTCCTTGATGTATTCGCCCCCGTGGCGGAAATAGTATTCAAGCGGATTTTTTATGACGTCCTTATCCGGATCGCTTTTTTCAAACAGGTCCCAGCGCTTGTAAAGGACAATGATCCTGTCTTTTTCGATTTCGTAGGGACTGAACTCGCTACTGCTGGTGAATTTACCCGTTCTTTTCCATGTCAGATGTGCCGAGTTGAGACGATCCAGCATCGCCCGTTCTTTCGCGTTTTCCGCACTGAAATCAGGAGCGGGCATTTGCATCGCTTTTTGTGTCGCGCGGGTTGCATCATCGGGTCGTTTGAATCCGCACGTACTTGCGCCCGTCGATCGGACGTAAGGATCAACATGGCAGCCGCTCTGCGCAACCTGTGGCTTCTGCACCGGCTTGAACTGGAAGTTCTGGTTTCCCAAGCCGCCTTTGGCCATGGTATTGAAGTCTTGCATTTGTTGATGCATCCGGTCCTGTTCAAGTTGTGTCATGTCGTCCAGCGATGCAAATAAATCGTCATTGACATTTCCGGTAGCGGGTTTCTTCACTGCCGTTTTTGGCTTTGTGGGCGCTATCGCATAAGTGCCCGCGCCCTCTCGCAACAATTCGTCGCGTCGTTTAAGAAGTTGGATCAGCTGCATATTCACGGCGGCAGCGGCCAATGGGTCCATTACCGGCATTTCGTTCAGCATCTGGATTTCGTAATCGATAACTGCCAAATCACCTGTGCTACCGTTTGCAGGCTGTCGATAAATCATTTGCCTGTTAATAGTCGCAGAAGAATTGTCTGATTGAACTACATGCGCCAATTCATGTGCCAGTAAATGTTTGCCACTGTCAGAATCCGGCTTGTATTGATTTTGGCCGAATACGATATTGTTGCCCAGCGCATAGGCTTTTGCATCAATCGCTCGAGCGGAATGATTGGCGCTTGAATCGCTATGAACACGGACATTGCCAAAATCGCGACCCATGCGTGGTTCGAAGAAATTGCGGGTTTCGCTATCTAGCGGATGACCGCCAGAACTCATGGCATTGCTGACATGTGCTGCGCTTTGCGATGGCACAGCGCCGCCGGTAGAAACCGGTTTTCTGTGAATCTTTTTTTCGTCATCTTCGCAGGTACTGCATTTGCGTAGGATAGCACCAGGAGATTTTTTTCTGCTTTCCACGGCTGTAGTTTTTCCCGCAGGTATTCGCATAACTTTATCGGCAATCTGGTCGGCTTCCATTTCTGCTGCATCGGCAGGTTGTGAAATATTGATGTCATTTAATTTTTTTTGGCAAGCAGGGCAGCTGCCACCGCAAGCGCATTGGCTGCTAACAGGCTGACTATTTAGATTGCTTCCTCCCAAGTGACGTGTCGCTAAAGGCTTTCTAATAGCCGCCGTGCTCGAATTTTCATTCTTGTTTGTATTTAATTTATTCATGATTCATTGCGGTGATTTGCAATCCTCTCGTAAGCGTTGATGCGGGCTGGCTGTTCAGTTTAAAAATAAATTAAAGACTGGGTAATGATGCTCTTAAAATGGCCCGCGTTCGATCAATAAAATTATTTCGCACCGTATCGGTAGCGCCCGGTGGAAGTCGCGGTGTGTGCAAATGAATCATGGGTATGGTTGAGCCGAGTTGAGTACGCAATAAGCTGTTGCGATAAAAAATTTCGTTAGACAGAAAACCACCGCCAGAACCTTCGACGGCGATACCGGGATTTGTTCCTGGCCCCGCAGGTAAGGTGCGTGGTTGCGTTGCGCCAATTGGTAAATCTTTGACGGTAGTTTCTTCGGGGATTGCGCCTGTGCGCCCTTCGGCTCCACGCATTGCTCCGAGCATGGCTGAAGGCACACTATGCGGCAAAAATTCGGGACTAGCGGCAAGTGCCGGTGATCCTGGCGGTATTGTTGGATTAGTTTCGGTTCCACTGGGGCGATTTAAATTGTCCAGAAAACTACCCGCCGATCTTCTACGACCAGCGGTTTCTTCAAATTCAAATTGACTGCTGCCTTGGCTGATGCTCATGACCAAATGCGGTGGCTGTGATCCTGTCAGATGCGGGCGAAGACTATTTTCAACAATGCCATCATTGAAATCCCTATAACGAACAGGAAAAACTACGCCTTCTACATGTGCCGTAATGCTGCCTTGGGTCAGCGTTTCACCATCCAATGCCAAAGTTGCTGCGCCAGAAAGATTGCTCTGACGAATGTCACCGCCGGTAGAAAAACCAAACGGGTCAAAGCCGCTGATAAGGATTCTTTTTTCATCCGGATTACTGGTAGGGAAAGCGGTGCTAGTGATACCGCGCGAGCTTTGTTCCAGCAATTGTAAAAGCCGTGCTTGTAATCTTCTTAGCGCATCTACATTACTACTGACTGCACTAATCCTGAGCCATGAAGGGTTCCATTGACGCAATGCGGTGGTCATCATCAATCTTGTCCAATACAACTGACGGTCATCGCTACCGCTACCCCCGGCACGCGCAGCAGCGGTCGCCGCTTGCCAAAGTTGTTCACCTGTTTGCTGTACGAGCTGAACTGCACTTGCCTCTGAACGTAAAGCGCTCAATGCTGTGGTGAAGGCAGTAGCGGTAGTAGTGGCGCCTGTTGTCAGGAAACCGCTGGTTTGTGCGGCGGGAACTTGCTGTTCTTCCGTGGTTAATGCAGGCACGCAGCGTGGGATTCTTGAAACAATAGAGGCGCCGCCTTGTACCGTTGCCAATTCAGTATCCAGGCCAGCGTCGTTGACGCCATAGGCGTTGCGTAGTTCTTCACGTGACTCACGAATATGATTTCTTTCCTGAGTAACTTCTGTTGGCGTGAGACGGCGTCCTAGCATCGGATCTATCGTGGTTCCGTCTGGCGGTGTTGTGCCCGCCGAACTAAAATCACCGCTCCATTCATTCTGCAAATTTGTATTTGTACAACTCGGCCTTGCCAAGCCTTGTACCCTGACGCGCGTTACTCCTACTCGGGTACCGTCGTAAATGGTTTGTGCCATGGCGGTATTCATGCGAACACAGCCATGCGACAAAGGTGTGCCATCGACTGGAGAATATTCATGCAGGGCAACACTTTTTGCATTGTGAAATTGTGTCCATAGTCGAACCCCGCCGCTGGTCACTGGCACTTGGGTGGTAACGGTAAAGTCACCAATGGGAGTGCAATTGTTGCCGACTTGTACAGAGCGGGCGGCAGAGCAGGCACCACCTTTGGCAGTACCGGCATCATCATCGAAACAACAATGGCCTTTGCCAGTAGAACAGGTGTCACTTTCCGTATGGCCATCACTAAAGGTCGCAGTGACTTGTTGCGGTGTGTTTTGATCAACCACTATTTGTGTGATGTGTGGTGGTCTTGCAGTGCTTGTAGAGGGCTGTCGTTGTAAGTTTGTGGCGGACGATGCATCGGTACGTTGTTGCACAACATGGGTCAACTCATGTGCAAGCAAGTGTCGCCCTGCATGGGTGCCTGGTGCAAATTGACCAGCGCCAAATACAATTTTTTGTCCAACGGTGTATGCCTTGGCCTGCAAGTCTTGTGCAGATTTTTCTGCGTTAGTGTCGGCGTGTATTCGCACATCAGAAAAATCGTGGCCGAAGCGTTGGCCCATATCTTGTTGCAGTGTTTGCTCCAATGGGCTGCCGCCACTCGAAATAACGTGATCAATGCTTGCGGGAATTGTATAGCCAATTTGAGCATTAGCTTGCCCTGTCACGCGTTGGATAGATAGTGGTGCCGCATTGATTGCTGAAGGCGTTGATGAGGCTAAAATATGGTCAGCGATACGGTCTGCTTCTTGTTCGTAAACATCGTTTGCGTCCCCTATATGCAGCTTGGTCTGTAATATTTTATTGCTCTGATTTTTTTTGCTATTGCATCGTGCACAGCCGCCACCACAAGCGCATGGAGTGGTGCGCATTGGCAATTGAGCGTTTGATACCAAGTTTTTTCCAACAGTATTTTTAGTCGAGGTATTTTGCGATCCGTTAAAGCTATTTTTTGATGCTGTAGAAAGCATTGCCATTTGTAGTCCGTAAAAAAGAAGTAATTTAGAGTTGAAATATCAAAAATGTATATCTTGCCGTCATCATTTAATTTGCCTAATCGATGTAAAAATCCATAAGTTCAAAACCTAATTTCTGCAGCAGGAAGGGAGGGGGCAATTCTCCTGTCTGTAGGAACTTCATCACGTCCTAGTCCTCCCGGCAAAGGTCTGGGCGGGGGCAATAGGCGCATTGGGCCAAGTGGAATCGAGATATCCGTATCAATATGAAATGGAAAAATCGCACTACCGCCTGTTACATCGAGAATTCCAAGAGTAGCGGGTGGTTGTGCAAGTCTTCGCCCAGGTAATTGGCTAATAGCCGTTTGAAGCGAAGAGATGATCGAAGCAATTGTGTCAGTGCTGCCTGATTGCCTTAAGTTACCCAATAAAACACTGACTTCATACTGTGATATTCCAGAGGGAACTACTCTCATGAATTCTCTGACAAATTCACTGGAAAGTGGCACACCATTTAGATCTCCATTTGAGTCAAGCATGCCAAAAAATAATCGTCTTACCATTTCGGGTAGTGACTCTAGTTCATGCAAACTACTTTCAAGTGGCGTGGCTGTTGCCTCGTCGTACACTTCCCCTGATGCTTCTGAAGCAATGTAAGCACTTGCACCTCCCGCAACCAAACCGCAGCCAATTAAGCTAAGTCCAAAAGTTTCAATTCCAAATATTAGATTGCACACAACATAGGTGCCGATTGTGCCTCCCGCTAAACCTGCCCCAGCAGTGACTAGCACCCTGCGCCTAGCCCGGTCAGTAGTCGCCTGACTATATTGATAACCTGTAACACCGATGAATAAAATTATTCCGGCCCAACCTAATCCTTTTACCCATCTGGATGCTCGAGCGGCTGTAGCAGCAGTGCCTACGACAGCGCCTTCGGCACCGACTGCGGCGGCCTCAGGCAAGGTTGCAATAATTTGTCTTGCCAATGCTTCTGTCACCCCAGAACTTAATTCTATGCCCACCGATTCTGCCCCAACAAATGCACCTTCCGCACTCGTTGTTATGCGCAATACAATCCTCGATGGCATCGACGTACCGCCTGATACTCTGCTCAGATCTTCTGCGCCGCGTCCTAATAATATTTCGACCTCGGCTACTGTATTGCCCGCTTCATTAACAGTAGTATTTAAGATGTTATACCGAGTTGCTACGCTAACCGGAGTGGTCGGAGGCTCACTTGCACTTGAACCAGGTCTTGAAGTGGTTGCACCTGCTGCTGATGGCACATACGGTCTGAGCGCAGCCCTTATTTGGCTAACAATGGAAGGATTACGTACACAGATTTGAGTGCCGCCCCGGACAAATTCCTGGCCAATAACGGTATCAAAATTTTCCAGATGTAAATTGTTTCGCTGTAAAAAATTTTGGAATATTGCCTCATAGTTTTCGTTGGCCATTTGAATGAGTGCTTGATGTGTCGGACCTCCTGGTATGGGGCTCTCTGCTAAAAATTGCTGCCATCGTGTGTCACTCAAGAGATTCAGAATTCTTCCCAAAGAACTGCTTTCTATATCTGCAGCTAAAACAAGAGGAGCTGACCCTTCCATAGACCCAGACCTTAATGCTGCATACTCAGCAGCTAACGCTGGGCTATCTGTCATGTACAGGCCATCACCAAAATCATGAATCACACTACCAGGTGCAGCGGGCGCTACCCCTGTACCTTCGCCTCTATACCAAATGTCTCTTTGTATTATTTGCCTGTTAATTTCTGATCTCTGCTGCACTACATGCGTCAACTCATGTGCAAGCAATCGTTTTCCTTGCTGCGAGCTTGGTGCAAATTGTCCTGCACCAAATACAATATTCCTTCCAACTGTATAGGCGTGTGCGCTTATTTCTTGTGCTGATTGTTCTGCATCCATACCAGTATGAATTCGCACTTCAGAAAAATCCTGGCTGAATCTTTGGCCCATATCTTGTTGTAGTTGTGTGTCAAGGGGTTTACCAGATCCAGAAAGGACGCTTTCCACGCTCGGTGGTGCTGCAGTTTTATATCCATTAGTTTGACTTGTCAGTCGCTGGATAAGAGGTGGCGTTTTACTGCTGATAGCCTTGCCCGATGGAGTTGCTAGAATTTCATCAGCAACCCGATCTGCTTCTTGTTCATAAGCATCGTCAGGTGCACCGACCTCTAGTTTCGCTTGTAATATTCCACGGCTGCTGTTTTTCCTGTTATTACATCGCGCACAGCCGCCACCGCAGGCGCATGATGCAGAACGCATGCTTGGTTCGGCGTTCGATGCGGAAATTTGTTCATTGACATTTTGTGCTGTTGCTCGTTTTTGTTCCGGAGCATTAGCCTTTAGCGATGTCGCTAGTTCTGTCATGGGAGTTTCCAAAATTCAACGCTTTCTAATCTAGTTGCGGAATCACATTTTTCTAAGTTGCCAGCGGCCACTATTGAGAGTTGAGGTCCCAATACTCTAACTGCCTACAATAGCCTGTTGTTTTATTGATGTCCGTATTTCGCTGGAGGGAAAAAAGTGTACCCAAGTGATTGCAAATTATTTTCGTTCATCAATTCCTATTTCTAATGCCCCCGATGATCATGTGGACGGGCAATGTCTAATTTTAAGTGGTCCCCAAACAGACACCAATTAGCTCTTGCATAATTCACATCGTTGTTAAGCCTAAGAAAGTCGTTCTGCCTCCTCATCAGGATTGCTCGGTGTTGGCAGTGAGGTCACAAAATCGGCAACTGAATGTTGCGCAATGAACTCCTCGCTACTACAGTCCGATGGTGTATTTTGATCAGGGCAATTGGTGTCGCTTTTGGCTTTTTTATCGCATTCCAAGAGATTGGCTTTGAGGCTATCTAGGCACTGATAGTATTCCGCCAGTTTTTTGATGTTATTCAAAGGATCATACGGTGGCTCGAGAGTTGCCAGCGTGCAATTTATCGCATCCTGTTTTGCAGCGTCTATGCACAAATTTACACGCGTGGCCATTTCTGGCCGATCGCAACATGGCTCTTGCACTTTTGGCGGGTCGTCTTTCTTCGGTGGCGGGTCATCCTTTTTCGGTGGTGGGTCGTCTTTCTTCGGTGGCGGGTCATCTTTCTTGGGCGGCGGCTGATCGCAATCAATTCCCCGAAACTCATGCGAGTAGCTACCCGAGCCTGCGTCGGCACTCCAACCGCCAGCGCTAACCGATGCACCAAACTTTTTAACGTCCAGACGCCAGCACTTGGGATTTTCCGGATCACGTTGGTAATCGCGATGAATTTCAAAACCCGAGCCCCGCGAGGCTGCCCAGTCAGAGTTGGAACGCATATCTCGGATGGTAAACAATTGGCGCAATCGACTAGTGCCGGACCGGTGTGCATCGCGTGTATTTTCGAACGGTGTGCCGTGTTCGTCGAACGCGGGGTGAAAATCACAGGTGTTTACATCGTCGGGATCATTGACTCCGCCGGTACACAAGCCTTCCATGCTGCCGCTTTCACTAGCCAATTCGACGCGCTCAACATAACGACACTCATCCAGATGCGAGTACGCACCGCTATCCGAAACCCAATCCATATCGGCCTTTGATACATATCCAAAACGACCGACATTGCTGCCTGCATCGGTCACTGACCAATCTTCTGCAATTGTGGAGACCGCGAAGCGGTTACTTTGTCCCACGAGGCCAGAAGACCAGTTAGCACCTAGTTGAATATTTGGGCTCAACAAGTAATTACCCCCCGACATTTGTGTGCCAAGAATATTTAGCGAAGTAGTACCTGTTATAGATATTTGCTGTTGTCCATTGACAGTGGCATTGCCAGTATCGGCTGTTGGTGCGCTGACAAAAATATTGATATGCGAACCATCAGTTGGAGGGTTGAGCACCAATGCCGTTACGCTGACGTCATCGCGAATACCGATGCGATCATTCATCTGTCTTGGTGTGTTATCGGCGCGTATTTGTGGCGTAAAAATCACGTGCGGGTTTTTGCCATCATTCTCGGGTGGCTTCTCCGGAGGCTTGGGCGGTTCTGGTGGGCCCGGTGGAATAGGTGGAATGCATAACTCGGGCAGCAATGCACAGGCAATAGCAACACATATTTCCGGCGCAACCAAACAAATTAACGGTGCAAAAAATGGCGCTAGACCTATCCCGCACAGAATTGGATATTCAAGGCAAAAAATAGTGTCGTCATCGTCTTTCTTTGGTGGGTCATCTTTTTTAGGCGGATCGTCCTTCTTGGGGGGATCATCTTTCTTTGGCGGATCGTCCTTCTTGGGGGGATCATCTTTCTTTGGCGGGTCGTCTTTCTTGGGCGGCCGATCACTAGCAAATCGAATGTCCACGCGTCGATTGCGACTGCGGCCTTCTACCGTATCGTTTGATGTAGCAGGATTGGTTTCCCCGTACGACGAGATCGAAATGCGCTGAGTAAGCAATGGATCAAGTACGCCTTTAACCGCGACTGCGCGACGCTTAGACAATCCCATGTTATAGCCTGCGTCGCCTGAGGAATCGGCGAATCCAATTGAACGCACACTGACTTTTACCGATGCGTGTTTACCCAGGAATTTCCCAAGCTCGGTTAACACAATAAGGTGTTCTGCTTTGGGCTTGCTATCGTCAATACCAAAATTGAAAAGGCTTAAAGCAAGCGGCGAGGGTGTGCCAGCGAAGAGACCGGGACTGGAATGGGATAATGCAATTTCGTCGGTACGCGACATCGGTGCCTCAGTTTGGCCTTCGCTATCAGCCTCATCTTCCGGGGTACGGTAGATAACGCTGCGATTTATCTTTGCAGAGGCATTGCCAGCTTGCACCACATGGGCCAATTCATGTGCAAGAAGGCGCTTACCCGATTGCCGATTTGGTTGGTACTCACTTTCGCCAAAAACAATATCGCTGCCTAGTGTGTATGCTCGGGCATTGATGGAGCGTGCAGACTGGACGGCTGCTGCACCGGTATGCACATGCACATTGCCAAAGTCCTGGCCGAAGCGGGGTTCGAAGAAATCGCGTGTGTTTGTATCCAACTGCGTACCGCCTGCGTTAATGGCATTTTTCACATGGCCATAATTTTCTGGCGCCGTGCTGCCATCAGATGTCGCTAGTGATCGGCTTACTGTTTCTTCTTCATCATCTTTGCAGATATCACATTTGCGTTGAACAACGCTGGAAGATCTGCCGCTCATTGACACCGGCGCGATTACTTGTGCTGACATACGCATGACTTTATCTGCGACTTGATCAGCTTCAATTTCGGCGGGGTCATGCGGTTGAGAAACATTTAGGCTATTGGTCTTCGCTTGGCAACGCGGACAACTTCCGCCACAAGCACAACTTGCAGGCTGTGATGACGCTTGTGCGAACGTTTTTTTGCCGCGTGTATCACCCTGATGCTTCATCGTTTGATGAGCACCCGCTTTTTTTTGAGGCAGAATAACTGGTGCAGCTGCATTCATTTTTTGGTTTTACTGGGTGTAGTTTTTTTGGAATCCAATATGACTTTTTGTGAGGAAACCGTTGTTTTTGTAACGGGTCCCCCTGTAGTTTTTGCTGGTGAAGTTTTTTCACCGACAGGAGTTGCAGCTGTTTTTGTGTCTGAAGTCCGTGGCTTGCCGTTTGCATCATCACTGAGTACATATTCCCGATACGCGCTGCCAGCAGTTACAACGAGTGGCAACTCATCTTGATAAATAATATTTTTGTTAGCATCAAGAATCTCAACTCGGACCAGTACTTCGTTACTATTTTCAACCGCCGTTGCCGCGCCACGCTGATTGCTTGCTGCTGGTGTAGCGGTCTTGGCTTTTGCATTCACGCTAGCGAGCCGCTCGGCCATTTGTTCGGAAAGTTTTACGGTATTTTCGTAGGTTCCGGTTTTTCGGGTGTGGGTTTTTTCTTTGCCTAATGAAATACTGAAGTAGCCGTCGGCATTGGTGGTGGCAGATAAAGATTTTGTTTCTTTATCGCCAGCCGTATCGCCACCACGGATGGCGGAAATACGGACGGTTAATTTTTCTCGTGGTTTTAAATTGGCATCGGAGACAAAGCCATGAAATATATTATCTTCGCTTGACAAGGCAACGATGGCGCTGTCAATGCGGGTTTTTCCGAGGCTGGCGGTGTTGCTTAATTCGCTTGCGCGTTCGATGGAAACTTGCAGGCGTTCGATACGTGGGTCGTTTTTATTATCGGTAGTTCGAGCCATGCGTCTTAGTTCACGTTGTTCCGAGGCGAGAAAAATATCGGGCATAGCGCTCATAAACGCGAGCAAATCTAGTCCGGTATTCATGGCGGGCTGACGAGCGGCGGCCATTGGGGCTTCGATAAATTCTTTCTGCACCGAGCCTGCTGATATTCCTCCGCTGAAAAAACTTGATCGGCTTGATTTGTCGTATGAATTGCTCATGTTGGAACTCCTTTTGCAGGTGCAGCAACACCTGGTGCTTGCGGGGCGGGTACTTGTACTGCATCGTGACCTTTGTCGCATTCGCCCGGACAGAAAGCTTCTACCAAGGAAAGATTGTCTTTAAATAGCAGCATGTTTGGAAACGGTGCAAAAGCTTTCAGACAATGGGTGGATTGATTGTCAGTGGTCGTATTCATGCCGCCGACGATGAAGCCCGAGAATAAAACGCGCTGCCAAGTTTCGGAAAACCGATTGTCGGCAACGCGCACGCTACCGGCAGCCAGTGCGGCATTGGTGAATGTAAAGAAGTTGGTGGAGCTTATTTCGCATTGATTGTCGGTAAACGCTAAATCATCCAGAGAAAAAATGGCGATCGAACTAAGGGCAAACGCAAATGGTTCGTCGATAACATCGAAAGTAACCTGGTTCTCGGTAAACAAAGTTTTTCCGGTTGTCCAGTCTCGTGAAAGTACTGGCCACAATGTTGGGGATTTTTGATTGGGTATGAATACACCGAAAATCTTGGCAATGGCACACTCATTTTCATTCTTGATACCATCGGGAAGGTTGCCGACAAGTTTCAAAATGTATAGAAACAGCAAGCCTATTGTCCATTCATTGCTAATGCCCAGATTTCCGATCAGCGTTGTGGTGGCAATTAAGTCCAAACCTTTGGCGGTGGTGCTTTGCGTTACCAAACGATTGCGTGCAACGACCACGGGGCCTAGTGCAAAAAATGTGAGCGCACGACCTAGCGGAGTGACAATAATATTGTCGCGTAAGAGTACGGTGGAGCCACCGGTATTCATTGATAGCTTAGAGCTTTGGCTAGCTGCTTTATTGAAGCTTGATCCAGCCACCGAGGGTTTAGTGGCGGTCGAAATAGTAATGGCCGGCATTACGACCCACACATGCACGCCACCACGAATGCCAGTTTGCACGCCTTCAACAGGTTCCTTGCTGCGTTGGCCGTTATTGATGATGCGGTTATCGTCTAATTTCAGGCCTTGCACCATGATGGCGTACACACCGCAAATGGGTACTCGGTGACTCGGCCCGTTATTGATAATTTCATTGCGAAGAATTCGCAAGTCGCTCACTTTTGCGAGCGCAATGCCGCCATACGCTACCAACCATTCCATGGATTTGCGAACCTTGGCAATATCACGTCGCATGCAACGAGTGATGAAATTGTCGTATATGTGCAAGTTATGCACGCCGATCAAATCGCCGCGATTTAGAATATTAAAAAAGCGAATGACACCAATCCCGTTGATCCCCATATCGGTAATACGATTACGCGAAATTTCGATGTCGTACAAATCACCAGCCGATACAAATCTTGGCGGACCGTCTTGCGGGTCATCATCGGTTTGATCTACCGGTTTGCAGGGCGTGCAGAGATCAATCAGGTCAGGGATATCAGGCAAGTCATCGTCGCCGTCAGAATCTACTTTCACCAAACTGCCGAGGGTAATGCCGTTAAAGATGCCACCTTGAATAATATTATCAAGAATTCGAACGCGGTCGGAACCACCAGCAAGTTGAATGCCACCGCGCGTGGCAAAACCGAGATTGATAAAATCAGGCGGTGTATTAACACTTGCCGGTGCGTCGGTATCGCCAAAGTCTGGTGGAATGGATGGAGCCGGTGGGCCGCCTTCGCGCGGTAATACTTCGATGGTGTTTTCTTCAATCAAAATATCGTCGCCACGCGAATAAATGGCTTGCCAAATGGTTGACACATCGCGCATCTGCACTAAGCAACGCCGAACCTTAATGTGGCGTGCATTGTCAATTTGTACAGCACTGCGAGGGCCCGACTCGATGGCCATATCTTCAAGCACAATGGCATCGGAATTTTTGATCATAAAAGCGGGCAAGGGATTTTCGGCATCGTCGGTGACGGCACGAATGCGAGTGCTGGGCCCGCAACCGTGGATACGAATACCGACGCGTTTTTCAATCAAGATGCTTTCGTCATAAATCCCTTTGAGCACACAAACTGTGCCGCCTTTTGCAGGCAATGCATTAACGGCCGCTTGTATCGAGGTAAATTGCCCGAAGCTGTTTTTGTTATCACCAACGGTGACGGTGCAGCAACCTTTCATTTTTGCCAGAGGTAAAAATGGCTGACGGCAATCGTGGATATTATCTGGCGTTAAATTAACCGGTGCCGGGCCAATCCATTCGAGCACGCCTAAAGCCGCGCGATGGTAGTGCACGCCTTGTGGCGGCGATGCGGTTGGCCATAGTGCCGGGTTTGATGCAACGCTGGCAGCACGCACCGGAAATGTCCAAAAATCGCCGGGTGTGTAATTGGCATTGTTGGCTAATGCAGGATCAAATTCGAGGCGAATGCCGTCGTTGAACGGATTTGGAATGGCCAAGCCGGTCAGATGATTGCTGACTAGTTCAATGCCATTCCACAAACGGAAAAACCCGCTAGTTCCGGCAGGCCATGCACCGGACACCGCCGTTAGCGATAAAGTATCGGAGGAAACCAGTGTTGCATTGGCCGTGCAGACAATTCGCCAATGGCCGAAGGCAGGATCGAAGGCGAGTGCCTCCAGATAGAAAGAATCTAATCCGCATTGATTGATCATCGAGTTATTGGCAGTGATCGCTACCGTGCCAGTATTGGGCGCGCCGCCTGCGGTAAATTGACCGCGCCCAACCAAGCCGCCATTAAATTGTGACCACTTGAATCGTGCTTGATTTGCAGCCGTTGGGGTCGCGATTTCAATACGATATAAATAATGTTCAAAGCCAGTGTAGCCGCCGCTATCAGGCACCGGGCAGGGGCCAGCAATGACCAAGGTTGGCGACGGTGTAACGGTGAGTTTGCCTTTGTTGGCAAATATATCGTCGATAGGTAAATCACCGCAGTCTTGATCGTCATTGAGTCGAAATAATTTGACTGCCATGCAGGTTTTTACGCGCTCGGTAGTATCGGGCCCGCCAAGAGCAGGCTCCAATAATTCGAGTGGCGCTTGATACGCGCTGAAGGCTTCATCCCAGACTTCAATAACCACCGCGTCACGAATTCCGGCATCTATCACTTGTGACGGCGGCGATAGGTAACGAGCATCAAATGCTTGCGGGGGCAGCGGGGGCATTGTGTTTTCGTAAACCAGATGCATCCCATCAACCCAGGCACGACCCGATTGCAGCACTATGTCTGCACCCGTCGCAGTAGCCGTAGCCGACAGTATTTTCAATCCATCAGGGGCTGCTACGGGCACGGCGACTAGGCCGTCGCCAATCACATCCTGTCCGATTGTTTCTTTCCACAGTGCCTGTATTTGTGTTGATGCATTCCAATCTTGATCCAACAGCACACGGCCTTGTTGGTGTAATACACCGCTGAAATTGTCGGTGGGCTTGAGACCCCACTTCGAAAAGTCGCCTTTCATGCTGTTCTCCTTACGTGACTGCTATCAACACCGGACGAATTCCGACCGGCATGTATTCGCGAAAACGGATTTGAATATTTTTCCATTTGTGACTATTGAGTAAAAAACCAAAAGCGCCCATTTCATCATCGTTCGGGCCTTGCTCAAGAATGCGTATATCGCTGTCGCGAGTGATTTGCGCGTAGCCGGGTTTACCGAAAGTTTCTGCAACGAAATGCAAGTCCGATTGACTTTGATGCAGGCAAGCGTGGTTCGATGGCAAGCGATTATCGGCATCGGCAAACCAGCTGTATTTGATGCAGCCACTTTGGTTGTCCAGTACTTGAAGTGCGTGTACCCAAATGCCGCCCTTACCCGATGCTGAAGTCACTCGCATGCGACCAAAGCAGGTAAGGCCATCAATCGTGAGTGCCGGGCCCCAAGTTAATTCGGCATTGCCAGTGGCCGCGCCTACCGCCAAGGCCGGTGCTGCAGTTTCAAGCGTACCGCCGGCATCGATTATGCTATTGATGATATTCAAATAATAATCGTCGTCGATAGCCAATGGCCCGCTAATCGAATTTTCCAACACAATTTCAGGCGATTGATCAAAGGCCAAGATCTCGCCGGGCAAGACAAAACCATTGGAATTGTTTAAACGCATCGATGGCAAAATAGGCGTGCGAATATTATTGAGCGCGATGTAGCCGCCGGGATCGAGCGTGCAGTCTTGTATATGCAACTGATTTAACGCAGCGCGTGCAATCAGTGGTGTATTGGCCGGAAAGACTATTTTGTTGCGCGTTAGATAAAGCCCTTCCAAACGCACCATTAATGAATCCATTACCGCTGGCGCACCCGCACTCAACACATCGTTCGGACGAAATGCCAAGGGCTGTTTCAATCGGATAACAGGTCGTTCGCCATCGGCGGCACGAATCCATAGTGAACGATTCAATCGCAGGGTTTGCAAGCCTAGTTCATTGCTGGTGCCTGCAATCACACTTAAATCCAACTCGTGCACCAAGCTGTCTTTAATTTCGATAATTAAAGGCTGAGCACGGGTTTGTAAATTCGACAATGCATTTTGTAATGTGTTGGCAGGTGTATTAACGGTGTCGATGTTTACAATGATCGGTAGCACTTCCAACCATGTGGCAGGTGTTGGCTGGCGTGGTATTGGCTGCGCGCCCACGGGCCCTTGAAAAGCATGGGTCGGTGAAATGTATAAGCCGCTTACTATCGCGTCGGCTTCGGTCGCTTGTGCCGCGCCCATTGCACCAAAAACTACGCGCCCACGATCGGGATCAATCGCAATTTCATGCGCACGTAGTGGTGGCTGTAGTCCGGTTTCCCATGCACAAAGATTGGCACCACGGAATTGCCATGGCGTTGTCGCTGTGAAAAGTGTTTGCGGTATTTGCAAACTCAAGCCCACACGATTCATCCGGTCGGGTACCGTGCCGTCTGTGTAGGGAGCAATTTCGACATAGTGCTCGGGTCTTCCGGCCGGTGTGTCATTACTCAAACGCGCCGATGGCATGGGACCTGGTACGGCATCGGGCGAACTGATGTTGGGTGGTTCGTCATCGGCATGAAAACGATGGGTATTGAACAAAACCATTGGCTCCGATTGCGGATGTAATTCAAGGCGAACCGCAAACTTTGCATCGCCAATAGAAGCAGGCAGCAAGGCCGGGGGTATAAAAAACTGATCGGCTATCGGTTTAAAACGCGAAACCGTATAAGCCCGAAGTCGCCACAAAAAAATTCCGAGATTAGGCAAGTTATATAAACCGCGCCATCCCGCTGCCGGTTTTATATCCGCAACATGTGCGAACGGATCAAATGGAGTATTCAATAAACTAAGCAAGGCCGGGTCACGTAAATTGACGGTGCCACCACGCCTTGCATCACCCAGAAAACTACTTGCGCTGAGCGGTGGCGCGCCGCCTATATCAGGGCGTTGATGATTAATATGCTGATTCCATACCAAGCGATCACGCATTTCGACCGTATGTGCGGCCCAGCCCGACAAGGCATAGGCCAAGGACTCAATCGCACCGAGAGTGCCTTTGCGACGACGATGATTAATGGTGCGTGCAACATCGGCGCGCAAGGTCCAGGGATCACCGGAGAGATGCGAGCTGCCGAGTAAATCGGCGATATAGGGCACAACCCAGTCATCACAACTTTCGATAAAGGCATCGCGTCCCAATGCCTCGATATTGTCGCGTAAAGTACTATGCACGTTCTCAAATAAATCGACATAGGCCGCGAGTTGGCCTTGCGGCACTTGCTCGGCATCACGGATACGATAAATTTCTGGCAGACGTTCATACATGGCTAGGCGATTCATGTTGGGCACTCCGCTTGTATTTGCGCTGAAACAAAGCCCAGCACGAGATGGCGCGTATGTAATGCCAGCAGGCAATTAGTCGAGCAAGGCAGTAGCGGCGATGGAATTAAATTGATACTTGGTAAAGGGATAAGCGTCGGGTCGGCTTGTATTAAAGAAGTAAGTCCAAAAGTTTTCGCAGCTCGCAAGTGAACCCATTCCACTCCCGTTACATTCTGGATTGCGGCGATAATTTCCGAGGTATGTACCGATTGATGAAAATCGTGTCTAT
This sequence comes from Arenimonas sp., assembly GCA_043721835.1. GTDB lineage: Bacteria > Pseudomonadota > Gammaproteobacteria > Xanthomonadales > Xanthomonadaceae > Arenimonas. The sequence goes on along the minus strand of JAYSQD010000111.1, from coordinate 52,760 downwards.
TCAATCCAAACAAACCGTCTTTACCATCAATGCCGTTGGCTTCATCGCCTTGCACGCCAATAGCCAGCTTTATTTCATGCTGAATATCTTCAATTAAACGTGACGGGTCATAACCGACGAGTACATCAACATGGACAAATTGTTTGCGACCATTGATCACCATAAAGGCATGGCGTGCCGGGCCACGGCAGCGATTAAAGCCGCTTAAGGCATCACGTATTTGATCCAGATCGGTTGTTGAACCGCTTTGTGTCAGCACAGTAAGTGATATCAGCGGCGTGCCTTCCGGTGCCGCCCACATCGCATTGGCTTTAAGTACGTTCGGTAGCGCGCGGGTTTCGGCTTCGTAGTCGGCGATGCTGACCAAGCGACCCAAGCTTTGTAATTTTGCTGGTGCCGCGATGCGTGCATTGTCGGATGACTCGGCATTGGCGCCGGTACTGACGTCGACAGGAAGAGTGACTTTATCGAGCCCGGTTAATTTGCCCGTGGCCGTTGGTTTGCTGCCTGCTTTGAGTGCGCCGTGTGCCCCAATACCTACACGATAAGCCGCTTCAATATTATTACGACCGGTGGATAAGCGCGCGCCGGTTTTGCCATCGCCAAATTGCACAACACTATTGCCATCGCTGTCTTCGCGAACAATATAAACCTGACACTTCGGTTCTGCGTTGAATAGGGTATCCAGACGCTTCCAGCGAATGCCATCAACATAAATTTCAAGTGCCGGGGTTTGTGCAGGTGTTCTCGCGGCATCGAATAAATACGTTAATGGTGCTTTTGGCAGAGCGAAGCTTTGGAATAAAACGCCTGCATTGCCTGATCCAATAGCGACGCGATCTACTGTTTTACCTTGAGAGGCATCAACAATATTTGCATACACTTTTACTGTTGGCAGTTCGTATTCGTAATCGGCATAGTTGACACTACGGTTCAGCACAACAGTATGAAAAACATCTTCCGCTGCATTCAACGCCACGACATTATCGACATTTGCTTCGGTGGTTTCACCTTCGCTATCCACTAGCAATAAGCGGCGTCCATTCAAAAGTTTAGCGTTGTCGTGGCTGCCAAAATATCTTAAAGATTGACCGACACTTTCATTGCTATTGATGTGCGCGCCATACACGGTAAAGCTTGCTGCCGTTACCTGGAACACACTCATGCTGCGAATATCGACTTGGCTGTTGCTGCCAACACTCAGATTGCTATCGAGCGTCAATAAAGTTGAAGCACCTGATTGCATGCCCCACTGCATGGATTGATTTTCCACTTCGGTCACTTGGCGAACCGCAGTGAAGCGTGAGCTCGTGAACATTGGGGTATAAATACTTGCAGCAGAGCCAAACGCCCAAGCAGCGCTAATTATCGAAGCCGAGCTCATCATGGAAGTGTAGCCAAGCAATGAATAGATGCCCGCACCTGAGTAAGGCAATCGACCTTGAACAAGTAAAGTATTACCTGTTTCAAAGCCCTTGAATTCACGGTCCAAGGGTAGTTGTTTTGCACTCAGGCTGGGCGTTATATCAGCATTCACCGTACTTGCATTGGCGCTACGCATGAATGGTGTTGCACGCGAGCTAGGTACGCCATTCAACACCGTTGCAATCGTGGCTGGTGCGTTATGGCCAAAGTGTTTTAGTGTTTCGCCCAATTTGTAAGCACGCAAGGAAGCCACTGATGTAGTCCGCGCGATCGGCGTTTTTAATTTTATATAGCGATAACCGAATGCGTCCCAGGTCTTGGCAACGGTAAGCATTTGCGTGTTATTTAAACTTGTTGGGTTTGCAAAGGTACCAACCGGTTCGCCCAGTAAAATTCGATCATCGGCTTTCAGCACAATATCCAGACTCGAAAGCCGTAGCACCATACTGCCGTTTTCAATCGGCGGCGTTATGCGTGGCCGATAAAGATTGAATTCACTCAATGCAGGAATCGCATCGAGCGCGGCACGAGTTTCAAATTCAACTGGTTTATCTATGTCTTGAAGTTCAGCTTTTAAACCAAAACCCATTGGCACAGTGACCGGCAGTTTTCCTTTCAAGCTAAGCGCAAACGTGGCTTCGCCGGCAACGCCTGGCGATAAACGATAGCCGCTTAATCGCACCAGATCAGTAATGCTTTGCGGCCATTGCGCTGTACGTAAATACGTTTCATTGGCGTACAGTGTTTGATAGAAAGTGAGAATGTCAGCGACCACCGCATCGGCTTCGAGCAGTGCAATGCCGGGATCATCAGTGCCGCGATGGGTCCAGGCCGAAAGCGCTGCTTGCTTATTGAGTTGGCCGAGTAAATGCCCGCGCACATCGGCGTAATTACCGATACGGTAATCAATGCGCTTCAATGCCGGCCGATTGAAAATCAGTTTCGGAAATAAGGGCGGTGCCGGGCAGTCGTGTTTGCAGCTCATCGCCGACCTCCTGTGATTTCAAAATTAAGTCGTCCGGTTTCCAAATGACTAGGGTCATTGGCAACTTGAATAATTTCAAATGGACGAACCTGCAGTTGCTCAACAACGGGATGCGAAACATCGCCTGGCGCTAAAGTCACTGTGCTTAAACTCGGCCCACTAAGTCCGTGCAAACGCTTGATGCTCGCCAACAAAACCCGACCGACTCCGGGAACCATTAAGGCGCGCCCGATCAGTTGTGAAGCGTGTAGGGCTTGGCCAAAAGTCCAATTGTCCGGATGGAAAAAACCGGTGCGTCCATCGGCGGTATAGCCATTGGAAAATTCCAGTTCCAAAGCTCTGCGTAAATGCTCTGGCCAGAAATCCGGATGAGCGCACAAACGCAAATAAATATCCAAAGGAACATAACGGGCTGGCCGAACTTCAAGATCTTCACCAATTAATCGGACTGCCTCTAGGTGATCGGCAATTTGCTGTCTTAGCGGCTCGGTCAAAATATCGGTACCGCGTGGATCAATGGCAACACGAACAGTTCGCCATGAACCCGTCCATGCATAGCTGGCATTTGCGTGTGCAACGGTGATTAATTCTTCGGCACGGCGGGCGTAATCTTCCAGCGTGACAGCACGTAATTGTCGTGCACGATACGCTTCAGGCACGCGACGAATAATTTCGGCCACCGGTTCGGGTTCACGGCCATTGCGAATGTCGAAGGGATTCCAGACCGCCGTTACAAGCGGCATTGCGCCAGTGTCATAGCCGGTCACCATATCGGCACCCACATTGCCATCAATGCCAATAGACACTTGATAATCGCAGGTGATCACTGCATCGGGTGCAAGTTCGCGAGCATTGCGGCCATTGCCAAAACGTAAACGACTATCAAGATATTCATCGGTTTCAACGATGAAATGGGCGGCATCGTCTTTTGATTCAATCAAGTCGCTTTGTTCTTGCCATGGTGCGGCAAAACCGGCGACCGTTACTTTAAGTGTAGTGCGAACTGGCGTTACACCGCCCACTTCGGTTTCAAGATAAGCGAGCGGTGCATGAGGTAGTTTGGCGAACGTACACATCGGAAAAGGTAATGTCGAATGCGTGGCCCAAACAGTGGTTTCAAAATGGGCTTCGTCAACGTATAAAAAATTGTCCGGTGTTCCGACTGCTAATGGTGAACCCGCGGCACGAAAAATCGTGCGATGTGGTCTGCCATGACGGATCTGAACTAGATTGCCATGAAAAAGACTCACGTCTTCTTTGACCGGCGAGGTGTCGCATTGCGTGCAGAAACAGTAGCGTCGAGTCAGCCGGTCTTCTTCTCGCCAATGCACACGCACAAACCATTCGCCAGCAGCGCCGCCCATCGGGTCGTTCACTGACACGGCGTTGCCCACCAGTTGAACCAGTTGTCGCGCCGTCGGGTCGCGTCCTAACACCGTGCCGGTTTCAGGGTTGAGTTGTTGTTGGATCAATAAACGACGCGGTGCAATGCTATTAATCACATCACGCAAAGTATTGGCATCGGCTTGGTTCGCAGCATTCAGCGGGCTTGGCAGGGCAATATCGGCGCTGGTGCTCCCGACATCCAGCGCAGTGACACTGCCGCCCCAAGTGTAGAGTTGTAAACGATTGAGCAGTGGATTGCATGACACAACAGAGTTGGTAATAAATGGCTGGCTAGCTTTGTCTTTCCAATCTTTGTTTGTCCAAAAACCTTCACGCGCGGGCACTGAAAATGTATTCTGTACTTTCAGTGCCAGCCAACTGCTAGCCTGATTGCCTTGATGAATGTGGTAATCCATCAAGCGCGCATGCCGCGCTAATGAAACACGTTTACGCGCGGTGGCTAGAAAGGCTTCATTGATGGTCCGGTCTTGATAATCCGAGAGTTCATCGGCGTCTGCAGCTATAAGATCAATCAATACTTGATCCAGATCGGCTTCGCTGGTCGGCTGCCAATGTGGCACTCGCTGCTGCATGGCCGTTATCAAGGTATGTTTGAACGAATCAAAATCCTTGGCGAGATAATCAATGTCAGGAACCGGCAGTGGAGCGGCAAAAGATTCATTCGCAGCGCAATCAAGATTAAAGCAAGCGGGCCGGAATTTGAAATCGATTTCTGATAATAAGGGATCGATACCGGCAAAATTCATCGTCAGCGTATAAGTGGAATAATCACCAATCGGCGTTACTCTTAAACGCAGTTGATTGGGGACTAAACCCGCCAGCACTTGGTTGACGCGAACTTGACCGGCTGACGGGCCCGCGCGCAGGCGGCTGCCACCAGTAATCGGAAAAATGATGTGAGGTAATGCACCGCCACCAATGGCGGTGAGTACCGCCACTAAAACATGGGTGGTATGAAATTCAAGATCAAGCCAGGTTTCGGTCGGTGCAATCGCGGGCAATAAACGCACAAATACGCGGGCAATACCATTGAGATTGCGTGCATCCAGATTTCTTGCGCGTTCTTCGAGAACTTCTTTATCGAATTTTTTACCTGCGCGAATACTCATACGCCACCTCCGCCGTGTTCAAAACGCACACGTCGTTGTTCACCGGTATCAATGACCTGATAACTTAAATCAATGGCGAGAATGGCATCCTGATTTTCGACATCCAGACTCAGCACTTTGACGCGATGGCCCAGCCAATATGACATTGCTTGGCTAATACTGGATTTCGCCAAGCCCGCAGTGATTTCATCATTACCTTGAAAAACCAGGCGCCGTATATTGCCGCCAAAACTCGGTATGAAAGGGCGCTCCCCGGCATTGGTGAGTAATAATTGGAGTATTTCGCCGCGTATATGTTCGTCGAGATTTGCAGGTGCAACGGTTCGACCATCGCTGCCAATACGAAATGGGAATGCGAGATGACGGCCGCTCATAAGTTCAACTCCAACTGTGTTACTTCGTAGTTTTGACTTGAGCTGCCAAGACCACCGCCATCGTCTAGCGTTATGTTATTGATAAGTTCGTTTTGATTGGCGCTTAGAAAGTTAAATAATCCCTGTGCAATCGCGGCAAAAAGTAGACGACGATCATCCTGACCTTCGCTCGGCAAGGGCACGTTTTTTACCGCTTGCCATTCGGTTTTCATTGCGTTGTCGATGGCTTCGGCCAAACTGCCTCCGAAATCAGCAACAGTGCCTGGTTTTAATCCCATGTCATGCTCCTCATCCTGTTTTCACCTTCACCGATAACAAGGCCGGTGTGGCAGGTGGCATCGGTGGAACCGGAGTCATCGGTGTGACCGGGAATACGCCGAGTGCAAGTTCACCCGGATGTGTGTGGGTGGTGTAGATATTGATCATCTGATTTAAAAAAGTCAGAAGGTCGTCGCCGAATACCAGCGGGTGCGTTGCGTTTTCAACTAATTCGATTTGTGGTGCTTCCACGACAACTTTTGTCGTGGCCTGAATTTTTATCTTGCCGTCTTGCACTTCAATGGTGATGAAGTTGCTGGCACTGTCATCACTAATTGAAATTTTCTTCGCATCGTCATCCAAAGCAAGTACCAAGCCGGTATTGCTGCGAATAATTTTTCGTGCGGTGGCCGAATCAGAGCCGTCTTCGTTCTTGGGTGCCTTGGCATCGCTCCACCAACCGCCCGACCATATCGGCCTGTTGATGTCGCCTTCTTCAAATTCAATCCATACACCGGCATCGACCGGCGGAATCATGAAAAAACCTTCACCGTCACCGGTATAAGGCGAGCAGGGCATCGCCCAATGCATTTCTACTTCATGGAAAAGTTTGGGTACTTTTGCCCGCAGCCGACCAATATTTTGTGGGTCGTCAATGTCACTGACCACGCCACGGTATTTTCCGTAATAACGGCTGTTTACTTTTTCCGACAGATCTACAAGTAGTTGGTCAGCGCCCGAGTTCATCATCAGAAAATTCCTGCCAATAAACTATCGCTACCCGTTGAACCGGCCGAACGGGCATTGCGTTTAAGCGTTAAACTTTGTTTGTAACTACTATCGTTGATAACGTGTTTGACGCGGCTAATAAGATAGCTGCCACCCAGATATCCGCCGGGCCCGGCAACACTGATGACTTGATAGGGCGATAACACGGTGTCGTAATCGTTGGCGTCGATCTCGGTACTTGCGGTGTAGGCAAAACCTGATAAATCCACGGCAGCAGCGGTTGCTGCATCGAGATCGTTTTGTTCTTCACGCGAATTATTCAGAAGGCTGACTGCTTGCACCGACAATGCCGAATGCAGTGGTTCTGCACCGAGTGGTTCGAGAGTCGATGTGCTTGACTCGCTAGACAAAATAGAAGTGTCGGAGAGCCTGACGTCGCTCGCTTTTACCGTCATGGGTAAGAGCGCATCCAACTGCACGGAGAATTTGTGAATATTACGATCTTCACCGATAAGCAAGAGCTCACTTGCTTCGCCCGGCAAAAGGGAAGGCTTGGCGAATACGCCAATACTCTGGCCAGGAATTTCGCCAGGTTTAACATAGACAAACATGCCATGTCGTCGCGCCAAATCGCGTAATAACTGCATGGGAGTACCACGTTGAACAATATAGCGCGTGTAATTACTGCCCGCAGAAGGCACGCTTTCCACTTCGGCGCTAAGCCCGGCATCGGTAAATAATGTTTCGGCAATTTGGTCGGGACTTTTATCTTCGAAGATCGCAACGCTTTCAATTTGATTAAGCAGCACGCTGTCGTCATGAACAACAAGGGTCAACATGCTCTGGCCGGGACCGGCAGCCAAATCAAAGCGCTGCGCAATAATCGAGCCGTCAATCAAGGGGCTAAACTCACCTTCGCCCATTTTTACTTCGATACGAATACGTTTAAAGGCCTGGGCAAATTCTTCTTCTATCGTTGACCATAGGCCTTCGTCATCCAACAATAGATTAATGTCCAATTCTGCTTCTGCCGCCATACCAATGGCTTGATCGACGCGAATTTCGCGAAATAGATCAAGCTGTTCTTCGCTGGCAGCAGTGCCATCGAGATACATGCGCAGGCTGGCGAGTGCCATCGTTAGCTCACTTTTCCGGCACGTTGATGTAGCGACCAGAAACAGCGACCAGATTATTGGCTTCCAGATCACTATTGGCGTCGGCGATATACCAGAACTTTGTGCCATCGGCATAACGGCGATGGCTCATTACGTCCAATTGGTCATGGTCGTGCATCTGTGTGCTTTCACCACGAGTAGCGGGTAACTTACGCAAGGTCAGGACTTTGACTTCGCGATTATTCGCATCACGCGCGGTACTAGTCGGCGTGTTGAAGTAGCGGGAGTTTTTTAGAAACATGGTGGTGTTCTCCAATCACATCAAAAAGGAATAATGTCGGCAGCTAATTCGATCGCTTTGGCCAGATTGAGAATGGCTTGGGCATCTTTGGCACCACGCGAGTAAGTCAATGCGCCGTAACCTATTTTGTCGGGGCCGTCCTTTGACAAGCTCAGTACATCGAGGCCAATCTGTATTTCAACTTGAACAGGGTTTAGCAAAGCATCAAATTTTTGTTCGGTAATTGTCATCGACTTAATACGGACGGGCAGCACGCGGGTATAGCCCCAAATAAACAAGATTCTTGGTACTGATTGCCTTGGAGTGGGCCTTTCGGCAGGCTTGGCACTACCACCTGCAGAGATGCCGTCGGTACCGATTGAAACTGATCCTACGGCATCAAGCGCCTGTCCTAACAGTCCACTCAATGGTCCGGCCGGGTAGACCATTTTTTCCAGCGCTGCAATTTGCGGTCCAATGCCGAATACACGAGGTATTGCCGATACCGCGCCGCCTTTACCTAGATCATCGGCGGCGGAAAACTTGGCAGTGAGTGTGAAACTTTCAGTCGGTGGTGCGCTGGTAGCGCTGGGCTCAGCCGCCGCGGTACCATTGCCTGTTGCTGCCGCAGGCGGCTCCGGGATTTTAATCGTACGTGCCAGCTCTTCGGGATTAAATTGAAAAACTACCAGATTCGGAATCGGGCCTAAAAAGTCGCCGCTGTATTCGACCAATGCACCGCGTAGAAAAAAACCAGACATTAGACACTCTCCCCGATATCAGTAGCTGCATTACTGGTATTTTCCGGAGGCAATAAGGACATGAATCCATCGACGATGTGCGCCCGCAGGCTTTCAGCGTCGAGTGCAGTTGTCGAATTAATGGTAGGCAGACGTAGCGTCGGCGATAGCCCGGAAAGCGCCGCTGCATCGAGACCGCGAATATGCAAGCGGCGAACGATTTCTGTATCCAATCCTTCAATTGCCGTTTGAGCAATCTGCGAAGAAATGCCATGTAGCTTCAATGCAATACGATCGATATGCAGGCGATTCATCGCAGGCCCTCGTCAAAAAGGATCGCGACTTGTTTTTCGTACTTGCCAAAACTTTCAGGCGAATTGGGGCGATTTAATTTATCGAGCTCGCGTTTTACAGCAGCCAATACTTGTGGCATTTCCAGACAGGCGTCGGAGTCGTGTGCCGTTTGCAAACAGGCATTGAATGCAATCGAACGAATATGGCCGCCGGCCAGCGGAAAGGTACGTGCCAAATAAGCTAAATCGAGCGCATCAATATTGACGCCTGTTGGAAATACATATTTCCAGAGACGTTCACGTTCCGCTTCGCCGGGCAGCGGGAATTCGACCAGATAACGCAGGCGTCTTAGAAAGGCTTCATCCAGATCCTTGCGGCGATTAGTGGCGAGAATGGCGATGCCTTTCAAACGCTCCATGCGTTCGAGCAAATAACTGATTTCAATATTGGCGAAACGATCATGGGCATCTTTTACGCTGGTGCGTTTGCCAAACAAGGCATCGGCTTCATCGAAAAAAATAACGCAGTCACTTTCTTCGGCAGCATCAAATACCTTCTTCAAGTTTTTCTCGGTCTCGCCGATATATTTATTAACCACTTGCGATAAATCTATACGGAACATCGGCAAGCCCAGTTCATCGGCGATGGCTTCTGCGGCCATGGTTTTTCCGGTACCTGGTGGGCCACAAAAAAGCACAGAAAGCCCGGCGTCATTCCAGGCACGCGCAGTGCCCCAAGCGTAATGGACCCGTGTTAGCGAACGCATGGCATGAACAATTTCGCCCAATTGCAGTGCTTGTGTCGGTGGCAAAACCAGTTCATTAAATTTAAAGCGTGGCATAACGGCTTGCGCCAGATTGCCAAGATCAAGTCGCACTTGCGTGCGGCATAGTGCATGTAATTGTTCAGCGCTTAGCGAATCGGTTTGTGCAGCAGCAAGTCCGACGGCTTCAATGGCTTTCGCACCGAGCCTGAAACGCCGCGCAGCTTCCAATATGTCTGCTTCAATAGTATGTGCGTGCTGCCCTAATACTTTTTTGAATCGTGTCACTCGCATTTCAAAATCAGTGGCGGGTAAAATGACCGTCGGCTTGAGTGCGTGGTTAGGAAATTGCTTGGTGTTTTGTGCGTCTTGAATGGGCGCATACCAGCGGACGGGAATGTCGGGCCATTGGGTACGATCATGCGAATGTTCGTGGATGGGCGTGTCGAGCAAGGGCAATAAAACATCGGCATCATAAAGCCAGCACCATGCGGCGATTGCGGCAAGTCTGGTATTTCCCGGCAAAATGGGTTTCGCTATTTCAACGAGAAGACGGCCGGTTTGGTCACTTAATAATGCAACCCACTCAGAAAAATTGGTGCCGGTATCGCCGAGCAAGGGAATGAATTGCGAGCTTGCTGGCGGTGTGATTAGCGTGCTCGCAGCGGCCACTAAAGCCGGGTTCATGCGGGCAATGGTGTGCTGGGGTTTTACCAAGCGTAGTTCACTTGGCAGGCGACCATCATCGCGTACCAAGGCATTGGCGACCAATGGGCTGACATCGTAAGTTTGATGCCAGCCTGCGGTATCGGAAGCGCCCTGAAAGCTTAATATTCCACTCTGGAATAAAGCATGTGCGCTATCAATGATAAGCAAATCTTCTACCTCATCGAATAGCTTAAAAGCCAGTGCGAGCGTAGGTGCCGTTCTTTGTGCCTCGTTATGACAGGCAGCCATAATGGCGGCGCTAGCGGGATCGATTCTTGATAATAGTCCGAGTGCTAAAACAAATTGAGCCGCCTCATCCAAGTTCAAACGGAGTTGGATGGCAGACCATGGGCATTGATCTGTTTTGCGTGCTTCACGTAATTTGCGCACTGAATTAATGCGTTCACTTAAATATGAAGCCGCAATATCACTGCTAAAAAACCGTTGTCTATCATCGTTAAAACGCTGTAAATCCAGACTCTCGCTAATAGCATCAATATTGGGGGGCAATTGGTCATCGTTTTGTTTGGTGTTCGTGCCGCGTTGATGCCATAGCCAGCACACTTCGCGACGAAGTCGAAGTGTGGCTTCTGATAACCAGCTAGCTGTTAATGCGCCGCTAACTTCCAGCTCAGGTGTAAATGTGGGGGGCGAAGTGCTAAGCGCATTCATAAGGTCCAATCGACCTCGGGCGTGAGTGTTGCCTGCGCGCCATTCACGCGCAGAATCAAGTAATAAGTTCCGGGTACTAATCCATGCGTGGTGAGCACATTAGCCACCAAGATATTTTGTAATGCGGTGCCTGTCACCTCGAGATTTAATGCAACGACACCATCGCGATAAAATGCGACAAAAACCGCGTCATCAACACCGCCAAGACGTTCACCCGTGAGAGTAATGTTGCCGAATAATAGATTGTCGGCATTAAGTGTTAATACGCCCGGGGTCGCTGTTATCAGTGTAGGTAATAGACTGACAAATAAAGGGTTGCTGGTTTGTTGCCGGCCACTGGGCAGGCGCCGTGCAACACAGGCAGGCTGATATCCCGCAGAGACACTCGGCACGCTGGGAATAGTAATTGTTACTGCACCCTCACGTGCAGCAATAACAGGTAGTTCCATGCTGCCGATCAAGACACTTTCAATGCTGCCGTTAATGCCGTCGCCGGCAAGCTCCAAGGTAGCGCCGGCTTCAAAACGCGATGGTGTTATTTGTTTTAGCACCGGGCCCATTGAAGGCAGTACCGCAACACCTTCTGCACCAGGCGGACCTACGGTAAGCACAAGTGGTGCATAAGATGGCGGCACATCGGGTGCAATCAATACCGGGCGCACTTGAAAGGCCGCAGAAATGCGGTACTTTTCTTCGCTGCCCTGCATGACCTTTGATAATAATTCGACATCACTGCTATCAAATGAAAGTTTTAACGGCTCGGGATTTTCTGCCAACGCAGGCACAACCGGGCTGAGAAAATTCATTGTTTGCAAACAAGCCAAACCTTTTCCAAGAAGGGTATGTGCCGGGATAGTGTCGCTGTCGTTCCCGGCGTCATAAGCGGTAATGAGATAACGCAATATCAACCATAATGGAGCTGGTTGACCTTCATCCAGGGAATGATTTTTGAGGTGTGGATCGAAATCTATTTGGTACAAAAAAAGATTGAGCTTGGCCCCTATCTCTTCGGCTGCAGCAATTTCGGGTCGTTTAACCGTCGTCTGTATAAAGCTTCGCGTCTGTAGCTGGAAGCGCACAGCTTCCGAGACGGCTCCAATGGCATCATGGGTAGAGAGAAGAGTCATTAGCGACCCCGCAAATAATGGCGGTGCGGATTAAACGCTGCCACCGGCGATGCACGTGGCGCGACCATTTGAACCGTCGTAGGTGCAGCCGCTAGTTTTGTTGTAGGCGAAAAAATTTCAAGCTCAATTTTACCGATATGTACTTCAATCGATGCACGCGGTGCAGCGCGTGCTGTTTGCATTGACAAGGCCGATGTTTGAATCGGAGCCGAGGCGATACTTTTGACTTGCTCGACGCTTACTTCCGCATGCCTTGATTGCACTGTATTGGCTCGTGTCACCAATGGTATTTGAACATCAGGTTTACTATTTTTCTCGATTTCAAATTCACCATCGTCTGGTGTCGATTTAAGGCTTTGGGCTTTTACAGATAGGTGCTCAGTGGCTTCTGTCTGAGCCTTGCTTAATGTATTTTTTTGCACTTTATCTTCGGTAACCGATCCTTTTGATGACTTGGTGGCAAGCGCTTGATCGAAAGTGACAGAAGCATGCTTTGCACTTGTGGCAAACGGTTCAGGTTTTGATGTGGTTTCATTAAAACGAGATGAATGCTGTTCAACCAAATCCGGGCTTTGGGATAAAGTATTTGCTGTTGACGAAAAAATTTCTGGCGGATTTTCTCGCTCGGCTTTTTGCCTATCCTGCTGCGTGCTCAAGGGCATTGAAAGCTTGCTTTCAGATGGCGCTGTTACTGATGGCATACTGACGTCGCTGGCTTGCATGCTTTTATTTTCAATCGCTGTTGAAGCACTATGCCGCGTAGTGTTGGGCGTCAGCGAATTAAAGGGCGCGGTTGTTTCGACAGATTGTTCGCTCCAATCTGGTGCAGCATTACCAGACGAGTTGCCATGCCTGACATTCGTGGCTGTTGAAGCCACACCAGAGCGTTGTGCTAACCGGGAAAAGTACGGGTTCATTCAAACTCCGCTGCTACACGCGCTAGATAGCGTTCACGGCGCCAACTGGGCAGCGAGGCAATATCGCTTTCGCTCCAGTGATAACTGCTGGCAAGACGATGTATTTGCTCGATTAAGCGCCGCTGTTGCAAACGTAATCCTTCAATTAATAATTGTTCAAGATCAACATCAACACGCAATGATTGATGACAGAACGGGCAGCTAACATCGATATCTAAAGCGGTAAGTGGATCGACTGTGTTCAAGGCAATGCCCAGTGACTCAATCCAGGTATCAGGAAGTTGCATGGGTGTTGGTTGTTTCGTTGTATCTTCGATTAAACGCTTGGCTAGCCATGATTCATCATTGTCCTGAGCGTCTTGTCCGGCCTGTGCATGGTTTTGCCAAGCAAGTTGGTCTTGCCCAGTGGGCAAACGGCAGGAAATTTTTTCACCTTCAGGCGACAACCAATCGAACTCATTTGCGGGCTCTTCATCGGCAAAACTGGATAAACCTAATTGCAGTTCAACTTGTTCGCGGCAATCTGCATTGCTACAAACTGCAACTGCAGCAGTGCTTGCCCCGATCGATGCATTGGCAACCGCTAACAAACCTTGCAAGCGCTCGCTTACCGTCCATTGCCAAAACGACTGGGCATTAATGGCTTCACCATCAATGCCGCAGAGGCAACTTGATAATAATTCGGTCACCAACGTTGGGCGTGGTAAATCGAAATTAATATCCAAATCGGCATGTCGACTCGCAAATGCTCGCGATAAAAAGCGTTGCTTGCCAAACACGGGTGGCCATTGCACGAGGGCTACGTTCATTGCTCGCCTTTAACCTGCCTCGGAGGGCTCGGCCGTATCAACATCACGTTCCCAGCCTTCGAGTTCGACCTTCAAGTGCTCAATAGCCACTGCATTCGCATTCGCATCCAGGTCCGGCATGGCGGTGTATTCACTTACCCAGCAAGCATGCAGAAAATAGCGCTTGGCGACCTGGCCTTTTTCATTCATGACTTCCAGCGTCAATTCTTTTTTGTAACCCGCAAGATCCATCAGTGGATCACCGGCAAAGGAGTGAATCTTGTTAGCCCAAGTCTCGAACTCCGGGTCGTGAGTAATGCCGCGCTCGAGCGTGAGCGCTTCATAACTGGTGCGTCCGGGTGATTTGTGGTCGATGCTGTTCTCGCCACCGCTGCGATGTTTTACCACTTCGGTGGTGCGTTTCAAGGCGCTGGCTTTGCTGACGCCTAATATTGTTTTGTTGTCCCATATCACACGAAATTTGAAATTCTTGTAGGGATCAAAGCGGTGGGTGTTGACGACGAATCCTGTGTTGGCCATGGAAAATCTCCTATTCCGGCGGGCTTATAGATCGCCAGCAATTTGCTGGATCTTGATGACGACAAATTCGGCCGGTTTTAATGGCGCGAAGCCCACTTCAATATTGACGATGCCTTTATTGCGATCATCCTGTGTCGTGGTTTCCTTGTCGCATTTGACGAAGAACGCTTCTTTAGGACTCGTGCCCTGGAATGCGCCCTGACGGAATAGCGACATCATGTAGGCATTCAAATTCAAACGAATTTTTGCCCATAGCGGCTCATCGTTGGGTTCAAACACTACCCACTTGGTGCCACGGAAAAGTGATTCCTCGATGTTCAATGCCAAGCGGCGAATCGGGATGTATTTCCATTCGCTGCCAAAGTCATCGTCACCGGCAAGTGTGCGAGCGCCCCAGTTGACAAGGCCGTTAGGAAATACCCGAATGCAGTTGACTGCCTTCTTGTTCAGTACGCCGTTTTCGGCGTCTGTGAGCTTTACTTCAACGCCCAATACATTACGTACATCAGCTTCAATACCTGCTGGTGCTTTCCACACTCCGCGTGAAGCATCGGTACGCGCCATAAGGCCGGCAATCGCACCACAAGGGCCAATTTTTTTCTTAAGCCCAGCATCATCAAACACTAGACGCGGATAGAACACAGCAGCGTGAGTTTGAGGTTTCCCCCCGATATTGAGTAAGCTGATAAGTGAAGTGTTCTCAGCAACTGTGGGACGACCTGTGACGCTGTTAGTCCAGTTTGTCGGTGAATCAACGAGTAAAAATGCACGTCGCGATACACAGTAATTGCTCGCAGGACCCCAGAGGGTTAAGTGAACCGATGCACTGACACCTTCATCGGCCGGAATGATCATTAGATTGAATAAATCAACCGGGTCAAGTGCATGGAAGCCTGTTTGTTTTATTTCGTCGCCGAAATAATCTGCTGCCGTAGGCGGGCCACCATTATTGCCGGCAACACCACCACTTGCGAATGCACTGGTACCGCTAGTCCCCAGTGCGTACTGATTAGTATTCAAAGCTAGATCAGCACCAATGCCAGCTGGTAAAATAGCCATGATAGAGGGAAGCGCATTCAAGTTTGCTTTCTTGCTGATGAGTGCGATTTCATAACCCCACAGTTCTGCTTTGAAATTCAGTGTTGCCTGTGAGTTGATAGCATTGACAATAATGTTAAGTTTTTCTCTTACGCCGTCACCATTCCCGGTGGCACTTTGATGCCAAAAATCAGCGGCTGCTGTTGTTATCAGATTATTTGGGACTACGGTTAGTGGCAGGGCAGGTTGACCATCAATGGCAATAGAAGTGATGCCATTTTGGACCAAACCGGCCAATGTGTTGACATAGGTTTGAAGGTTACGATGATCCAGAGCAACCGCGGCACCCGCGTGTAAATGGAATAAAGAAGCATTCGGTGCTGGGCGGAAATTGCTGTAACGTGTTTGCTCAAGTCCGCCTTGATCGATACCGAGTAAAAGTGCACTTGACATGTCTCGAGAGCTTGCACGCGTTACTCGCACTGCAGCTTGATTACCGCCGTTCGAAGTAATTGTCAGTAAGCGACCGACGTTAGCACCGCCGTTTGCAAAAGTAACATCCACCGTTTGTGCCGGACTTACAGGCGCTAATAAAGTATTGATACGGCCAGTTAGTAAACCCAGCACATTGGCTGCGGTAAATGCCGGCAAGCCAGTGAAATTAATAGCTACGGGTGGAGCATCGTTGACTGAAATGTTGAAGGAATCTTGATTGGCCGTAATCAATCCTTGCAAAGTTGCAGTAGCTGCTGCATCTGTAGCGCCGAGTGGCGTACGTGCTTGCGAGTAGCCCGGAGCGCTATTGGCAAGGGTATTGATAAACGAGCCTGGCAGTGTTGCATCGCCCATTGTTGCGGCATTAAGCTTTAATTCGATCAACTCGGAACTCTGAGTCACGAATGTTGGTGCAAAGCGTGCAGAAAGCGGGTTCATCGAAAGATTGATATAACTTTCGGCAGTGCCCTCTAATGGTATGAGTTTCAGGTTGAAAGTGTCGTGCGGACTTGTAGTCGCATAATCTACTTCCAATCGTAATTGGTTCGCCCAGCTACCTTCCGATTTTGCAACAACATCCAATACAGCTTGAGGTCCTGGTCTTAACAAGCTCTGCAGCGTAATGGAAGCGGGAGGCGTAATTGCGGCAACCGGAACGACATAACAGTCCGTTCCACCATTGGCAAAAAATTGGCGAACTGCATGACCTAAGTCACTTTGCGGGTGCGGCGCACCAAAATTACGCGTGAAATCCGACGGGCTAAGACATCGAATGGCCTTGTTGAGCTTTCCCTTGGAGGTGCGGCCGAAGAATGCGGCGATGGACGTGGAGACGCTGGTAATCGTGTGTACGCCACTCGATACTTCGTCAATGTACACACCGGGATAACTAACTGTTACGGACATATTTCACTCCTTGATACTTGGCAGTGCATTCGCATGCACCAGGGCTTGTCGATAGCGATAAACTTTATAAAACGTGACTTGCTTAATTTGTGAATTGCTTGGTTTGATGCTTGAAGCAAACTATTTAAGTCGATACTGATCGCGCATAGAGTTCGGTACCATCGGGCAGAATGTTTAACTGCATTTCGCCTGATATCACCATTACCATCAGCGCCTCATCTAATTTTTCGATCGGTGTCATTCG
The DNA here is from genome assembly GCA_043721835.1 of Arenimonas sp. Lineage (GTDB taxonomy): Bacteria > Pseudomonadota > Gammaproteobacteria > Xanthomonadales > Xanthomonadaceae > Arenimonas. Next base: position 35,846 of record JAYSQD010000111.1, on the reverse strand, counting down.
CAACTCTTCTGTCAACCACCACTGACAAATCCCCTCCGGGCTATCCGCTGCATCTGGATATTTCTCCAGATAACGTCTAATCGACGCTTGCAACGAAAGTGACATTCGCTCAGCTTCAGTTGACATGTCATCCTTACATCAATGGGTATCTCGCCGTTGCTTGGACGCAGGGTATCTATTGCAAGTCGTGTGCCACCGATGTGACTAAAAAAAATTAAACGTAATCAATGAGTTGTGATGTGCATCGCAATTGCATGGGGGTTTATTCACCCGCACAAATACAGGCTTATTGCGTGCATCATGAGTACAGACAAGCGCTAATAAGTGGGTTTAAATTGCCCCGCACTGGGTGCAGAAAAACATAGAGATAATCGACGTAGGGGCGTCTGCTTGGTGCGCCCAAAATTTGCGAGTGTGAAAATAATCGTAGGGGCGCTTGTTTGCCGCGCCCACGGTCTGTCGTGTGCTTTGGGCGCAGCAAGCAAGCGCCCCTAAGTTATGTTGTGTCGTGTGCTTTGGGCGCAGCAAGCATGCGCCCTTACGTTATGTTGTGTCGTGTGTTTTGGGCGCAGCAAGCAAGCGCCGCTACGCAACCGGATATTTAAAATAATTGAATCTTGTTGAAACGATGTGTCAATCGTTCGATAACAGCATCATTCGGATTCTTTATCGATGCCGTATTTTTTCAGCAATTTTCCAAACGAGCGCCGTTCTTTGCAGGCTAGTCTTGCGGCCGCAGAAACATTGCAATCACTTTCCTTGAATAATTTTAATAGATAGTCACGTTCAAACTCGGCAATGGCATGCGCTTTGGCGTCATGAAAGTTCAAGAAATTCTGATTTGATGCAGGCCCTAGCGAGCCTGGTAAGAGTGGCACACAATCATCAATGATAATTTCGTGCTCGTCACTTAATAAAACATTCCGATGTATTACGCTTTCCAACTCGCGCACATTGCCGGGCCATTCGTAACGCATCATCCAGACCCAGCTTGAAGAGTGCAGTGTTTTTACCGGCAAGCCATAACGCTCACAATAGGTTTTTAAAAAATGTCGGGCAAGCAAGACAATATCGGTTTTACGCTCGCGCAAGGGCGGCACCTGTAAGCGAATAATATTCAGGCGATACATTAAATCGCTTCGGAACGCCCGGCGCTCAACAAGGTCCTGTAAGGGTTGATTGGTGGCTGCAATTACGCGGCTATTGGAAACTTGTTCAACACTTTGCCCGATCGGTCGATAACGCCGATCTTGCAGAAAACGCAACAAGGCAACTTGCCCTTTGCTGGGGAGCGAATCAATTTCATCCAGAAACAGGGTGCCGCCATCGGCCTGGCAAATCACGCCGTTACGATTGGTTTTGGCATCGGTAAAGGCACCGCGTGTATGGCCAAATAATTCCGATTCAATCAAAGATTCAGGAATGGCACCACAGTTGAGTGAAATAAAAGGTTTGCTATGCCTGGCACTCAAATAATGAATGGCCCGCGCCGTGAGTTCCTTGCCAACACCGGTTTCGCCTTCGATTAATACACAGGCGTCAGTGCGAGCGATTTTACCAATTTGACGCAACAGGGTCTGGAAAGCAATGGAATTGCCGATCATCCCGTACATTGATATGGGTGTGGCTAATGGAGAATCGATGTCATGCTCGGCGGCATCATTAATTCCGTCAATGATCGTAAGATGTGCCGGTAAATGACGGCTTTCGGTGCCCATAAACTAACTCCTGAAAAATCAGTCTTGACCAGCGCCCCCACGCCAGTTTGAATCTTTCGATTTGTAGCCCACGTGTAAGTGTAGCTATTAACCATGACAGCATTACAGCTATTTTATTAATTTTCGCTTCACTCCGGGTATCGTTCCCCCCGACAAATAATTTGAAGCGTATTGATAAGAACGCTAGTTCGGGCTTAAGCAGGACAAACTTGTTTGCGTGTTGCAAACAAAGCAGCCAAAACCGTAATACATCCGTAAAATAGCTCAATGAATTCAGCCTACGCACTTTCCCAAAAGCTCTCCGTCGCGCCGATGATGGATTGGACCGACACGCATTGCCGTGCTTTCCATCGCATTCTGGCGCCACATGCACGCTTATATACCGAAATGGTGCATGCTCAGGCAGTGATTCATGGTGATCGTGATCGTTTGCTAGGGTTTGATCAAACAGAACATCCCCTCGCCTTGCAACTGGGTGGCAGTGATCCAGCCCATCTTGCCGAAGCCACCCGTATCGGCGAGCAGTGGGGTTATGACGAAGTTAATTTGAACGTAGGTTGCCCGTCCGACCGTGTGCAGGCTGGGCGCTTTGGTGCTTGCTTGATGAAAGAGCCGAGTCTTGTCGCTGACTGTATTGCTGCGATGATTGCAGTAGTCAAAATTCCGGTCACGGTGAAATGCCGTTTGGGTGTTGATGAGCTCGAAAGCTATGAACATTTTATGGGCTTTATCGACACCGTAGCGAAGATCGGCTGCAACACTTTTGTTGTGCATGCACGCAAAGCCTGGCTCAGTGGTTTATCGCCAAAAGAAAATCGTGAGATACCGCCGCTGCGTTATGACTGGGTGTATGAGCTCAAAAAGCAGCGTCCGGATTTAACCATTATGTTGAATGGCGGCTTGAACACGGTAGCAGCGGGTCTGGAAGTATTGCCCAATGTGGATGGCGTGATGATTGGCCGAATGGCGTATCACGAACCGTATCGATTACATCAACTTGATCGTGCCATTTATACGCCCGAGCTTCCGATCGAAACACGCGAAAATTTATTGCTGCAATATCGCGATTATGTCGAGCAACAATGTGCAAAAGGTATTGCCGTCAAACATATGACGCGACATATTTTGGGCTTGTTTCACTCGCAACCCGGCGGCCGCATGTTCAGGCAGGTGCTAAGCGAAAAAGCCCACAAATCGCAGCGCTGGGAAATTATTGAAGAGGCGTTGCAGGCGACGCGAGTCACCTCATCGTAGGGGCGCATGCTTGCTGCGCCCATGTTCTGTCGCAAGCTCTGTGCGCAGCAAGCATGCGCCCCTACGGTGAAAATCACATCTGCGGTGGGGCGGCTAATTCTTTGGCGCTGAGGTAGCCATCGTGATTGCGGTCTTGTTTGCCGAACTGGATGGCTAGGCGGTCGTGATGTTCTTTCAGGGTAAATGTTTTGGCTTTCGGAATTAATTGTTCTTCCGGTGATAAGACGCCGTCGGCGTTTTTATCCATTTGCTCGAACGCCCAGCTCATGGCTTTTTGGAATTCAATCAGCGATACCCGTTTGTCACCATCGGCATCAAAGCTGTCGAGGTAGGAACTTTGGTTTTGTGCGTAGGTTGGGCCTAAGCCCAACAAAAATATTATTGCAATCTGGAATAAAAAGCGTTGGGCCGGGGCCCAACCTACGATAATTTTTTTACGCACGTGCTGGAGCAAGAGCATAGCCTTTCAGCCTGAAGGAAAATTCTTCGAGTGCTGCGATGCCGGAGCTTTCTGCTTCCGTACACCAGATTCGAAGTGCAATCATCTTAGCATCGACTTCGGCCGACCGCAGTTCGTAAATGGCGAGCAAACGTGAACGGTAAGCCATCAGGGTTGCGAGCTTTGGACTTGCATCAATAAAACTTTGAAGCTTTTCGCGATGAGTTGCGTCCAGCCATTTGCCTTCACTACGAAAAGCGTTGCGCAAGCGGCGCGGCAGGTTTTTGGCGTCCTGTTTGAATTGCGGTTTCAATACCACATGGAAATAATCGGTCGCCACTTGCCAACGGTGGGTCATGATGGCGCGCAGGGTTTCGGCATCGGGCACATTAATATTCGGTCGCACATCGAGTTCTGGTGCTACTCGTAAAACTTTGGCGAGATGCAATTTCCGCAATACGCTAATGGCCAACCAGCCGATATCAAATTCGTATTTACGCAAGGCAAATTTTGCCGAGCTCGGGAAGGCATGATGATTGTTGTGCAATTCTTCGCCGCCAATCCAGAAGCCCCAAGGCGTTAGATTGGTCGCGGCATCGCTGGTGTCGAAATTACGATAACCCCACCAATGGCCCAGACCATTAATAATGCCGGCGCCGTGGAACGGCATCCAGCACATATGCAAGGCCCAAATAGTCAAGCCGGGCGCACCAAATAAGGCCACATACAAAACCAATAAAATCGAAACGCCGAGTATTGGATATTTCGAGTAAAGATTTTTTTCAATCCAGTCATCTGGCGTGCCTTTGCCGTACTGCTCGAGCATGGCTTTATCCAGCGCAGCATCACGATATAAATCCACTCCGCGCCACAGCACATTCGACAAGCCTTTCATGTGTGGGCTGTGGGGGTCATCTGCGGTTTCACATTTCGCATGATGCTTGCGATGAATGGCGACCCATTCCTTGGTCACCATGCCGGTACTGATCCAGGACCAGAAACGAAACCAATGCGTAACCATCGGATGAAAATCAACGCCACGATGGGTCGCGCTGCGGTGCAAATACAAAGTGCTGCTCATCATGGTGAGCTGGCAGAGCACTAATAAAATAAACGCCATTTGACCGTAACTGGCTTGGGTAAGTCCATGGGTAAGCCAGTTCAATAGGGCGGTGGGCATGGGTAAACTCCGTGCGGAATGCGTAGTGAATGTGAATACAGAAACCGAATGATGAGGCTTTGCAAAGCCTTCGTCACCCTTCATGGGGGTATGGAGCTTTGAATGCAATCAAACTGCGAAGCAGTTCTAGTAAACTGTTCAGTATGAAAAAACTTCGCTTGGCTACCCGCAAGAGCGCCTTGGCGCTTTGGCAAACTGAACATGTTGCGGCGCGTTTGCGTATCGCGCACCCGGAATTAGAAGTGGTATTGGTGCCGATGAGCACGCGCGGCGACCGAATTTTGGACAAACCCTTGGCCGATATTGGCGGCAAGGGTCTGTTCTTGAAGGAGCTTGAAGTCGCCATGCTCGAAGGCGAGGCCGATGCTGCCGTGCACTCGTTAAAAGACGTGCCGATGGAACTTGATGGCCCGTTTCAATTGGCCTCTATTCTAGAACGTGCCGATCCTTTCGATGCCTTTGTATCGGTCAGAATTTCCGACTTCGATGCACTGCCGCAAGGGGCAAAAGTCGGGACATCGTCTCTACGTCGGCAAGCACAATTGCGTGCTCGTCGAGCGGATTTGCAGATTCTGGATTTGCGCGGAAATGTGAATACGCGCTTGGCTAAACTGGAAAACGGCGAGTACGACGCGATTATTCTCGCCTGTGCCGGGCTGGACCGATTGGGGCTTTCACGTTATATCCGTCATCGCCTGGATGCGCCCAGCTGGTTGCCTGCGGTGGCGCAGGGGGCCATCGCGATTGAGTGCCGTGAAGGCGATGATGAAGTAGCAAAAATTCTTCAGGTTCTTAACCATAAAAAAACACAATTATGCGTTGAAGCTGAGCGCGCGATGAACCGAATGTTGCATGGTAGTTGCCATGTGCCCGTAGCTGCTTACGCTACCCTTGAGGGAAATATATTAAGCCTGGAAGGATTAGTGGGTTCTGCCAAGACTGGCCACTGTGTGCGTGCGCACGCGGTTGGTCGTTCACACGATCCCGAAGGCTTGGGCCGCTTGGTAGCAACCGAATTACGTTTGCTCGGAGCGGATGAATTAATGAGGTCATGAGGCGGGCATGACAAAACACGCAATAGGTGGTCGTATGCATTTTCCAATGTTCCATTTGGCATTTCCGGTCCATCAATTGGATGAAGCAATCAATTTTTATCAGCATGCTTTCGGCGCAACATTGGGGCGCCAACGCGAACAATGGTGTGACATTTATCTGTTTGGTTGCCAAATCACTTTGCATCAACAACCGGCGCAAGTGATTCCGAAAGAAGATCAAGGCGTCCGGCATTTCGGCGCGGTACTGACCTGGCAACAATGGGAAAGCCTGTCACAAAAACTGGCCGATAAAAATGTCGAATTTGAATTGCCACCCGTGGTTTCCAATGTGGCGCAGCAAAACGAGCAGGCCAAAATGGCCTTGTGTGATCCGAGCGGAAATATTATCGAGCTGAAGGCCTATAGATATCCTAAGACTGCGCTTGAGTTGATCTGATTCGCGTAGGAGCGCCTTCAGGCGCGAGCGATCCGGCGTAATTTGAAGGCCCTTCTACCAAAACGTGATTCGTAGGAGGGCCTTCTAGGCCCGATTGATTGGTCAGATAGCGACTATCATTCCCGCCGCGAAGCAAAATCCAAAAATTTCTCGGGTTCAATTCGCATGGCGGCACCGATTGGGCAGGCACGCACGCAGGCAGGGCCGGAACTGAGCTATAAGGCCTATTGGTATCCGAAAACGGCGCTTGAGTTAATCTGAGTCGCGTAGGAGCACCTTTAGGCGCGAGCGATCCGGCGTAATTTTTCGGGCCTAGAAGGCTCTCCTACCAATGCAAGATTCGGTAAGAGGGCCTTCTAGTCCCGATTGATCGGTCAGTTAGCGACTAACTACCACGCCGCGAAGCAAAATCCAGAAATTTCTCGGGTTCAATTCGCATGGCGGCGCCCGTAGGGCAGGCGCGGACACAGGCGGGGCCGGAGCTTAATTCTTTACACATATCGCATTTCACGGCTTTCTTGGGAACGTTTTTATCCTTCGCCTGTTTTTCCATGCCCGGTTCCGTGCCAATGCCCAACAACATCCAGAGCGACAGGCTAGGTTTGCTGCGTTTGGGATTTACCGGTGCCATTTGAATCACGCCATACGGGCAATTTTGTTCGCAGTTGCCACAACCAATACAGGTGTCGCTAATAAATACCTCGCCATTGCCGGAGCGATGAATTGCGTTTGGTGGGCAATCTTTCATGCAGTGTGGGTGTTCGCAGTGACGGCAGGAAGTGGGCACATGAATTTGTGCGTAGGTGGGGCCTGCTTCACGATTCAGTCGTGAAGTGCCGCCATGGGTGTCGGAACACGCTTTTTCGCAATTATTACAGCGCACGCAAAGTGCTTCATCAATGAGCAGTACATCACTGGCTTCACCCACGCCTTGCTGCATTAAAAAACTGATTAAATTACCCGATTCCGGGTTTTGTTCCATGGCCTGGTTGTCACGCACACGGTCCAGATAAAGTGCATTGAGTTGTCCGCGTAAATCGGCATTGCGGGCCAGAATTTCCTGAATACGTTTGGACTCCAGCACAATCGCTTCGCTGGCAACGGCTGCTTTTACGGTAGCACTTCTAGGGGCACCGGAAAGCAAAGCCATTTCACCCACGTAATTGCCGGCCGCAACATACGACAGCACAATTTCCCTGCCACCGAGTATGCGGGAAACCGTGACCGAGCCGCGTCGAATTAAATACAGGCCATCGGCTTCGTCGCCTTCATTAAATAAAGTGGCACCGGCATCGTATTGTTTGATAACGGCGCTTTGTACCAAATAATCGAGTTCGTCTTCGGGAATGGATGAGGCGATAAAACTACGTACTGCACGCTTGAGCGACACTTCATCAAGGGTGCGACGAACGGCTTCTACCGACGCTAGCAATTTCAACATTGAACGGCGTGGGGTTTCAATCAATACACTGTCTTTACTGGCAATCACCGTTGCAGCCCGGCGGCGACCGGAAATTAAACCTAATTCGCCAAAAAAGTTACCCGTGTTCATGCCAAAACTGACGGGCGAGCCGTCTTTTCCCAGTGCCTGAATTTCTACTTCACCATCGACAATGCAATACAAGGAATTGGTGTAGTCATTGCGCTGGAAAATAACGTCGCCAGCATTGAAAGTATGGATGGTGCTATCGAGTAAAAATTCGCGTAGTTGCAATGTGGTCAAGCCATACAGCAAATGCACATTACGCTGGATAATTTCGATGGCGGTTTTTACATTCGGCACATTAACCTTGCTGAATTTTTGTTTAAGCAGAGGCTCATCGGCAGGTTCAACCGGGTTGCCAAGAATGTACTCGACCACTTCGTAGCCTTGATTCATCGCTTGCTTGATCAGCGGATAACCACCGAGCGCACCGATAATGTAAAGTCCCGATACGTTCGATTCATAGTGTTCTGTCAGCTCGGGCACTGCGCCCGCGTCCTTGTTTGGAAAATGCACACCGAAGCTTTCCACCAGTTTTCGCGGTGGATTTGCACCCAGCCGCGCGATAATGCGATGGCAGGGAATTGACTCTTCACCATTGGAGGTTTTGGCGAAAAATTCCATTTTGAATTCGCCGCTTTTTTCATCCACGCGGTTAACGCTGGTGCTGACACGGGTTTCCATCTTGCCTTCTTTTACGGCGGCATTGAGCAAGTTTAAATTGCCGTCCTTGCAGCGATTGAATTCTTCGTTACGGTTTACCAGAATTACGCGATTACGTTTCATCAAGGCGATGGCGTTTTCGATGGCAGCGTCGCCCGCACCGACAATGATGATGGTCTCATCGGCGTATTCTTCGGGGTCATCAAGTTGATACTGCACGTTGGGCAGGTCTTCGCCTTTCGCACCGAGTTTGCGAATATTGCCCTGCAAGCCAATAGCGAGCACGATGGTTTCTGCGGAAATAATTTCTCCATTCCCCAGCGTTATCGAAAAATCGCCACGCTTGCCGGTAATGCAGCTGACACTGGCGTTGTAGCGAATATTGACACGATGCTTGGCCAGTTCCTGGTCCCAGGTACTTAGAATTTTTTCGCGAGTGCCGGCGGCAAAACTCATCGGGCTACGCAGCGGCAGAATTTCAGGCTCTGCCATTACGTGTTTGCCTTTCTGATATTTGTAGATCGTATTGGCCGGTTGTTTTTCTGCTTCCAGAAGAATATGCGAAACCCCAAGTTCGGCCGCATGTGCAGCAGCGGATAGTCCGCTAGGGCCGGAACCGACAATGACTATCTTGAATTTTTCTGTCACGTTTTTTCTCCAGCAAAAATCAAGTCACTCATTATTGTGCAAGCAGTACGCTTTTGAATTCGCGCAGACGCTGCTGAAACTCGGCCGGGCGATATTTTTCATCGTTCGATAGCGATGCATAAAGTTTCTGCAAACCGGCATTGACTGGTTTTGCCGATTTAATCATGCCGCGTTTATTCATGAAATTCACCACGCTACCAATCGCCATGGAGGCCTGTTCGGCCCCGGCATAATCGCGATAATAGCCATTGAGTCCGTCGTCAATCAGGCCGATGGCAATACCACGCAAGGCAGCTTCTGAGAAAGAATAGTTTTCGACGCGCGTAGCCACTTCAAGCGATAAGCGTTTCATCGCGGCTGCTTCTGCCATTGCGTCGCCTTGGCCCGCAACGGCACGATGCAATTTACCTCCTTGTGCGGTGACGCGAGCGCCAAGCTTGGGGTCCATTTGTTTGGCGATTGCGCGCATCATCAACATGCCCGAATCATTCAAGCGTGCCAAACCTGTACCGGGGCTTGCACCGAATGCGGTGACGGGTTTCCAACGTTGTTCCGACATCGGGCGATGGCAGGCATGGCAGTCAAACAAAACTAATTCAGGAAATAGTCCGTCGTGGCCACGTTTTGGATCACGCAAAATATCCATGGTTTCTGCGACCGCCAGTGATTGGCCGATTGCCCATACTTTTACGCCGTCCCAGACTTGCTTGCGCTTTTCATAATCTTTGTCGATACGAACATGGGCAGGAGAAATTGCCGAAAAAGTTTCCAATTCAAAACTCATGCGCGGGTGACCAGCGCCCATCATGCGATGACTGACGAATTTATCTTTATTGCCGAAGTGACAGGATAGACAAAGTTGTGCGCGCTCCATCGGTTTGCTGGTCGGGTACAAGCCGTGTTGAATATTCATCGTGTGAGTAGCACCGGGCTCTACGTGCGAACTGAGCCAGCGACCCGCCGGGCCGTGGCAGGCTTCGCAAGTAACGCCGTCAGATAGTTTAAAGCGTTCGCCCCGGTTGGCTTCCGGCACATTATGTGCGTGGCAATCCAAACATAATTTGGATTTCTGTGGCGGCATACCCAAGCCAAACTTTCTTGCAATACTTTGTGATTTTTCATTCAATAAAACATCGTAGGCACGCGCGTGTTTATCAAAACGTGACCAAGTCACATATTCATTTTGCAACACATTGGAGTCTTTCCATTCGGTGATGGAGCCGTGGCATAAGCTGCTGGCACAGTTCACCACACCAACCGAAGTGTCTTTTGAGTGATAGGGTAAAGCGTTTTTATTTTGTGAAAATGCACTACTGCTGATGAGAAGACATAGCAGCAAAGACAATCGAGGTATTTGAAAATTCATCGTGACGACCTCGCTTTTTTCTGTGTGGCAGCTTTTGATGCGGTTACTTCATCACTCACGAACCACGGCGTGTCATCAGGATTCAAATAGAATTTTCGCATTTCTTCGGCGCTCAATGGACGCGAACCTATACGGCCGAATACGGCGATTTGTCCGCCGGTTTCATCGACAGCACGGTCTCGGTCAAGACCTTTTGCCAATGTAAGTGCCGCCGATTTTGTTTTACGCCAGGCAATTAACTGCGGCTTTGGTTCGGGTGAAAAACCGTAAAACTTTGGCTGGGTGTCGGGTGCGGTGAGTTGCAAAACCTTCATGCCATTATTGCCGTCGGCAACATAGGCAAACAGCGAAGCATTGGTCGAGCCGACTACAACATCGCGGGTATCATTTAGCTGGCCATCGGCGTTGAACATTTGATACAGAATAGGCTGCTCGGGTTTTTCGATATCAATAATTGCGAGCCCTTGTTTGCCATTGGCAACGTAGGCATAAGTGCGTGCAAGATAAATACCGTTGGCATTGTTTAGTGCGATATGTGCATTGGGCACGACACGAGGCATTGTGGCGTTGGTCACATCAACGACTCGCAGGCCAGTGGCATCGGTCACGAATAAATAGCGAAATTGTAGTGCAGTCCGACGAGCATTTTTAATCGGGATAATCGAAGCGACTTTCGGTTTCATTGGGTCATCAACATCGACGATAACAATGCCGGCATCGGCCGTAATATAAAGATAGTGACCGCCAATAGTGATGTGTTGTGCGCCCTGCAAAATATTATTTTCGTTCCAGGTCAGTGCGCGTGTCAGAAAATTATTACGCGGTTCGCCATCGGCAAGGGTATCGACATTGACCAGAATCAAACCTTCTTTGCTATCGGTAATAAAGGCGTAGTGATAAATCGGATGGAAGCCTTGTTCCTGATTGGTGACTCGCATTAATTCGCCCTGATTGCGCAGCGGAGCAATCGACTGATTGGTCGGCAATGCAACACAGCTGGCATTTTTGCTGGCGATGCGATTGCTTTGGCCTAGTGGTGAGAATGGTGCAGTAATAATGCGCTGCGACACGCCTTTATTGGCAATCGATGCAACATCGTAAACCCGCATGCCGCCAACGCCTTCAGAGGCGTAAAGATATTCACCGCGTAGCGTCAAACATTTTGCTGCGCCCTGGGTGCCGTGGTCGTGCTCGGTTTGCAGTTCACCCTTGCGCTGCTGATGTTCGCGGAACCAATCGGGATAAGCGTAGCGCTGCAAATAGCTGCCAAGCACGGCTTGCGGTTCATCCCACTCGGTGACTTGTACCGCAGAGATATTTTTTTCTTCGCCGAGCCAGGCGTTGTAGCCAATAAAATTGACGAAGTTGGTGCCCTGCAAAAGTAATTGCGCCATGATCGCGTTGTTATCATTTTTTTGCGAAAGATGGCAATCAGTACAGGTTTTAGTTTCGGTTTTGCGTTCGGTATGCGGGTAATGTGGCGCGAAGGCCTGACTGGAAAAACCGCTCGCTGCTATTGGCGGCTGCTGAATATAAATTTTTTCGCGATTAATATTGGTCGATGATAAAACCAAAGCCGAACTTGAGCGTACTGGCGTAATTTTTGAGCCGCTGATGGTGCCGCTTCTGCCGAGCATGAAAATATCGTCACGTACGACTTGCGGATTATAAGTGGCGAAGTTTCGCGTCTCGCCACCTTCATAATGCAGACGCTCGGTTTTGGCATTGGCTTCAATCGGTAAGTGGCAGCCCGAGCAACTCGTTGTCCACGACGAATGACAGGAATGGCAAGACATTTTTTCATCATCGTGGGCAAAGTTCGCCGATGAAACACCAGCACCCCAGGCCTGCGTGTTACGTCCGGCCATACCGGCACTCATGGTTTTCGCGCGTGCCGCCTTTGCGTTGTAATTGGGGTTGCCCGGTGTAATGCTGTCTTTGACTAGCGACATTTTCCATTCCAATTCCGGATTCAATGCCGAGCGTTGATAAAGAGCGCCATCACGCCATTCAAAGCGTTTGCGACCATCTTGGGTGCGTAATAATTTCATGTCTCTGCCGCCGGGCGATGCGGCTGGCCCGGAGGTAAACAAGGTCGGGTATTTTTTGCTGCCGCCATGACAATCAACGCAGGTCACTTCAATCGCGGCGGCGACTTCACCATAGATGTGACCATTGCCGTGATTGTCCTGCTCGAAATGGCAATCGACGCATTGCATGCCAACATCCATATGGACTGAACTTAGATGCACGGATTTTTTCATTTTCTCCGGGTCGTTATCTTTAATTTCAGCGCCGTCTTTATCCAGCAAAGTGCCTTTACGATCACGCTTGAACACGGCACGAAAATTCCAGCCATGACCGTGGTAATCGGCAAATTGGGTGTCTTTTAGTTTTGGATTTAATTTTGAAACATCGGCAAGGAATTCGGGGTCACTCCATTTGCCACGAACCGCCGCGCCTTCGGGATTGCGATTCAGAATTTCGCGAATCTCGGCAGCACTCGGGTATTTTTGTTTTTCCGGCCACATAAACGGTGCATCGGACTCGTAGTCCCACATGGTATTGCCATAAAAACTATTCACGAAAATATTCGGCTGATGCATGTGGCAGACCATGCATTGCGACGAAGGAATCGCGCGCGTGAATTGATGTTTTATCGGATGCCCCGAAGCGGTTTTGGAAATGGTCGGGTCATTGGTTTGTGATTGCCCGCGGTTACCGAACGCGGCATATTGTGCAGAGTGCTTCGGATCGCGGTCATTGGCATAAACGCTATGGCATGCAGTGCAGCCTGATGATCGATAATCGCCCGCTTGATCATTGGTACCCAGAAACCACAGATGCGGATCATTCAATCGGGTTTTAGTGACGTTGATGAGCGGCACTGCAATGCGACTGCCGGTAGCGGGGCCGCGATTGGATTGCTTGATGTCCGGGCGTCCTGGTTCATCCATTTTTTGCAATAGTCCGGTATTGTTTGGTAAACCAATCTCCGGAAATTGTGTGTTGATCACGCGGCCACCGCGTTCAAATACACGAAACACATCCGCAGGCGGTGCGGTTTCCCAAGCTGGCAAGGGTGACAGGCCCGGCAGAATTCCCATCGCGGTCATTTCTGGCGTTACCGGCACCGGATTTTTAATAAAGGCCGGTTGACTGTCGGCCGTGTAGGCTTCGCCAAGAATGTAGCGTTTGAATGGCAAGATGCCATTGTTATAAGAGGCGCCGCCCCAAAGCATCGCACTGGTGGACATCAAGCTGCGTTCATTGGCTTGAACAATAGGCAGATGACAGGCGCCGCACGCAAGCCGCGCTATTCGCAAATCACCGGGATTAATAAAACGGATAAATTCTGGTGCTTCACGATTCAATAAAGTGTAAGTGCGAGGTGGGTTGGCAGACGAAGGATATTTCCATTTCATCGGATAACGCGAAGGTATATGCGCTTGGCTCATGGCGAGTGAATACTTGCCCGAATGTGCCGTGGCATAGTCCGAGTCATCAGGTTTTTTGATGGCGGCATCGCCACCATGGCAATCGGTGCAGCCGAGAATCACCGCAGGGTTGCTATGCATGGTGCTGTGGTCGCTGCTGGTATGACAGCTGGTGCAGCCGACGGATTTTTCTTGCGCCAGTTTTAATGTTTGATTTTTGGGCGCCGCTGCCTGAGCGGTGTACACATGCGCAACCGGTTTAGCTTCTTCGGAAGCAATCACCACCACGGCGCTGGCGAGGAGTGCCATGGCAATAAAAATAAAAACAAAGCGGACAAGAATGGTTCGCATCAGAACGTCATCAACAAATTGAGAAGGGCGGAATATTGGGCTTCACCATGGTTGCCAGTGAATAATTGTTGATAGCCTTTGTCAGGACGCAGAGATGCCACCGAGGCATTCAAAACAATGTTCTGTGACATGAATGGCCGGTATTGCAAACTAGCTGAAATATCGACACCAATATCGTTATCAATATTGCCTTGGTTGCGTAAAACCTCAAGCGAAGAAGTATCGACAAAACTCAGCTTTGAAACATTAGCGATCACGCGCAGTTGCGGCGTGACATCCAAATCAGCGCCCAGCCCAAACAAACGAATGCCCGGGTTTACAAAGTTCGATTGTCCCTGTTCTTTGGATGAACGCAAGCTTGGCAGTAATGCATTTCGACCTGATAATACGACACCGCCACCACCAATCAAGGGAACGGCTTGGCGAATCCAGAAACTGGTATCGGCCCCGGCAATTTGCGGGTTTTCCAGGATCGCATCAAAGCCTGTTGCTTTATTATCGAAAGGGTCTTTGTCACCGCTGGCATATACGCCCGTTGCACGCAGGCGAATCCAGCTAAAATCACGCGACAGTTCTGCTGCGGCAAAGCTTGCGCGAATATTGGTCGCTTGTTGTGCCAGTGGATGATAACTATCGCCGCCCAATACGCGGTAAAAAGAGCTGGTTAAATTCCAGCGGCCAAAATGGCCGTCGCCACTGAGCCCGAGATAAGTAACGCGATAATCATGCGGACGGGTGTCGCCCATAACAGCGGGGCGCTCCAGAAAACCATTATTGTTGTAATACTCTTGATTGCGTTCGCGATTAATATTTCGCATCACGCTAAATTGCGTGGTGTGGCCCGCAACGGGAAAGTCTTGACGAAACACATTGGCCATAATGACATCGTCATTACGCAGTGGCTGGATGATGTCATTCAAACCGCTATTGGTATCTTTTTCAATACGACGAAACCATGCGGCATTGTATTGCCAGCGGTTACTATCGCGGGTGCCGAACAAGCGCACGCCGAGCGCATTGTCCTGAAAAACAAAGCCACGAAAATCGGAAATAAAAGGCTGGATGCCGACGCGTAAACTATCGAAATCATAATTGTCCGACACATTGCGTAAATGTTTATCGAAAAATAATTCCTGAATGGCAATATGACTGTCGCGACGAATTTTGCCACGTCGTGGGTCAATTAATACTGCGCGCACTTCTTCTGCCTGAGTGCGGTTGGTATTCAAAGCTGCCACCAAACGAAATTCATAATCGGGTGGTTTGAAAGTGGTGTCACCTTCAATAATCGCCGCAGAAAAAATAATATTTTGATTGAGGGTGGATTGTCGGCCCTGACCAAAAATATCTAATGCCCCTGCGCCGCCGCTGGATTGCGCGCCGACTGCAGTGGGTAATTGACGCGCTTCGATGAGAGTGTCGGAAATGGCACCGATATTCAAAAACCAGTGCTCGCCCCATTTTGCAAACGGCTCAAAGGGTTTGTCGCCTTTCAACACATTTTGATTGTAAGGGTCCCATTTGTTTTGCTTGATCCCCAAGCCTTCCATAATGCGCCAGCGGTCTGGCACCGGCAGGCTTTCACGCCGAACTTCGGCGGTGGGTGGTGGGACTTGATTGGGATCAATGGCGGGCAATTCGTATTTCAGAGGTTTGCCTTGCGGACGTTGAAGTTTTATTTCTTCGTCATTTTGTTTTTCGTCGCTCTGGTTTTCGTCACTCTGGTTTACTTTATGCGATTCTTTTTTTGTATCGCCTGCTATATCTTCGCGCGCAAAGGCATGTACAGCATTCAAGCCGCTGATCAAGGCAGTTACCAGCAGTAATCGTTGGCAGGCGGTTCGCTTCATCATCAAAGACCCGCACACACATCTTGTGCCGATGAATTATTGAACGGTGCTTGTGGGCATTGCACGTAACGAAGCCGGGTTCCGGTGCCATTGGGTACGAGGGTATCGGCACGAATGGCGGCGGGAGCATTGGCAATGCCGGTAGCCAGAATTTGCCCGGCATTGGCCAATCCCAGAAAGGCGACCATATCGTCTTGATCCACGCCATCGCCAGAAACACCAATGGCGCCGACTAATTGATTGCCGCGATAAATCGGCACCGAGCCCGGGAAAATTTGAATGCCATTGCGTAATTTGTTTAAACCGGTACAGCCAACAATAGGTGAGCCGACTGCCGAGGCAATTAGATTGTTATAACTCAAATCTAACTGCAAACCTTGTTGGAACGGGCTCCAGTTTGAAATCGATTTTGATAATGGCCCCGAAGGCGCACCAGCAATACCATCAGGAAAATACGGCCGCGCAATATTACCAATCGCACGATTGCTATAGGCAATACCATTACTCAAACTACTTGGGTCATTCAAAAAAGTTTGCAACTGACTTACATAAGCAGAAATAGACGAGCTGCTAGCAGGCACCAAATAATTAGCTGCGGGCAGCGAATTTAATTCGGCAGCGGCATTCGTATTCGAGAAAAAAGCGGCGGTGCGTGCTTTCTGCAAAGCGACATCAATACCAAACACGGGAGCATCGGGTGTGCGAACCAGGCCCAATACTTCGCCCTGGGTATCGACAACGGTAATGGTCACTTGTGCCGCAGAGCCGGTGGGGCGACGAATTTGCGCGCGTGCGCGATTGGCAACATCCAATGCACTGCGAAGAATTTGATTGACTTCGGTTGACGCCAATAAACTATCGGTGCCGCCAATCACTGGATACCGATTTGCGTTGAAAGCATCCACTAAAATATAGGCATTCAAACTGGCAAAACTTCCGGTGTCGGGTCGAATACCTGACATTGCACTACCGTAACCGGTGCCTGCATTGGTTGCGGCGGCAACATAGCCCGGTACTGCAATCAAGCTGCCGGGTAGCGATACAAACGCTGCCGATGCAGCCGGATTGGAGGCTAATACTTCCGAGTCGGTATAGCGAAGTGTCCGGCCATCAGCCGTAATGCGATTGGCACGAATATCGGTTGCTGCGGAAAAACCGGCGGTGCCAGCAACGGCAACCAATTCGTCGGGATCAATATCAAAATTTTTGATATTTAAATCCAGTGAATAAACTGCATCGGTGATGACGCCAATGCCACCGACAAGAAAGCCATTTTTATACAGTGGCATTCCACCCGCGTCGGCAGATAATCCCAAAGGCGAGCGTTTGGGGCTCATGTTGCCATCGGCTTGTCGTGACATTAAATCAGAACACGAAAACTGCGAAAACTGCACACCGAATAAAGGTCCCGACGGCGAAGAAATTTCACCAGGATTAAAATTCTGCTGCACAATTTGGCTAGCGGTACGGGTGCTGAAGGCATTGCCTTCGCTTGATAAATAAGCGCCAGTAATGGCTTTGGAAATGGCGGCAAAACTATCGGGCAAAATCGAAATAGCTTCCAAACCACCAGAAACGCCACGGCCACTATTAATACTGAATGTGTTGCTGGCACCGGTCATGCGGAATACCGCCAATACATTGCCAACACGATCAACCACGGCCACTGTACCTCGCACGCCGCGAGCCTGTGCTTCACCGACGGCTTGGCTAATTATTTTTTCTACATCGATAGCGCTTAGAAATATCGCAGCGCTCGGCGGCGGTGGACTCGCAGGTGTTTTTATTGGCGGTTGTGCGGGTTTATTCAAAGACGCTATGCCACAACTTTTTGTTGAGCCTTCTGTGTTGACACTCGCCAGACAGTTTGTTGCTGCCGGAGTTGCGCGAGTCGCGTTGGCAGTGGGAGTCGCAATGACAGCAGGCGCTTTGAGGTTTTCAATTCGGAACCACAAGCCCGTGCCCAGAAATAGCCCGGTAAATGAGCTTAACCACAAAAAGCGCGTTAACAATAAGCGGCTCATGGTGCTCCTTTGTCTTTTGACATTGGCTGGGCATGTGCCTTCATGATTTGCTCTGCCGATAGTGTTTGATGGCTTGATAAATGAAAGCCATGGCAGGACTCGCAGGTACTGGTCACTTTATTGCGCTCTGGTTTTGCACCGCCATGGCAACTGCGACAAGTAGTGATATCGGGAATGGCAATATCCTTACTTGTTTTGGAAGTCAGCACATTGTGGCAAGTGGAGCAGGGTGTATCGGTGTGTTGATTATGAGCGAAATTATTTTTTGGTAACCAATGGTCATTGATATTGACCGGCGTAATCGTCCATGGCTGTTCTGCATTGTTGCCGTTGCGGGTAACTTGATGGCAGGTGTTGCAAACGCGAACCTCGAATAAATCAGCAGCCACCTTGTTTGCTTTTTGATTGGCCCAAACACTCGCGCGTGTGCGTTCTACTTTGGCATTGACATGCTCGGGTCGGCGCAGCAGGCCATCAATGGTAGCAATATCAATCGGTGATTCGCCGACACTTTGGCTGCCGTAAAACTCGCGCAAAGTCGTCATGACTTCAGCAACATTACCATGCGGCACTTGGCGTGTAGTAACAGCGGGTTCAAATTCGAGTCGATGGCAACTCGCGCAATGCGTTTGCATTTCAATCGGTTTGAAACGCACACCGGCTTCGTCAAGCGTATGGCAATTATTACATTGCATGACGCTGCGGCCATTGGGGCTGTTAATGCCTTTGCTCGATAGATGCACGTCATGCGGAAATTTCAGGCCGGAGTTTTCAATCAAGCGTGCTTTATCATTTTGATCGACACGTTTGAACTCGGTAAAACCAACTCCGGTTTTAATCGATAGCTTAAAGCCCGGGTGGTCACTCGAGAAATCATGAATATCATTCAAGGCAATGCCGGGGTTGCTGGCTTTAAAAGTTTTTAGATTGCTATGGCAATCGACACAAAGCGCAGGATTACTGCGAGCAATGGTCAGACTGTCTTTGTGTTCAAGATGGCAGCTTGCACAGCGAGTTTTGCCGAATAAATTGACCTGCATGGTTTTATTTGCGACATGGTCACCAATGTTTTTGTGGCAAGTGGTACAGGCAGTATCTTCCACTTGGACAAACGGTTTGGTATGGCATTGCTGGCAGTCTTTGGCGAATGCCTGATGACCGGCCGAAATAGGTCCAGGATTCCAGGACTCATCCAAGGTGATGGGTAGTTTGTGGCTGGTAGAGACTAATTCCGGTTGGGTGGCATGAAGTATGGGCAATATTAAAAATGCCAGCGTAATTAATGCGGCCAGGCTCAAGGCAATCGTTCGTTTTGACAAGCCGGCTTGGGTAAGACTGGTCCGCGAACGCTTTTTTAATTCGCCCTTGTCATCTGACAACGGCGAAACCAATTCATAGGTGAGCACAAGATCGTGTTCATTATTTTTTTCTTCGACAATAAATTGATACGGACCTATTAAAATACGACTGCCGTTGCGCAATGCTTCACGCTTTCTGAATTCGCCATTGAAATTCAATAGCTCATTGGCACTTTCCAGATAAAGTTTGCCATCGTCGGCATATTGAATTGTTGCGTGATGCAGATTAATCCGTGGGTCGGGCAAGTGCACAATACAATTGGCACCACGACCAATTCGCAAACTATCGCCTGCGATTTCACGCGCTTCGTCAATGGCTTCGCCACGGCTATTGCGAGTTATCTTGATCAGCTGGCAATAAATCATGCTGTCGGCTACCAGTAAAAAAACACGGAGACGATATGTGCAATCAGCGCCGCCAACAATGCTATGGAGAGCGGCACATGAAAATACAACCAGACTTCCAGGCGCGCGCGGAACATGATGTCTTCTCGTGCGCGGTTGACCAGTGTCTGCTTGCTCAACATCTGGAAATATAATTCCCGATTGGTTTTGGCATGCTCGTCTTTGAGAGTTGCGCCGACATTCTGAATGACCAGTAGTGCCGATGCCGTCGGGCAATTTTTTTGGCGGCCGCTGAGTTGCTGAAAAAAGCCGCCACCAATACGTGTTTGTTGACTGGCATTCAATACCGCACGATTAATATCGTCCGGGAGTTGAAGTGCAATTTTGCGCGCTTCTTGATCCAGATCGGCAATTTTCAGGAATAAGCTATCGAGCGTATCTTCCCCCATTTTTTCGGTCATCATCCGGGGAAAACGCAGATAGGCATACACGCCATAAAAGCCGCTAAAAATGACGAGCAGCATCAATCCGTAGGCCAAGCTGTGAATATTCCAGCCAATTTCAAAGCCAGTGTGCAGAGTTACCACAATTATCAGCAGCGCGCCCAAATAGACATGCGCCGATAGCCAAGACTTCAAGTCAATGGCAGAACTTTGATATTGACGTTTCCGAACGCCAAACCAAATCAGGAATAAGATAATGGCAGCACCAATACTGCCTAAGGTATAGCCCAGCCAAGTGCCGCCGTAATGGCCAGTCGCGGGCCTTGAAAACGCATAGGCAAGCACTGCCAAAGCAGCCAGCAGTGCGCTAACCTTGAGATAGCGATAGGCCTTATATTCGAGAAAC
Source organism: Arenimonas sp. (assembly GCA_043721835.1). GTDB lineage: Bacteria > Pseudomonadota > Gammaproteobacteria > Xanthomonadales > Xanthomonadaceae > Arenimonas. The sequence goes on along the minus strand of JAYSQD010000111.1, from coordinate 15,390 downwards.
GTGCTGCGTTGCATTCCCCAATGCCCCAGTGTTCAAGTCGAACGATTTAACTATGACAAAGGTATCATTAAAGGCGGTTCTGTGTAAGGCGCCAAAGCCTTACATCGTTCAAGCCTATGTTGAATGAGTGCATACCGACGGGCTGAGTCTGTCGGATTTATGTTGGAGCAGTGCAGTGGCGGCTTATGAAGGCTTACAGTATGGGTAGGCATAATAATGCGTACGCGTTTTTGCCCGATGTCCGGCCATGCATCAAAGCGTAATATTAAGCTTGGGGCCATGCTTGTGATTTTTTGCCTTGGCAAACATCGTTAATTCAATAGGTGAAAATATGCAAGTAATCCAAACACAGCGCTTAAGTTTGCGTTGGTTAACAGATAACGATGCCGAATTTATTCTCGATCTTCTCAATCAACCATCCTGGTTGGAGTTTATCGGTGATCGCGGAGTTCGGAATTTGGACGATGCCCGTGCCTATATCAACAATGGGCCCTTGGCGATGATAAAACAGCATGGCTTTGGCTTATACCTGACTGAAACAAAATCAAGCAGCATCCCGATTGGCCTGTGTGGTTTACTAAAACGTGAAACCCTGGATGATGTCGATATTGGTTTTGCATTTCATCCGGATTTTTGGGGTAAGGGTTATGCGAAAGAAGCCACCTCGGCCTGCGTTGATTATGCCAGCGGACCTCTAAGGCTTGAGCGTCTTGTTGCCATTACATTGCCGAGCAATCAAGCCTCCATTGCATTATTAAAAACGATTGGAATGCGGTATGAAAAGGAAATAAGCTTGGGCGACAGTGATGAAGTATTGCAGCTCTATGCCAAGCAAATGATCAAGCCGTAGGGTGGGCATCGCCCACCTTCCCCCACCTAAAGCTACATTTGCAGAGCTGCGCCATGCCAACTCTGCGGAAATATTTTCCAAGAGAACCCCATGCTCACACGCGACGTTAATACTTTTTTTGCTTTTGCGAAAACATGCGAGCCACTAAGTCGCGCTTGTGCAAAAGCGGTTTATTTAGTCACACCTGAAGGTTTTTCGCTGGCAACACAATCAGCGCAAGATAATGTGTATATGGATTTAAAAAAATCGATACAGACCGATTTGGCATTGGCACAACATCGAAATCTTGCGCATGCCTTATCTAAATTTACAACGGCTATCGCTTTTCCGGGTCGTGCCGAAACGCCCGATGCGGTGTTTCCCAATAACGTATTTGCCACTGCAAAAAATAAAATCATTCTCGGGCACATGAAGCATCCGGTAAGACAAGCCGAAGCGGAACGCTCCGATATTCTGGGTTTTTTTCAGCAAGTTTTGGGCTGTGAATTAATCGATTTGCGAAAGCAGCCCGGCATTTGCGAATTGACCGGTTCCCTGATTATTGATCGAGCGCGCAATATTGCTTATTGCGGGTTAAGTGAGCGTTGTGACGAAATCGGCGCTCATGCTATGTGTGACGCCTTCGGATTAAAGGCCTGCCTGATGTTTGATTTAGCGTCCGGTGAATATCACACCAATGTCGTACTCACGCTCTTGGCGAGTAGGGGGGCCATCATTGCCCCTGGTGGTTTTGCCGATGCGCAAGTGAGCGATGCGATCGCCGAATTTTATGCGCCGAATGCGGTGGTGTTATCGGGCGCGGAAAAAAACGCCTTCGCCGGCAACGCCATCACGCTCAGCGAAGATGCGATCTGGATGAGCCAAATGGCGGCCGATAATTTAACCGCAGCCAATAAAGCGATCTTGAAACAAGCCGGTTTCAATCTGCATACCGTGGATTTGTCCGAAATCGAAAAGGCCGGAGGCTCGCTAAGATGCTGTGTAGGCGAGATTTTTTAAGCCGTACTGACTGAACAAAGCCATCAGCAATAACTGGCCGATAGGTCGCCAATAGGCCAAATTCAGATAGGATTCACCCCTAAAGCACCAAACTCCACCCTAACTAATTGGCCAAGTCGGCCTGAGCCTTTAAACTATCGCCATGAAACGCGTCCTTGCCACCATCGCCATTGTGTTTGCTGCTTCTACTGCGGCGCCGGTGTCGGCTGAGCAACGCAAAGCGAATGATAATGACAATAACGAAGCCCCGCGCGTGGAAGCCAAGTCTAGCTTGACCGACTCGGTGCGACGCGTGGAACGCCAAACAGGTGGCGAAGTCTTAAGTGCAGAACCCATGCAAAGAGACGGCCGCCAAGTGAATCGCGTCAAAGTATTGACCAACGATGGTCGTGTGCGTGTCATGCAGGTTGATCCGCAGCAAAATCGTAGCAAGAAACCCCAACCCGCTCCTCGTAGTCAAAATGCTACGGATAAGGACGGCGGTGACCCCGATCAGATTTAACCCGGCCTGAGACGGCCGGATCCCGTCACAGGAGACGCACATGCGCATATTGCTGGTTGAAGATGAAGCACCACTTCGTGAAACCTTGGCTGCCCGCTTAAAACGCGACGGCTTTGCGGTCGATACCGCGGCCGATGGTGAGGAAGGTTTTTATCACGGCAAAGAAGTGCCTTTTGATATTGCCGTGATTGATTTGGGCTTGCCCAAAATGTCCGGCATGGATTTGGTAAAAAAATTGCGCGAAGTCGGACAGAAATTTCCGATTCTTATTCTGACCGCACGTTCGAGTTGGCAAGATAAAGTCGAAGGCCTGAAAGCCGGTGCCGATGACTACTTGGTCAAACCTTTCCATGTAGAAGAATTATTGGCACGTATTAATGCCTTGCTGCGTCGTGCGGCCGGCTGGAGCAAGCCAACTCTCGATTGCGGCCCGGTACGTCTGGATTTATCTTCGCAAACCATTACCGTCAACGGACTTGCCGTCGATTTGACCAGTTACGAATATAAAGTGCTGGAATATTTGATGCTCCATGCAGGTGAATTGGTTTCAAAAGCCGATTTGACCGAGCATATTTATCAACAAGATTTTGATCGCGATTCCAATGTGCTTGAAGTGTTTATTGGTCGCCTGCGGAAAAAACTGGACCCCGATGGCGAATTAAAACCGATAGAAACCGTTCGTGGTCGCGGTTATCGTTTTGCCATTCCACGTAGCGAATAAACGCGCATGGCGTGGCGCACGCTTTCACTCAATTCAAGGCAATTATTAGCGGCCAGTCTTGGACTGGTCGCTTTTTTAGGCCTGACCGGTTATGCGCTCGACCGTGCCTTCCAGGAAACCGCACTTAATAATTTGCAGCAGCGGCTCGACAACTACGCGCGCGCCTATTTGCGTAATAGTGATTTTGATGCCCAAGGTCGTTTTAAATCGCCAGATGCATCGCCACCGGATCCGCGATTTGACCGGCCCGGTAGTGGCCTTTATGCGGTCGCTGTCGGCAAGGGCTTTCGTTGGGAATCGGCATCAACTTTAGGTCGAACTATTCCGGCGCCCAATGCTATCGCGCCCGGCGATGCCTTGATCGAAGGTCCGCAGGCATACAAACAATCCGATGGTGACGAGCTTAAGTTATATCGCCTGAGTCAAACCACGATTTGGGAAACCGGCTCGGGTGAAATTCAATTGACGTTTGCAATTTACGAAGACACTTCAACTCTGGATAAGCAAATTGCCGTGTTCCGGCGTGCACTCTGGAATTATCTTGGCTTGGCGACCGTTCTGCTATTGCTCTTGCAGACTTTGGTATTGCGCTGGAGCTTATTGCCCTTGCGACAATTGGAAAAAGAATTGAAGCAAGTACAAAGCGGCTTAAGTCAGCGACTGACCGGCCAGCATCCACGCGAGCTGGAACCGATTGCCGACAGCTTGAATGCATTTATTGAAAGCGAGCGCAGCGGCCTTGAGCAAAGCCGCAATACCTTGTCTGATTTGGCGCATAGCCTGAAAACGCCACTGGCGGTTTTGCGTGCACGGCTGGATTCTGATGCCACACACGAGAGTCTGCGCGGCGAAGTAAAAGCGCAAACGCAGCGCATGGATGAAATTGTGTCGTACCAATTATCCCGCGCCGCCCGCAGCGGCCACGCATTATTTTCCGCACCGATCGAAATCGAACCACGCGCTTTGGAAATCGTACAAAGTCTGGAAAAAGTTTATAAAAATAAAGGCGTGATTTGCGAATTCGAAATGGATGAAGCATCTCGCTTTTATGGCGAGCTCGGCGACTTGCAAGAATTATTAGGCAACTTGCTGGAAAACGCCTTCAAGTGGGCCAATAGCAAAGTATTGCTGACGGTAAAAGTAGAACCGGCACCGACCAATCGCAGGCCGGGTGTTTCGTTTTTTGTCGAAGATGACGGCCCCGGCATCGAGCCAAAAAATGTTGAGCGTATGTTGCAACGAGGTGTGCGTGGTGATGAGCGCGTGCAAGGCCACGGCATTGGTCTGGCAATTGTGCAAGACATCGTGCGCGCCTATCGCGGCGAATTGACTATCGGAAAATCAGAAGAACTAGAGGGCGCCGAAATTTCAATTCGGATACCGCCGGTGTTTTGAATTATGTAGGGTGGATCCCACCGTTTTTTGGTGGAATCCACCAAGCCAAACGAAGTGAAAATGCCTATTTATCCACGAATCTGATTGACGTCATCGTAATACACGTTGGAATCGCCAAGAGCGGGCGGTTCCACCCTATCGAAACATTCCCGGCAGCATCGAGTGCCAACGTGGCGACACTGTGCGTGGTGCGGTACTGCGTATGCTGCGTATCGGCGTTGGGCGTGCCGGCACAACTGGCGCTGCGCTAATGCTATCGTTTTCTTGTGTGGTATTGGCTTGTGTGCTGGTGCGTACTTTTGGGCAGACGTTGGGTTCATCGCCATTGGTATTGGCGGCAGCGAAAGTTGGATTGGCAATCAGTAATAGTAAAAATAAAAAAACTGAAGAATTCATTTGAATCGTCCCCAAAGCCCTAGTGCCAGTAAGATGCACCTGCCTCGCAAAAGGTTGCAAAGCCCGAGCATTTTAGCCCTAATTTTTTTATAAATGTGAGTTAGATGTTATTTTGCAGTGCAGCATAAAGACACGCCTAGTTATATGACGGCAGTTCCGGCAGACTTAGCCCCGAATGAGTGCCGTCCTAAACCCACTACCCCCAATCCATATTCGCGGACCGGCCCTTCGCCGTGCCTTGATTGCGGGCGCTAGGCGGGTTATTTCGCAGCGTGAGGCGCTCAATAAAATCAATGTGTTTCCTGTTGCCGATGGTGATACCGGCAGTAATCTGGCTTTCACCCTTGGCAATGTGCTGACCGGCGCCTTGAGTCGGCGTACGCCGGGCGCGGGCGTGCTGTTGAAAAGAGTCGGCGACGACGCCATCGACGGCGCACGTGGTAATTCTGGCGCCATTTTGGCGCAGTTTTTTACAGGGGTGGCAGAAGCGGTGGGCGTGGTGCGGGGTATTGATTTTGCCGCCATGTCGCAAGCTGTGCGTGCCGGTGCCAGTTCTGCCCGGAGTGCGTTAGCAGACCCTAAAGAGGGCACTATTTTAAGCGTGATTACCGCCTTTGCCGAAGCACTTGAGGCGCGTACCGATATTACCGATGCCAAGCTTTGGTTCGATAAAGCGCTGCAAAATGCCCGTCGTGCGTTGGCTTACACGCCACAACAACTCCCGGTCTTGTTAAGAGCGGGTGTGGTGGATGCCGGTGCTCAAGGGTTTGTCGATATGCTCGAAGGCATCGATGAATATTTGAAATCCGGGCAATGGGATTTAGCCGACAGCGTGCTCGATAATCGTGCTGATTTGGAAGCGGCGCAAGTGCATGGCGACTTGAGTGACGAAGACCCCGAGCATCGTTTTTGTAGTGAATGTCTATTGGTCGGCGAGGGTTTGGATCGTGCGAGTCTGCGAGCCGCCGTTACCGATCTTGGAGCCTCTTGCGTTGTAGTGGCGGGTTCGCATTCGCGTTTACGTTTGCATGCCCATGTTGCCAACCCCAAAGCTTTATTTGAATTGGCGGCGCGTTTTGGTCGTGTCGAATCTACCAAAGCCGATGACATGCACGCGCAGAAACGCAGTAGTCAAGGCGCTGGTGGTGTTGTCATCATTACCGACAGCGCCGCGGATTTACCCGAAGGCTTGGCCGCGCAGCTTAATATCCATGTCGTGCCGATGCGATTGAATTTTGGCGATGATGATTATCTCGATAAAATCGGTTTAAGCACGGCCGAGTTTTATCGCAAATTGCGTACCGAAATTGTCTTGCCGAAAACCAGTCAACCATCGCCGGGCGATTTCCGCCGGCAATTCGAATTTTTGTTATCGCATCATCCTGCCTTTGTTTATGTGGGCGTATCACGTGCAGTGTCCGGAACCTTGCAATCGGCCGAAACTGCAGCGCAACGCGGGCATGTTGATCGAAGTTTTATTTTCGATACTGCCAATGCCGCCGGAGGCGAAGCCTTGCTCGCCATTGCCGCTGCCGAAGCAGCACAGCGCGGCGAAAGTGCAGAAGCCATTATGAGTTTGCTGGCAATATTAAAACCACAAACCGAAACCTGGGCCATCGCTCGCGAAATTAGCCATGCCGTTCGTGGCGGACGGGTACCGCGTTGGGCGAAACCGGTGGCCGAATGGTTAGGCTTAACGCCGATGGTCAAGGTAACGCCGGAAGGCAAGTTAAAACCGCATAGCGCATTTTTTGGTAAAAAAGATATTCCAAGACGTTTTGCACAGTACGTTGCAAAATCAATTGATCACACTAAAAAATGGCGAGTGATTGTGGGCCATTGTGATGCAGCGCAAGAGGGCCAAGTGTTAGTGGCCGAGCTGAAAAAACTGGTTCCATTTCAAGACGCATGGTGTGTTGAAACCGGCCCCGCTGTGGGCGCTCATGCAGGGCCCGGCGCTCTGGTTATTTCAGTGCAGCCGGTTCTGTAAAACGTATAGTCGATATCTATGTTCGATATTTTCATTTTAGTATTCGCCTATTTATTGGGTTCGATCTCGGGCAGTTTATTGCTGGGCCGTTTCCGTGGTGTCGATATTCGCCAGCAAGGTAGCGGCAATGCCGGTGGCACGAATGCCTTTCGTACCCAAGGGCTTAAGTTTGCACTCGGTGTTGTTTTAATTGATATCGGCAAAGGTGCATTAGCTGTCTATTTGCCCTTGCGTTTTTCATCGCCTGCAAACTTGCATGTCATACCGTATGTTGCGTTGTTGTGTGCAGTAGTGGGTCATGTATGGCCAGTGTTTCATGGCTTTCGTGGCGGCAAAGGTGCGGCTACCTTAGTGGGTGGTTTACTATTGTTATCGCCTTTTTCCCTGCTGGTATTAGTGCTTACTTGGTGCTTATGTTTGAGCCTGACGGGTTATGTCGGTTTATCCACCGTGCTGGCAGGCTTTAGTTTGTTGGTGTTGGCATTAATCAGCAAAGCGCCGATGCCAGTGTTGATATTTTCTGCCGCCGCCGCTTTTTTAATTTTATTTACCCATCGCAGCAATATGCAACGGCTGCTACAAAAAAATGAATATCGTTTTGATAAAGCCATGCTTTGGCAACGCGCCTGGCATGCCTTGTTCGAGAAGTCGGTGTGATTGATCGTGCGCTATTGTTGTTATTGTCGCAAAAACCCGTCAGCGGTATGCTGCTGGCAGAACAATTGGGTATCAGTCGCAGCGCAGTATGGAAACGCATCCAGCATTTGCGTGAAGGCGGTTTTGAAATCGAAACAAAATCCGGTCAAGGCTATTTTTTAAAATACCCGGTGGAATGGCTGGATCAAGATCGCATTTGTCTTCATCTCAATAACGCTGCAAAAAAACAGTTGGGCGATTTTCATATCGTTGAACAAATAGATTCAACTAATTCTTGGGCAAAAACCGAAGCTAAACAAAAACCTGGCACGGATATTTTTCTTGCGGAGCAACAAAGCGCCGGCCGTGGCCGTCTGGGTCGGCAGTGGGCTTCACCCATGGCCGCCAATATTTATTTGAGTCTGCGCCGCCGTTTCAATAAAGGCTTGCCTGCTTTATCGGGTTTGAGCTTGGTGGTGGGTGTATTGATTGCAAAAACTTTACGTGCGCAGGGTTTTACCGATGTCGGGCTAAAATGGCCGAATGATATTGTTGCTTCTGGAAATAAAAAATGCGGTGGAATTTTGATTGAGGTTTCTGGCGAAGCCAATGCAGAGATAAGCGTGGTAATTGGCATTGGTTTAAACGTCAGAATGCCGCTTCATTCGGCCAGCAATATTGATCAGGCCTGGACGGATTTGCAGACACGGGCTGGCGACAAATTATTATCGCGAAATGAGATGCTCGGCGCTTTGCTTAATGACTTATTGCCCGGCTTGCAAAGTTTTGAAGACGAGGGTGCGGCCGGGTTTTTATCGCAATGGACAGATTACGATGTGCTCTTGAACCAGGACGTTAAATTACTTGATGGTGCTCGCATTCACAAAGGCCGCATCTTGGGCATTACCGAGCAAGGGGCATTGCGCTTGCAGCAGGACGGTGTTGAACGGCATTATCATTCTGGCGAAATTAGCCTAAGGCCATTGTGAGTGCTATGACTTTATTAATCGACTGTGGAAATACGCGCTGCAAAATCTCCTGTCTGTTGGCGGACGGTTTGCTGGCGCCGGTGACCGCAATTGCATTGGATGCGACGGATTTTATTGCGCAGCTAGAAACTCATATCAATACTGATGCTGAAAACAAACAGTGTTATTTCGCCTCGGTAGTCAGTGTAGAAATTAATTCGAGTATTGAATCGGTATTGGTATCTGCGGGGTTTGTTGTCACGCATGTAAAAACCCAGGCCGAAGCATTGGGTGTTCGCGTTGCTTACCCTAATCCACAGCAATTGGGTGTTGATCGTTTTCTGGGTTTATTGGCGGCGCATCAAACAAAAAAATCGGCCTTGATTGTCTCCGTCGGCAGTGCCTTAACCCTTGATGTGCTGCAAGCCAATGGCCAGCACCATGGTGGAATGATAACCGCGACCGAAACGATCATTCACAAGGCAATGGAAAGCCGATTTGCCAATTTCAGGAATTTATCCGGCTCGCCACTTGGGTTTTCCGACAATACCGCCGATGCTTTGGCTAGCGGTGCGCGTTATATGGTGCTTGGCATTATCGAAAAAAGCTGGCGTGAAGCCAGCCAGCTTTTAAATGAACCGGCATTGCCATTATTGATAACAGGCGGCGATGCAGCAGCTTTATTGCCGCATTTGCACGATAATGTGGTCTATAAACCCATGCTTGTGCTTGAAGGCTTGGCTTTGCTGGCTCGCTATCTGGAAAATTCATAATAATGTTGCGTAGTATTTTCGTATTTTTAATTTGTCTGAATCTTGGCACTGCCAGTTGGTGGCTATTGCACCGTGACGCAAACGCGGCGAGCTTGCCTCCGCGCGAAAAAAATACGCTTTCGCTAAGTTTATTGAGCGAAGTAGAGCGCGCACAACAAAGCGGCTCGGAAGAATTAAATGAAGCACCGCAGGATTTAAGTGCCACGCCACTTTGTTTAAGCATTGGCGCCTTTGATACGCCCGCAGATTTGCGTGCGGCCATGAATTTGTTGACACCCATTGCCGGCCGCATCCAATTCCGTGAAATGCAGGCCGCCGCATTACAGGGCTATCGAGTTTTTTTACCGGCGGCAAAAAACCGCGAAGAAGCCTTGCAATTCGCCCGCCAATTAGCGGCCAATGGCTTGCGTGACTATTACGTTGTTACCGCTGGCCCACAGGAAAATACCGTGTCTCTGGGTATTTTTCATGATTTAAAAAATGCCGAAGCCCGCAAAGACTCCGTCGTGAAATTAGGCTTTAATCCAGTGCTGGAATCACGCACCGAACAGGCATCACAATGGTGGATTGATGTCGCCGTGCCGGAAGACTTCAAGTTGGAAACCGTGCTGCCCGCTGCAAAATTAAGCGCAAACAAGGTCACTTGCCAGTAATTGTCGCTGAGTGAAAGCCAGTAAATTGCTGGACCGAACAGTTTACGGGTTTTCGATTGAATTACTTCAAGCTAAAATATGGCCCTGTTGCCGGCATAGCTCAGTTGGTAGAGCAACCGCCTTGTAAGCGGTAGGTCCCCAGTTCGAATCCGGGTGCCGGCACCAAAGAAGTAATACGCACCTAAAATGCTGCGTATTTGATAAAACGAAGTCAGTACAGCCAAGCAGCGCTGTCAAATGTATTCTATCTCTACGTAAATGATTAATGCTTATTTTGAGGGTGGCTAATTACCACCTTAATGCATGGTCTATCGCCATTTTGCCGGAGCCGTTACACTCGATTCAGTCTCGGGTCCTGAGACTACGTTTTGAGAACCTAGATTCTGATGGCTGGCTTTAGCGGAGGCCAACTAACATGAAAAATGATAGTTATACATTCAAGATCAATGCATTCTTGCCGGATTCGATTCCGATGGCTAGGCTTGCAGAGTATATGGCTGCGCTTGCTGTAGTTCTAGGTGAAACTGAGCGTGTTCATTTCGACTGCATAAAAAAAGGCAGTGTAAAACTCCTTGCGCATGTAGAAAATGAAGCGAGCCCTAAAGTCAGAGAGCGACTAGTTAAGGCACAAACTAGCGATGGCGTGCCTGAGGCAGTTAAAGCGATCAAACACATCAATGATCTTCTTCGGCAAGACAACGCTGACGGTGGCCTTTTTCGAAACAAAAGCAATGTGCTCAAATTTCCGGGTAAAAACGAAGTGCGGCCTCCAAAGATGGGCCCATTCACCCAGGTTGTAGAAAGAGAAGGAGTGTTGGTTCGTGTCGGTGGTAAGGACAAAAGTGCACATGCAAACATTGAGGATGCTGAAGGCCTATTGTGGAGCTTTGAAGTATCGAGAGAGACAGCAAAAGAATTGGCTCATCACCTGTTTGGCAACCCACTTCGAATTATTGGCACAGGTCGAGTAACACGTGATGAAGAAGGTGTCTGGCAGTACGCATATCTGAAAGCAAATGAATTCGTTATGTTGAGAACAGATAGCTTAATTGAGGACGTCGGGCGAATTAGAAGTCAAGCCAAGAAGACTTGGGATCCTCAAGACAATCCTGTTGCGACGATCTTGAAACATCGCGGCAATAAAGGAGTTCATTAATGGTTGTTATGGACTCAACAACTTTGCTGCTTTTGTTTTATCCGGGCGCAGCACCTCCAATCGATCCCAAGACCAATAAGCCATTAGAGAAATCTAAAGAAAGAATAGAATTTCTACTAAAAAATCTCAGTGATTCAAATCAACGCGTAGTGATACCAACACCTGCCTTGAGTGAGATATTAATTGTTGCAGGTGACAAGGTTCAGGAATTATTAGATACGATCAATAACTCCAAGAACTTTATAGTAGTTCCGTTTGATCAAATGGCTGCGGTTGAGTTATCGGTAATTGCAGGCAGCGGACTCAAGGCTGGTGAAAAGACAAAAAGACCTGAGACTTATGCAAAATTAAAATATGACTGGCAAATTTTGAGTGTTGCTAAATCTAGGGAATTAAAGACAATTTATTCTGACGACGACAATCTGGCCAAGCATGCAAAGCGTCATGGCATTACGGTTATTAAAACTCATGAACTGCAATTGCCGCCATTGCCCCCGCAAACAGAAATAGAATTTGTATCACCTCAATTACCGGCCTGAGATGCTAAAAGGGAGCCGATTTATTTATTGTGATGAAAATCATCACTTTCAAAAACGGCGACGCGGAACTGGTGGACTATCAGGATTATCACTAATGACCAAAATGCATAACCCGCCGCATCCCGGCGACGTCCTCCGTGAATGGCTCAGCAATATTACCGTTACCGATGCTGCGGCAAGGCTTGGCGTCACACGTGTCTCTTTGTCACGAGTGTTAAATGGTGCGGCTGGTATTAGTGCGGAAATGGATATTCGTTTATCAAAAGCGCTTGGTACAACGCCGGGTATTTGGTACACCATGCAAGCAAATTTTGATTTGTGGCGGGCGCAAAAAACCTTTCGTGGCAAGGTGCGGCCGATTGCAGCAGTTGCCTAGGCCTTCAATTATCGCGACGTAGGGTGAAACCACCAACAGGCGGCACGCCGTGGGTGATTCCACCGAAGATTGCGATGATGCGTGAGAGCGTGGAAACCGCTGCGCGGGTTCCACCCTGCGTCAATATGATTTTTGAATGCGGCTGACGCTTTGCAATGTCATTTTTAATCCCGAAGGCTTCTGCTAAAGCATCCGCTTTTATTCTGGGCATTACGTAAAGAATTAACACTTATTAACATGGCATCACGATAGTTTTGTCTTAGTATCGGATTGTGGATAACTATACTTGGTAACAGTAATGCAGCCTTGTTCAAGTACCCTTCTGAAGCAGAAAAGTTGGCTGAGCAGGGCGTGCTTTATAAAACCGGGTTTCGATCTAAGTTAAAGCGTTCCACTTCAGGGCTGGTCAACTTGTATCAATTAACGAGTTTCGCGTCGGCCGCGAACTTGAAGACAAGCTGACAACGCGGTATATCTAGCCGACACATTCAGGGGTGGGGTGTTTTATGAGTCGTAGCAGCATGATGGCGAAATTGCTTCGTATAGCTCGCTTGGCCGAGCGTTGTGAGCAAACTGGTCAGAGTCCAGAGGAAGCAATCGGGCAGGAGGGCTTGCGCAATGCAGGTCGTCGGCAGTTTGCAAAGGGCGCCATTGCGGCGTCGGCAACGGTGGCAGTTGGCTCGCTGGCTCCCACCGCGTTTGCACGCATTGCGCAGCTGGGTATTCCAGGCTTTGGGGGGCGCGGCGGCTCAAGTAGTGTGGCCATTGTGGGCGCAGGTCTTGCTGGTCTGAGTTGCGCCAGTGAGCTCGCGCGTTTGGGCATACAAGCCAAAGTTTTTGAAGCAGCCGAACGTGTCGGTGGCCGTTGTTCGAGTTTGCGCGGATTCTTCCCAGGCCAGGTCGTCGAGCGCGGTGGCGAATTCATCAATAGTTCGCATCAAACCATGATCGGTTATGCCAGACAGCTTGGCCTTGAACTCGAAGATTTTTCGATCTTTCCCGGAACCAGCTACTACCACTTTGGTGGACGCATGTACTCCGAGGCGCAAGTGGTGGAGGAGTACCGGACTTTTACAGCTTCCATTCGCCAGGATCTGGGTGCCTTGAGTTATCCCACTGCAGATCGTTTTACCGAAACCGACGCTCTATTCGATTTTATGAGCCTTGATGATTACCTCATTCTGCACGGTGCTGGCGGCTTGTTGCGGTCGGTGATCAGTGCGGCCTATATGTCAGAGTATGGTGCCGGTATTGAAGAATTAAGTGCCATTAGTTTCTTGCGTTTCATTTATAGCGACAAACGCAGCAAGTTAGCGCCGTTTGGTGTGTTTGGCGGCGAACATTTCCGAGTGGTGGAAGGCAATGATCGGATCACCACCGGTTTGGCAGCGCGTTTGCCAAAACCCGTTGCTGTTGGTCACAAACTGTTGGCCGTACGAAAACTTTCTGGTGGTCGTTTGCGGCTCAGCTTTGATGTCGCCGGACGCACCATACAAAGCGATCATGATGTCGTTGTAATGACCCTACCGTTCAGCGTATTGCGCGATGTCCAAATGGATGCAAGCCTTGAACTGCCCGCTTGGAAGCGATTGGCAATTAATAATGCCGGCATGGGCGACCACAGCAAATTAATGCTGGGTTTCAAGCAACCCTATTGGTATGTCCGCCATGGCCTTAACGGCACCGGCTACAGCGATAGCGGAATGATGCAGTCCACTTGGGAAGCTAATCCAAGCAAGTCAAACGACACGCGCGCAGTGCTCGCGGGTTACGCAGGCGGTTCGCGTTCGAGTTCGCTGAAATTAGCCAGCTTGCAAGCCGATGCAAAAACTTTCCTTGGCTATCTTGAGCAAGTGCTTCCAGGTGCGAACGATGCAGTGCAGCGTAACGCGCGTGGTGACGTATTGGCATTTACCGAGAATTGGTCGAACAACCCATTAAGCAAGGGTTCGCATACTTGCAACCGACCTGGCTACTTCACCACGATTGCACATAACGAAGCCAAAGCGATCGGGAATCTGTTATTCGCAGGCGAGCACACCAGCAGCTTTTACGAGTGGCAAGGTTTCATGGAAGGTGCGGCACTTTCAGGCCTGCGTGCAGCGAGCGAAGTCTATACATTAGCGCGGGTGAAATAATCCGCGCTCGAAGGCATCTTGGGCATGATCGAACTTAAGCCCATATTGATTACTTCGCCAACGATCCGCTGCGGCACGACCTTGCTGCAGCGTTTGTTGTGTTCGTCGGGTAATGCCCTGATTTACGGAGAAGAAATCGGCAAGGATCTTGAGTTGCAGTTACAGATTTTTGCCTCGCGCAAAATGGTGTATGCGCACTCACGTCAACGCTTTGCCACTAGCTTTGATCGTGTGATGCAAGGTGATGCCAACGACTGGATTCCGGATCTGATGCCCGATATTGATGGCTATCTGGAAGTGCTTCGTCAGGGCTCATTCGCCGGGCTTTCTTACTGCCAGCAATATGCAAAAGAACATGGCCGCGAACTCTGGGGATTCAAATATCCTGGATGGCAGCCGCATTTAATCCGCATGTTATTTGACGCCATGTCGGGAACGAGCGCTATATATATATATCGTAATCTCACAGATTGCGTTCGTTCTGCCAAAGCCTGGGGTGAGCTTCATGATGAAGCGGGCACGCAGCAATTTTGTGCGCAATGGGCTGGCCATATGACATTTATGCAGCAATGGCAGCATTCCAATCCCGTACTGATGTTGTCCTATGAAGACTTGGTAAGAGAACCCATGCAGGCAATCGAACGGCTTCGCAATTTTCTGCCTTTTGAAGACATAAAGCCCGAGCTGTTACATCATAAAATCAATAATATGACCGAAGGTGCCGACACTCGGCGTGATCACCTAAACTACATCGAGCCAGCAGCCCTGACTGAACTTGAATCGGGTTTTATTGAAGCGGCGATGAAGGCCGTGGTTGGGTTGCCGAAAAACTGATACTGCTTTCACGGGTCGAGAAAATATTTGATCAATGGCGCGCGACTATGACGGCAGTTTTGAATAAACTAGGCGTACTGCATCTAAGGAACCTTGCATGGATTTGCTGACACTTGAACATTTTTCCGGCTGTGTAAACGAGACATTTACCGCAGCACTCAATGAGGGAGAAATCGAGTTCGTACTGGTCGAAGCCAGAGCCTTGCCGACACGCATGCCCAACGCGATGCGAGCACCGTTCTCGCTTTTGTTCCGCAATACCGCAGTATTTTTATTCCCGCAGCAAATCTATCAAATGCGACACCCGAAAATTGGTGAAGTAGGAATTTTTCTGGTGCCGATTGCGCGTGAGCGTGAAGGCTTTCTGTATCAGGCGACTTTTAATTAACGCGTTCGCGGATGACGTTTATTTTCGATAATGACTCGTGGGAGCGTCCGTCAGGCGCGATGAATCTTGCCAGATC